>NZ_JBBEWR010000009.1:0-222246 GCF_037646345.1 Ascidiimonas aurantiaca | reverse complement strand
CCCTACGTAAAAGGTACTATTGAGAACCCGGTATATTATTTTAGGAACGTAACCCAAAAAAAACTCTATGAGCTCGACCTGTTGTTACTAACACAAGGCTGGAGTAAATATGACTGGAATGTGATTACCTCCCAATCGCCCGAACAAAAATATGCGTTTGAAAGAGGTGTCTTTCTAAGAGGAGGTATGAATATAGACGTCAACTCCCAGATCATTATGCATGCCAGCCGAAACCATTCTTCGCAAACTATTGATGTAACCAAACCCGATAACACCTTTATTATTAAAGAATTCTTTCCGGAAAACGGAGAAATGTTATCATTTTCTACATCTAAAAAGAATGGTGATCTCGTACAACCTAATATGTACATAAATCTGAAATCTGAAAATCAAAAAGACCGGTTACAAAACACCTGGGAATACACAGATCTGTACAGTGATCTGCCTGCTAAAAGCAATGAAAAAAAAGATACTATTTTCACATTAGTTTTACCGAACAAAACTATTGAACTGGATGAAGTGATAGTCACCGAAGATAAGTGGCAAAAGGAACAGGAAGACGATAGTTTTGTTCCAAAATTTTATAGAAAAAAGCTTTTAAAAGTAACTAAAAATACTGTTTTTCAGTATCCTCTTGTTACAGATCTCATTCAATCCCGGGGGTATGAGGTATTTATTGGCCCGTTGGGTGTAGATATTTTAAACAGACTTACCCAATCGGTCAACCTGGGCCCGGGAGGCAGGGCCCGACCCATCATTTATTTTGATGACGTCCCACTATTAGGTGACTTCTCTATTTTGTTTAACCTTCCCACTTCACAGATACACGGTATTTTTATTGATAAATCAGGTGCCAGCGAAGGCTTGAGGGGAGCCGGAGGGGTCATAAGAATATATACCAATCGCGGCAAAGAGATCCTTCCTTTTGCGTATGATGGAGATAAAAAAAGACCTGTATTTACTTATGAAGTAAAAAACGGGTTTGAACAAAGTAAAAAGTACTACGCTCCCAAATATACAAGTTACCAGAGCCGGGTATTTAAAGAATACGGGGTAGTGTATTGGTTGCCCGAAATAATTACGAATGAAAAAGGAGAAGCTTCTTTTACCATTCCTAATACAGGTGTAGAAAATATCACGTTTTTTATTGAAGGTATGGGAGATGATGGAAGCCTTTATTCAACTGTAAAAACACTTCGCATACCTTCTAAAAGTATGGTTCCCTGAAAAGGAACAGATCGCGCTGAAATTAAAAAATGCGGTTTTCAAGTTGAAAACCGCATTTTTTACGTTAACAGTTCTGCAAATACTATTTTATAGTTGTAAATGCGAAAGGGATATCCCAGATCTCCACAACATTGTCATTTGCAATTCACCACACCAATACCACATGAATCTTCTTTCCGTTTTCATTGAGTACAAGCAAATTTTGTGTATGCATAGCCAAAAGTTCATTACCTGCAGGCTTTATCATAAAAGGGTTATCAACAAAAAACCCTTTGGGGGTTAGCTACAACTGACGTATTAAAAAATACCAGATAACATCTTCCGAAAGCACATCTTAAGCTTGCGATATGTTTCCTGGTTCTATTTTCTTTAATAATACAATATTTGGATGTTTCTATTGCATATGTGATATCTACGGTTTATTTAAAAACACTATGATCTCTTTTAATGATATTCCCCGTTTCTACAAATTAAAGTACGCAATAAGTCGTTCAAGTATTTTGTCAAAAAGCACCTATTTGAAAACTTCACCATGTATATATAATAGTATTTATTGAGGCTTTATTAAACACTATATTTGAGATAAAAACTATGGTTTATATAAACCAAAAGAGGGGCCTCTTTAAAAAAGACAGCCCCCCCCTCTCATTTAACCAAAGGATGAAAGTTCTTATTATTGTTTTATCTTCCAATTGTTACTTTATCAACAGTGAATGCATGGTTTAAAAGACTTTGTTCAAGAGTAAATTCAAAAGTATCGGTATGGGAAGCTACCTGGATAACAGAAATAAGTTGCTCCTCTGGTCATCATAAATTCATTCGGGATACTAGCTAAGCTTCAGGGATACCCTAGTGAATAGTCCAAAAAGGTATCCCCAAAAGCATAAAGAGCTACATTGTAACCGGAAGAATATAGCGAAGGTTATTATTCTTCACTGTCATCTTCTACAATGATTACATCTACTACGGAAAAAGCAGAGCCTCCACCCAACCCAACAGCTGTATCAGCAGAAGAAAGTGTAATTTCCAGTTCACTGTCACCCTCTACTTCATCATTGTCAATAGGTTGTATGAAATAAGAAGCGCTTAATTCTCCCACGGGTATAGTGATCTCCGTACCCGGGCTTAGGGTGAAGGTTCCCGCAGGCGCATCGGTTTCAATGTTTATGGAAACAGTTACCCCATTAGGATTACTATCTGCCGCCAGTAAAACACGTACTTCTAATGCTTCTGTTGAGTTCTCAGGTATGCTCAATGCTTCTGAGGCAAATTGCACCCATATATCGTCTCCTGCACCAAACCTTTGGGTTTCAATCTCGTCATCGCTCTCGCAGGAAATAAAAGCAATGCCCATTAATAATATAAAAATTCTTAGTGCTTTCATATGTATTGTATATTAACCGGCATAACCGGGAGCCTGGGTTATATTTCTATTATTATTAACTTCTTCAACAGGAACAGGGAAAAGCCAAAAGTTGGAAGATGCCGGAACGGTAAATTCACAGTTGGCGCCGGAACAATTCTCATCCTGTATCCTTACCATATCTAAATTCCATCTTTTCAGATCATGCCAGTAATGTCCTTCAAAGGCAAGTTCTCTACGTCGCTCTGCACGAATTTCATCGCGTAAAGCTATACCTGATAATGAAATGGTTGATAATCCTCTGCTGCCTCTTAGCAAATTCAGATCAGAAAGTGCCTGTGCCTGCTGACCGTTCTCATAATAGGCTTCGGCTCTGTTTAAAATAACCTCTGCGTAGCGTAAAGGCATGATCTCTACTACTCCTGCCAAACCTATAGCAGGATTATCAGGATATTTAACCACTGTTGTGCGTACTTGTCCGTCTGCGCCAGAAGAAGCCAGATCTGCATAGTACACATCAGATCTAAAATCGTTTACTTCATAAGTAGAAAGAAATTCTGCCGTAGGTATATAATCCTGCCGGTTTCCGTTCACTCCAAAATTATATATCCAGCCAAATGGAGTTCCTACGTCATCAACTTCTGTAGTGGCAATTTTAAATATAAGTTCAGGTCCTTCAGAGTTTAACCAAAAGTCTCTAAAGTCTGATTCGTTGTTTATTAAAGAATATCCACTAACCCTATTAGCTGCTGCAATGGCATTCTCATAATCTGCCCGGTACAGATACACACGTGACAGAAGGGCATTTACGGCATTGGTATTAAAACGAGCGGTATTACTGTTGTCTTCATCCATAAGTGTTAATGCCGTATTGAGGTCATTTAATATATATTCATATACTTCATTTACGGAGCTTCTGGGTAATTCTGCAGTAAAATCGGGATTAACCAATGTTGCAGGTATGGGTACTCCAAACTCTGAATTACTGGTAAAACGATCTCCATACACACGCATAAGATCGAAAAAAGCCAGTGCTCTTATAGCATACGCCTCACCCAACACCTGATCCTTTTCCTCAATATCAGGATCTTCTATATTATCGTATTCAGGCATAGCCGCGATAATAGGGTTTACGCTTCCAATAATAGAATAGCAACGAATCCATATATCGTTTACATCCTGAGTAGTTGAGTTATAATCATACCGGTACATGAAAGCAAATCTTCCAGTATTTACAGCAGTAATAGATGCATTACCGGTCATAATATCTCCCAACCCTGTGAGGGTTCCTGTATAGTAAAGATCGTCTAATAATCGGCTATAGGCCCCAAAAAGCGTAGCACGAGCATTACGCACATTGGCAACCGCTTCCTCATTGGGTATTTGATCTGAGGGCTTCGTGTTCAAAACATCCTCATTACAAGAGAAAAGAACCAATGAAACCACTACTAATACTATTTTTTTCATTATGCTTCGTTTCATAGTTTTTTAAAGTTTAAAGTTTACTCCGAAAAGGAATGAAGTTACTACCGGATACTCATAACCGTCAAACCGGTCGTTAAGTTCGGGATCGAAACCTTTATAATTGGTCCAGGTGATCAGGTTCTGGCCCTGTGCATATATTCTTAAGCTTTTAAAAGGGGTTCTGTCAAGAAACCTTTGTGGGAAATTATAGGAAAGCGTTACAGACCTTAAACGTAGAAAAGAAGCATTTTCCAGGTAACGCGTATCAAATTGTGAACCTATCCCGTTTCTGGGTACATCGGTAACATCTCCCGGCTGTTGCCAAATGTTCAACTGTGTAACGGATTGATTAAATCCGGGAAAATTAGTATTTTCATTAAAAAACCGCGAGTTATTAAGTATGTACTTATCAAATTGATACGAAAAACGCGCATCAAGATCAAAACCTTTGTATTTAAAAATACCATAAAAACCACCATTAATAGGTGCAAAAGGTGATTTTCCAGATAAGATCACTGCATTGTTATCTTCATCAAATGTATTGGTCAGATTTCCGTTGGCATCGTACCAAAGAGCATCTCCATTAGCAGGATTAACACCTGCATACCGTACAAGATACCATGTTCCGTTCAATTCACCATCACCAAACCACTCATTACCAGCATTTACATTAGGGCGCCCTTCACCTTCAATGGTATTACGGTTATATGAAAAGTTACCTCCAATAGTGATCCCTTCCTGGGCATTCCCTAAAACATTATAAGAAAGATCTACTTCAATACCTTTGTTAACTACGCTGTAATCATCGGTATTGGTAAGTATCTGGCCATCTTCGGGCTCACCTCCAGCAATGGTAGTACTGGGGGGTAAAGGGCGTTGAAAAGTTAACTCGGTGGTTTCTTTATAATACGCTTCCACAGTACCTTTTACCTTTTTAAAGAGCTCAAAATCAACTCCTACGTTATAACCCGTTACCACTTCCCAACCTACGCTGGGGTCATTTAGGTTAGAAACACTCAATAAAGCAGCATTTCTGTTGTATTGGTCAATGGTAAGGAAGTTACCACTGGCATAGAGGTCAGCACTTTGGTTGTTACCGGTTACCCCATAAGAAGTTCTCAATTTCAGATAATCAATCACTTTTGAATCTTTAAGAAAACCTTCTTTTGATAATAACCATGAAAAACCAAAACTGTAAAAAGCATCAAAACGCTCTAATGCATTAAAATCACTATCTGCGCCATATGAGAATGACCCTGTAAAGAAGTATTTATCATTTAAAGCATAGTCAGCATTAAAAAAGTAATTTATAAAGGTAGCATTGTCTCTTTGTCCGGTAATGGAGTTAAAGTTGGTACCTGCATCAGGAACACCTAATGGGAAATCGAAGTTTTGTACTTCAACATCCAAATCTGTGTCTCTAAAACGCTCAAACTCCATACCTGCTAAAAGTGTAAGCTTATTATTTTCATTGATTTCAAGATCATATGTAAACTTACTATTGTGATAAAAAGTAGCATCTACGTCTCCGGCAATAATCAATCTTCCATTATCTCCCTGATTACCCAGGTTAGTACCTGGCCTGAAAAAGCGATCTCTTCGGGTATTGTTGTAATCCATACCCAAACTTAATTCATATCCGAGGTTTTCTGAAAAGCGAACTTTGGCAAATATGTTACCTACTATCTTGAGGTCTGAACGGTCATCACTGTTTATACGGGTTTGTTCTAAAGCGTTAAAACCGAGAGTCTGAGCAGTATTAATCGTGCCATCCGGATTAAAAGCAGGAGTATCTGGCCTATTTACATATGCCTGAAGAATAGGGCTATTGGTATTTACACCAAAGTCGTCTGCCAGTTTTTCGGTAGCATATCCTAAAGTTAAATTGGTTCCAATAGTTAACCATTCTTTCACATCTCCGGAAACGTTTACACGCAAGGTAGTTCTTTCAAGGCCTGACCTTTCTATAATACCATCCTGGTTAAAATAAGAACCTGAAATAAAATAGGACATCTTTTCAGATCCCCCGGTAAATGAAAGTTGATGATTGGTAGTGGTTGGGTTCCTTAAAAATACATCAAACCAATCTGTTGAACTATTTCTCGCTTCTTCGATCTCGGTATCGGTAAATGTACCTGGAGAAAGTATGTTCCGGTACCTCCTGTATTGTTCAGCATTCATTAACTGATAGTTTGGATTATCCTGTAATGCTGAAAAACCGGTAGTTCCTGAGTATTCAATGGTAGCTTCCTGGTTTCTTCTACCTTTTTTAGAAGTAATCAGGACGATCCCGTTTGCTCCCCGGGCTCCATATAGTGCTGCAGAAGCAGGATCTTTCAGGAAATTAATATCTTCAAAATCATTGGGGTTCAATGCACTAAAAATAGCAGAGGTTATTCGTACACCATCTAAGAGATAAATGGGTTCAGAACCTCCCGTAGGGCTGTTTACACCACGGATGAATACCTCAGACCGCGCACCGGGGTTACCGTTGGTTGCCGTGGCACTAATCCCGGCAACGTTCCCCTGAAATAACTGATCTAGTGAGGCCACGGGCACCTGTTCTATTAGTTTTGTATCTACGGCATCAGTAGCTCCGGTTACTGCCTCTTTTTTCTGTACACGAAAGGCAACCACTACTTCTTCCAGTTGTGACACCATAGGAATCATGTTTACGACAAAACTTTCGCGGTTGCCTACAGGCATTTCTTTCGTTTCGAAACCCTGATAACTAAACACAAGGGTTTGGTCACTGTTTACCTTTAAAAGAAACTTTCCGTCAAAATCGGTTTGTGTTCCTCTAACGGTTCCTTTAATAATAACATTCGCGCCAGGCAATGGTAATCCCTGATCATCGTAAACTATTCCCCTTACAGTTTTCTCCTGTCCAAAGGCTTGAATAGACAGAAAACACATAAGAAATAATGTAAATGTAATTTTCATAAAATGTTAAGACGTTAGTTAGTAATAATTGAAATCCAACCGTAGTTGGTAAAGAGATTGCTAATAAAGAGTCTTTTTGTTAACTTTGAGTTCTTCTCGATCGAGGAGAACTATTTTAACAAAAGAAGGGGGCGAAAGTTAATGAGTGACTAAATCAATTAACTAAATATGAAATGTGTAGTATATGCCCCCCTCAATTTACTTTTAGGGAAAATAGTTTTCTTCCTTTCTTTTGGTAGATCTGCGATACTGTAAAGGTGTCTTTCCAGTGGCCCTTTTAAAAGCATTGTAGAAACTGGATTTGCTAACGAATCCCACCTCGTACATAATTGTTTTTATATTGAGCCTTTCTTGGTTTTCTATAAGTCGCTTACTCTCTTCTATACGACAACAATTGATCAACTGATAAAAATTTTTATTAAACTCCATATTAATTGCCTGGGAAACCTTATGACGGTTGCTATTCAGTCTATCAGCCAATTCCTGTAGTGACAGATTTTCATTCTTATAAATCTTCACATCATACAAAAGCACCTGAATAGCTTCAATTAATTGCTGAAATTCCTTTTTCTTAAGATTGGAGTTTTTATATTTTGAAAACTTACCATCTTTCATAATCTGCATAAATTCATTTTAAAGAATAACTACGGCATATTGAAATGAATCAGAAAGCTTAAGTTTCCCCAAAGATCCCTCTGTATTCAAGTGGATAAGCCTGTAGCTATTTCGATCTGCAATTTCTTTCAACATTCACATCCTCAACGGCTAAAATGAGGCAAAATTCTTCCTGATCCAGACCTTGTTATTATAGTCCTCACCAGTTTGTACTGTAAAATGGCATTGGCAATACGGGTGTTCACACTACACTTTTACAATACGGTTCACCGTAAACTATTCTCCTTATGAACCTGTCTTTTTAAGGTAAATTTTCGAAAGAAAAAACACCAAAAACAGCACAAATAATACATTTATACGTTTCAAGACATTAGCTAATAAAGGCTAACATTTAATTCTAAATTGATAAATGGGAATACTAAGAAAAAGTGTTTTTACCAACTTTAGGTTCATCTCGATCGAGAAGAACTACTTTGTGAAAAAGTATGTAAATACTACCTGACTGATGCGCCAGAAGATTAGAACAAAAACAAAGAGTAAATACTATTTTAAAAACAAACTATAGAAAATAATTAACAATAGTTGAACGCTTTTTTCTATAATTTAAGAGTGAAATTACGAATAATACTATCCTTTACTTATTTACAGAAAGAAGCTTTTCTTTATGGTTTATAAAACCGTAATTTCTTATTACAAATGTATTTTAATATAGATTTTGATCTCCCTTAAGAGAACGTTAACTCCAAATGTTTTGCGTAATCACTGAGCATATCGTGACAATATAAAGTTGATTACTAATTAAACTTAATCTTAGTTGAGGACGATTGTTATCTGTAAACATGGTCAGATAACAATCCAAATATAATTAAAGAAACTTAATAATATTCTGTTAATTATCTGATTTTTTAGACAAAATTTCATTTTAAGTGTTAATAGTAAGAATAATCTGCAATTAAATATCATATAAATACTTTTTTATCATGGGCCATCTTCATAACAAAATTGCATAAACAAGGATATTAGCGAACACCATATTGGTAATTTATAGAGCTTCGAGGTTACTTTTCGTGCCAAAAAAAGTTATACGTTAAGGTTAGATGTATGAAGATGGGTCTTTTTTACAGATAAACCTGTAGTGTAAGAACAGCTATAAAGATTTTATCCTGCTTTTACATAAAGTATTTTAATATGAATGTTATAATGAAATATATTAGTAAACCTATATTATGATTACCACCTACATTTTATGTCTCTACTTTGGTGAATGAAATGGAAAGAATACTAAGAAGGGAGCACAAAATTAATTAGTAATCTAAATCAGCTAACTAAATATAAAATGCGTATTCATTGTACACCCTTCTTTTTCGTGTACAAAAGATAATGCTACTTATTTTTAACCAGGTTTCGGTACTCTAAGGGTGTTTTTCCTGTAAGACCTTTAAAAGCAGCATAAAAACTAGATTTGCTAACAAAACCCACCTCGTACATAATGGTTTTTACAGAAAGTTCTTTTTCATTTTCAATTAATTCTTTACTCTCTTCTATGCGGCAACTATTAATAAGCTGATAAAAACTTTTATCAAATGCCGTATTAATAGCCTGAGAAGCTTTATGGCGATTTGTATTCAGTTTATCTGCCAGCTCTTGTAGTGACAGATCTTCATTGGGTATATTTTCATGTCATTCAAAAGCATTTTTATGGTTACTATTAAATCATCATACTCTGTTTTTTTCAGATTGGAATTTTTATATTTCAAAAATTTCTTATCCAGCATAGATTCATACAATTATTTTAAAAAAGAATGACTTCGGGAACTCTCCAAAATTAGTATCATAAGAAGGTGTCTCCCTGTAACATCTTGCTATTTTAATTGCTTCATACCAAAAAAATGCTGTTTGACTGTGCTGTTCATCCTTTTATAGGATAGGCTGGTATCATTGGTTCTACTTGTGCATTTATAAAAATTTGTTAATAGCAAGAATGCACAATAAAACAAGAAGTTATTCACTAATTTAGTCTGCATGGAAAAGCTTGGAATCAAAGAATTATACAAAGGGAATTTTGGTAGCATTCGGGAGTCTAACCTTTATGATTTTGAAATGGCATTTCAAAGAAAAGAGGCTATTAGTATAAAAGGAGTTTATGAAGGAAGCGAAAACTATCAGATCAATAACCGCTACTATAAGGTAACTCCTCACTATTTACTCCTTTTTAATGAAGGGTTTCGCTATATTGCCCAGAATAACAGCCAGGCCAGCGGTGTTTGTATTGACCTGAACCCTTCTTTAGTGGCATCTGCAGAAAAGGACATTTTTGAAGAAGAAAAGCTTTTCGATCTTTCACAGGAGTTTAGTGTTTTAAAGATCCCTGTGGATCAATACGGTTTACAGTCTGGCCTATTATATCTTAAAAACACAGGCACTCACTTATCCAAACTACAGTTAGAAGAAAGTTTTTCTCCTTTTTTGGAAGCGCTTCTTCTTATGGAGTCTGACTTTAACCAAAAAATACATGCGCTTCCGGCTTTAAAAGCAAGTGTAAAAAAAGAGTTATTTCGCAAACTCCTCCTGGCAAGAAACTATATTCATGACCATAGATTTTCTAATCTTTCCCTTCATGAAATTGCCTATGCAGCAGGATTGTCTAAGTTTTATTTTCAACGCCTGTTTAAAAAGGCATTTAAAACATCTCCGGGGCAGTATCTGGAAAATCTGAAAATGCAGGAAGCTCAGGGGCTTCTCAGGAAAAACACACTCAATATTACAGAAGTTGCCTATTTTTTAGGATACAATGATGTTCAATATTTCTCGAATCGTTTTAAGAAATATTATGGTATGAGTCCTTCGTTTTGCCAAACGAATTTGCAGAAAGGTGATGAATAACATTTCTGCTTATAAAAAGATAAGGTGAGCCACACGGTTATGGCCTTACACTAATTTCTAAGTTTACTTCTTTATTAAAACTCTTTCGAAATAAGGATTATTTGATATTATCCAATATAGACTGCATCCAGTTTGTAAGCATTTCGGGATATGCCTTATTAAATTGTTCCGTAGCTATTTTTAGGTATGTTCCCTGCTTTTTGTGACGAACACCATTTGCTTTTGAGCCTGTTTGAATAAGTGCATGATCGGTGCCTTCAATGAGTTTGAAGATTGCTTTACCCGGATGATCATTATTTACGATACGTACTATCCTGTTTGCACCGCTGGCATCCAGAGCCTCTATATCTGCTTCCCCATACATAGCAAGGACAGGACAGGCCACTGCAGACCAGTTGTGAGCTATATTTTGCGAATTCAGATCCTGCCAGAATTGATAATGCCTGCCAAATATATGGTCTCTCCCATCGTATTTTAGAATATGTGTAAAAAAGTTGCGTGCATCTGGTTGGTTTTGAACAATCTCAAAAGGAGTATTTTTAGCTATAAAAAAGTCAAACAGTGCTTGTCTGTTACTTTTTAAAAGACTTTCTGCATCTGTATATGAAATACCAAATAATGGCAGTTGTTGAATAATGAGTTTACTTATGTAATCATACCAGGACTGCCCACTTACACCGTAAACCATAATTCCCGAAGGTTGAAATGTCTCTACCAGTAAAGGGGCATGTGCTCCACCCAAAGAATGCCCGTAAATAAACACTTTTGAAGTATCAACTTCTCTGAGCTTTAAAAGCTGTTGGTATCCCGCTTTAAAAGCTTCTGATTCTTTACCAAATGAAATTTGATCGCAGGGTTCGCGGTTAACACTATCGCCCATGCCCGGTTTTTCTATTTTATACACTATAAAACCATGGCGCACCCAAAAATCTGTCAACTTTTTAAAAGGATTGCTGTCATTAGGGTATTCTACGGAACTACACGGATATCCCTGTATATAATAAACAACAGGAAAAGGCCCTTTTCCTTTGGGAATGTGTACTATGCTTCTTAAATACCCTCCATCAAAAGACACTTCGGTATAGTCTACCCTACTACCCACTGTATTTTCAAAGGGCCTACTCTGTATGATACCCTTGAGAACTTCAAAACGGTTTTCTCTAAATACGGTAAAATGAATAGAATCCCCTCCCCTCAGGCGTTGTGAAAATTCTTTAAGATCTGCCGCGTTTTGTATAGCGGTTCCGTTTAAACGTACTACTATATCATGTACCTTAACACCTGCATTTTCTGCGGTGGCACCAGTTACCAATTGCTGTACCTGCGCTCCCCTTATACTTTGAGAAATACCGGTACTTAAAGAGTCTTTTTTAAAATCAGAAGGGTAGATCCCCAGGTATCCTTTACGAGCCAGATGTTGTCCGTTTAAGTGTATATGGGCAACCACACATAGCAGAACGTACACGTAATAACTTCGTTTCATAAAATAGTTTTATGCAATATGAGAAAGTGCAACATCCCCGGCTTGTGATATCTTGCTATTTTTAGGGAGTTTTAAAATTAAGAAGGAAGCCTTCATGTTTTTATACTACTGAATATGCGACAAAAGTATATTTTGTAAAGTTATAACGGTTTGTGCTAAAATATCTTTTTTATAACATGGTAGTCCAGTCTCTGAGGTAAAACGCAAAGAAAAAGAAAGTGTCTCAATACTTCTTTAACCTCCCTGAGATCTGAATATTTGAGAACCGTTCTCCGAGGAGTTCGAGAAAAAAAGAAAAGAAGCCGTTTCAATGAGTTTTGAGACGGCTTCTTGTTGCAAACTATGTAAAGCGTTATAATATAAGAATGTTTAACTTAAAACAATACTAGCTCTGAGTAGATGCCGAATAATTTAATTGAGGAGCAACGCCACCCGTTTCACAAGGGCTTTGATTTTGGATCCTCACAATGTTTGGGTTATCCTGTGTCGGGACAATTACTGATTTTGAATTTCCTTTGGATAAGGTATCTGAACTTATCATATCTCCGGTCAAATTATTATAAATTGCATATGTAACACTGTTATAGCTCATATTAGTTAAGGCTATAAACAGGGCAGTGCGAGGATCTGTACCAATAGGTGGAGCAGCACTTTGACAATTAATAACGCCTGAGACGACAGCATGGGAACTTATGCCCAAAAAATCTTTACTTAAAGTTTCTGTACTCATAATTGTAAATAATTAAGTTTATCCTACTCTTTTAGGGTTTTTCGGATACGCCTTTGTAATCAAAACAATGGTAGCTACATATTTAATGATTTTTCAAATTTATGAAAATAAAATCTTATATTTAAAGGTAAAAAAACCTGTATTTATGATCGTATAAATACCTGATTTCATATAAAAAACTGTTGTAATGTAAAGTGTGGTGTCCCTACTTATGCCTAGAAGATCAAAAATTAAAAGCAACCGATCTATTTTTGGGACTTTTTGACAAATGTAATTCCATTATATTATCTGGTCTTACCCTACAGGTATTTACTGAAAAATTTTAGAATAAAACCTTTATTAATGTCGCTGCCTTTATTGAAAAATGGAATACCAAAAACCGGAGCACCAACTATATTTTGGCTTTTAACGGCCAAAATAGCTTTAAAATACCCTAAAAAACAGGGTCTAGCGCTAAAAAATTTTAAAAAAACAATTGGTTTGATCTTCAAAAAGATAAAGAAATCAAGCAACAGCTTATCGGCTAATATATATTTCTTATCAACCGGTACTCAACGAAATTTTGAGATTAATTATACAAAATCAAAAAAGGGCTTTTATCTTTAAAGCATTAAGAAATTCAAAAAAAGTAAGCGTATCACCTTTTTTCAAACCAAATGGAATATATAATAGCTACAGAGTTTGGTCGCGTACAGATTTCTGTTGCAGGTAATGGAAAACCCATACTATTCCTTCACGGAGGCCATTCCAGTTGTAACGAGACTTTATTTCACAAAGGATATGACACCCGTCATTATCAGTTAATAACCCCTTCCCGCCCGGGGTATGGGGGTACACCTTTACAAAACAAAAAAAAGCCCGAAGAAGCCGCGCAACTTATGGCTGCATTGCTCCAAAAACTGGCTATTAAAAACGTGATTGTTATTGGTATTTCTGCTGGCGGATTAACCGCACTGGCACTGGCTGCTTTGTATCCTGAAAAAGTAGAAAAGTTAATTCTCATTTCAGCAGTAACCAAGAGGTGGCTGCTGCCTTTTGATGCTATGTATATAAAAGGAAAAAAACTATTTTCTCCCCGCAGAGAAAAAATGAGTTGGGCCCTGTTTCGTTTTTTCTTTCATCTCTTCCCCGGTATCATGGCACGTATGCTTTTTAAGCAATTGTCAACAAAAAAAAATGCCCGTATTACCCGGGAAGAAATTCTTGAAATTAAAGATATGACTTTCCGGCAACGCTCGGGAGAAGGTTTTGTAACCGATCTGGATCAACAACTGGATGAACACCTTATCAGTCAAATTCAATGCCCCGTACTTATACTCCACAGCAAAAATGACAAATCAGTTTCTCCTGAAATGGCTACTTACGCCCGTCAAAAAATAAAAAACGCCACTTTAAAAATGTATGATAATACCTGGGGGCATTTGCTTTGGGTAGGCGAAGAAAGTAAATACCCTCAGGCAGATGTAAACAGCTTTATACAATCGTAAGCCTCTTTTAAAGAAATTTCTCTTAAAATCATAAAACAACCTGCATTTTGACTTCTTAATTAAAGATCTAACCATTTATTTTTTAAGTATATATACATATGAAAAGTTGTTTTACGTGTTTACTTTTTATACTCTTTTTAGCACCTTGCCTATCTGCACAAATAGCAGCATACCCTTCACACTGTAATACTCCCTAATACTTAAATTCATGTTTATTTTACATATCCAGAGAAAAAGTTTATACAAGGGGTCACGGGGAAATAAGACACATGTAAACGGGGAGCATCTCACATAGCTAATCTGCCACTTTTGCCGGATTTGGTGTACGGGCTACCAGTTTAGTTTAATCCCTCCGTTTACCACAAAACCATCGACGGGTGCATAAATATCCCGAAACTGCGGATCGTTGATATCACCGGTAAAAATTGTATCAAACCCGGTTTGTCGTGTATCCAGGAAGTTCTCAAAATTCACAAAAACCGAAAAATGATCCCCAAATTTCTTCTCGGTCATCAACCCTGTGATCCAGTAAGCCTGGCCGGTACTGCCGTCACTTAGTTGCTGCGGACTAAAATAATAAGCTTCCAGGCCAATCCAGAAGTTCCCGTGTTTTTCATACATCAGTACATTGTTAAGCCGGTGTTCTGCCACTAAGGGAAAAGTGGTTCGCTCCCCATCGTAATGTTCCAGAACACGTGCATGGGTGTATCCTATAAACAATTTAAAATCGCCATAGCTCCATTTCATGTTTACTTCAGCTCCTTTGGTGTCAACAAAACCATCTGGTTGTAAAAAAGCAAAACCATTACCGGTATCGGTCAGCAATAACGGATCACGGATCTGGGTATAAAAAAACAGCACGTTGGCAGAAAGCGTCAGGGCATCGCCGACCGCTGTACGATAATTGATGTCAAAATTCCCTCCAAAAGAGCGTTCGGCTTCACGTTCATCAGGGTCTATAGGCAGTATATTGCGAAACTGCAGGCGCTCTGCCTCTTCAGAAAAAGTAGTAGGGGTTTTATAGCCCAGTCCGCCGCCTAAACGAAACGTAACCGCATCGGTAGCTTTGTATAGTAATGAAAAACGAGGCAATGCAAAAACACCGTATTCATTTTGGTAATCCAGTCGAAAACCGGTTTCCAGTGTCCATTTAGGCTGTACATTCCAGGTATTTTGAACAAAAGCACCTATCGTATTTTCAGAAAAGCCCAGATCCTGGCCTGTGGTGCCCACATCCTGTGTAAACTGGTCGGTCCACAGGTTGAGTCCTGCGATCCATTCCATTTTTTGGGTAGTGCGGTTTATGTTAAGCTCTGTAAAGGAAGAAAGCTGATTTCCGGAGAAATTAAAATCGGGGATCTCTATGGCGCGTTCAAAGAGGTTAAAACTGTTTTTAAACTGTAGGGTAGTCGTACTGTCTATTTGGTGTGTAAACTGTAGTTGGGTAGATATTCTATCGGTATTGTTTCTTTCAAAATAGGCATTCTCAACTGTTTCACCCTTTACAAAATCAATATTACCTCCCAGGCGTTTTTCGGTTACCATATTCACCCCGGCATTTAAGGTGGTTTTTTCACTTAAATAGAGAAAAAGGCGCGGATTAAGGGTAAACCGGTCAAATTCGGGAATGGCCGTAAGCCCTATATCTGCGGGATCATAGGCCGTACCCCGGTTGTATGATCCAAATACGGTGAGCCCTACTTTTTCATTGAATTTTTCGGAGTAAAAAATGCTGTTATCCAGCCCCAGGGCAGACGTACCGTTGAGCATAATGGCCAGCTCGGGCGATTCTTCGGGCGTTTTCGTGATAAGGTTTACCAAGCCCGCTATCGCTCCCCCTCCGTATAAGGTAGATGAAGCTCCTTTAATCACCTCTACCTGCTTCAGGTCTAAAGGTGCAATTTGCATAAGGCTCAAACCACCGGAAAAGCCCGAATATAGTGGTAACCCGTCTCTTAGTAACTGGGTATATTTACCATCCAGTCCCTGTATCCTGATACTTGAATTATAACTGGTAGCTGAGGTTTGCTGGGTCTGGATACCGGTACTTTCATTGAGTAGCATCCGTATGTCACCCGGTTTCATATTTCCCTTTTCGGCCAGTTCCTCCCCGGCAATAAACTCTACTCTGGTGGGAATATCTTCTATGGTACGGGTACTACGGGTAGAACGTATGATCACCTCGTCCATTTCTTCATGCGAATGATGCAGCTCAATACTTTGTCCCTGTTGCTGTGCAGAAAGCGGAAAACTTCTTTTAAGCCGCAGGGTCTCATAGCCTATATAGCTAAAAACAAGGGTATAGTTGCCGTTTGGTATGTTCTCAAGAGTTATGTTCCCGTTTACATCAGTAACCCCTCCCAGTGAAAGCGAAGCTATATACACACTTACACCCGCCAGGGGTTCATCAGACTCATGATCGGTTACGGTAGCTTTAAAGGTGTTTTGTGCCCATGCCAGGTATGATAACAGGAACGCACATCCTGTTAGTATGAATTTAATTTTCATCAATAGGTATTTAAGTTATTTTACAAATACAAGTTCACTGCCTGAGGAGGCAGTTAGGTGGCTATACTAAGCAGAAAGTACCGGTATGGGAGGTTTTAGAATAGGCCGTAAGTGCCCGACTGATTTTGGAAGGTGATAATATAGAGGAGTGGCTTCTTTAAAAATGTAAACTATGGCACCTGCGGTAACACTACCTGTATGTGAAACAAAACCGGTACAACTGTTACAGTTATAAAAAGGAGAACAGGGCGCATCTGTACAACACCCCTTTTCTTCATCGGGGTGGTCGTCACAACCAGTGTCGTGCATTTCATGTTTTACCGGGTCGTTCCCTTCAAAACACGGTACCAGTGACAGGCACAGTACCCAAAAAGATAATAAAACGGCTACATATTTCACGGGCATAAAGATACTGCATATTTTGTAAAAAAGAGATATTGGCTAAAGTACAGAGCCTGTAGTTACAAACCAGGTATATGCACCGGCTTCCAGAGTATGCTAAAATACTTTTCTTGCTTTAAAAATGGCAAGTTATTCTTTGGTTTCCCAAGTCACAAATATGGGATAAGGGTACTTCCAGGGCCTCGCTTATTCTAAACAAGGTGTGAATGGTGGTATTGGTTCTCCCCTGCTCTATTCTGGAAATATTGGTGGTGTCAATTCGTGCTTTAATTTTACCAACCAGATCTACCTGTGTTAACCCCTTTTCCAACTGAATTCTTTTTATGTTTTGTCCTATAATTTTTAAAACTTTTGATTTTTTCATGGTTGTGAGTAGTCAAGTTGGGGTCAGTAATATTATGTAAGGCTCTATTATTCCCAGATGTTATGGGTAGCGGCTTTTGTTCGTTATGGGTTGTCTTCTTTTATCAGCATATAGTTCGCAATCCATTGAAATGCTACAAATCCAAAAATAAATACAACTGCCATTGAGTTAAATATTTTACCGGTTATAAAAGTCAATCCTATGGCAATAAGACCTGCAACCGCCAGGGCAATAGTGTAAATTAAGAGTGCATATTTATTTTTTGAAGGAGAAAACATAGTGCTGAGCGGTAGCATCATTGCAAATCCGAACACAGCAATAGTCAGGAACCTCTCGTCTGATAAAACAAAGTATGCTAGCAATCCTGCTGTAAATACTGCTAAACTAGCAGCAACAAAGCTGGAACTCATTTTTTCGTTTTTGTTAAGTAACAACTGTCCGTATTGGCTAAATCTCAGGAATAAGTTACTAATTGGGCCAATTACCCAGGTTGAAAAGGCAATTAAAGCAAGGGCAATAATTAAAGGTGTTAAATAGGGCTTCAATGCTTCGTTATTGCTGGCTACTGTTTTTATTGCTCTAAAACCAAGATAAAAACCAATGATGACCCCCCATTGATATTTGGCAGTAAGATTGCTCATCCAAAATGAATACTTCAAAAATACCCGATACACAGGATTTGCTGCTTTTAAGGCTTCAAGCATCCCTGATTGTGCATACTCAAAAGTGGGGTCGTTTGATAGTGATTCTTTAAAATGTTCCAATGCTTTTTTATGGTCTCCTTTTTCCAATAGGCCCCATCCATAATTTGAATGAGTGTATGCATTATTTGGGTCTTCTCTTAATGCACCTTCAATAGTTTCAAAGGATTCTGCACTTCTGTTTAACTTGTTTAAGGCTATACTTCTTATATTTAAGGCCAACAGGTTTTCAGCATCTATTTCTAAAGCTTTATCTGCAATTTCAAGTGCTTCATTAAACTTCTTTTGCCCTAACCTGATATTTGCTAACAATGCAAAATGATCTGCATCATAAGGGTCTAAGGCAATTGCCTGATTTATGTTTTTCTCAGCTTCTTTTAAAAGGTCCTGTTGAATGGCAATACGGGACTTGGTATAAAACAAATGTGAGACATCGGGTGATAATCCAATGGCATTATCAATTAAGGTTGTAGCATTCTCAAGTTTGTCTTGTTGAAAATTTACTTCGGCAAGTAATGACAGAAAGTTAATGTTGTTTGGATCCTCTTTTAATAAATCTAGAAGAATTCTTTCGGCTTCCCGAAATTTCTTTTGTTGAATGAGAATTTCTACTTTCGAAAGTATGCTATTTTCTATCATATTACTTGTTACTTTTCAAATAGGTTAGAATGTCATCATAAAGTCCTGAATCATTGGCAAACATGGCAAAGTTTTTGGCTGTTGAAAACCACTCCTGGGTACTTGGTTTATGCTTCTTTAAAGCAATCATTAAATCACTTGTTTCCAGTGGCTTGGGAACTCCATCACTAAATGAGGATTCAAGTTTTTGCTCAATAGCAATATCAATGATTGCGTCAATATCTGCACCTGAATAATGTCTGGTTTTCCTGGCTATGGCTTGCAGATCAATATTTCCTGTGGGTTTGTTATTGAGTTTTAAACTTAAAATAGACTCTCTCGTGATCCTGTCAGGTGGAGAAACAAACACTATCCTGTCAAACCTTCCCGGGCGTCTGAATGCGGGGTCTAAATTCCAGGGGGTGTTTGTTGCCCCAATTATTAAAACACCATCGTTTGCACTATCTATTCCGTCAAGTTCTTGTAAAAACTGATTTATCAGATGTCTGCCGCTTGATTGTTTCATATCGCTTCTGCTAGCTCCTAAGGCATCTATTTCATCAATGAACAATACGCATGGTGTATGGTCACGTGCTAAATCAAAAATTTCATGTAAATTTTTTTCGCTGTTACCAATCCACATATCCAAAATGTCGTTGAGACTAACATTTATAAATTTAGCATTTATTTCACCGGCTGTCGCTTTGGCAATGAAGGTTTTACCACAGCCTGGTGGGCCATAAAGTAAAATCCCTCCTCCTGCTTTTTTACCATAGGCCCGGTAGAGTTCTGGGTGAAGAAGAGGCTTAATAATTTTTAACTCAATCTCTTTTTTTACTTCTTCCATACCACCCACGTCATTAAAATTAATGTTAGGTTTTTGCAAAAAACGATGGTCTGGTTCTTTTTCGTTGTTTGCTATCTCATTATTATTTCTTTGTCGCAATTGATGGTCAAGTTCTTCATCAAAGTAATTAGGATCGATAGCCAATACCTGTTTATAGGCTTCAATGGCTTTACCTATTGAATTTTCTTTTAAAAGGCCTTTTGCATAAAGTGTAAAAACCCCTATATCATTCGTCCCGTCATCAATTACCTCTTCTAAAATCACGTTACAGGCTGAAAAGTTATTCTTTTTAAAAAACACAGTGGCTAACCCTACTTTTGCCTTGCTGTCATTGGCAGATTTAAGAACTGTTGAATACTCTGACTCAGCCTCTTCAAGTTTATTAAGTGCCAGCAAATTATCAGCCAATAAAAGTCGTAAAGGGACATTATCAGGTGAATGTTTTAAAGCCTCACGTAAACTATTAATTGTATTATCATTCATATTTATAATATTACCTTACGGTGCTAAAATTACTGTTTTTCGAATGTTCCGCTATTCTATTTTTAAATAAGACTGCATGATTTTTAAAACTTTTGATTATTTATGGCTATCATCTTTAAGACTAAATGATCTCTATTATTGGTTATAACTTTTATGAATTAGGGCTTTTTTTCCTCGGCTCAACGGCCCATAAATATATCAATGTAGTAATAGGTTGTAAACAGAGTATCATCAATAAAGTCCATGTCCACTTGGTATTTGTTGATTCTGACCTGTTTTTCCATAATGATACCAATATGTAAACAAGTCCCATTAAATACAAAGTTTGGATTATAAGTGATGCTTTAAATATGATATCATATTCCTGCGCGTTTAGGTCGGCAAAGAAGTTGTATAGAACTACGAAGAGAATTAAAAATGAAGGTATGCTAAGGAGAATTTTCAGATTTTTATTCATATTAGTTTGATATTCTATACATAGAAAGCTTATAACTATTGCCTTTTACACTTGTATCTTAAAGCATTTATTCATGACTGTACCGTTCTACAATTTAAACTTATAAAAAAATACAGGGAGTACGTAACATTTTTGTTGAAATACCTGTTTTATGGAGCAAGATAAAAAACACGTTGTAAAATGTTTGCATAAATCTGTAAGTGTTTTTAGTAAAAGACACAATGGGTTATACAAAATGTACCTCTATTACTCCAATAAAGCCGCTACAAGGCCTTCCTGGAAGGATCTTATAATAAAAACTGAGTTGAAAAAAAGGTGATATTTTGACTTTAATTTTTACAGACAATTATTTTGTTTTACAAAACATTATATTATGAATATTTTGTCTTGATAGTTTACACCCTTTTACATTTCCATCCTTATCAAAATAGAAATCTATTTCTCCAAAGGCACTGTTCTGCGTGTAAAAAACAGTTCCCGAATACATGGTCAATTCCACATTATTAAAGACAGGGTGCTTCACAATCAGTTGACCGTTCATCAGTACCAGTTCAAACGAACTCTCATGTTGAGCATTTTTATAAGTACCTACGTACCTGCTCAGGTCAATATCCGGGTTTTTCAACACGGGTGGTATAACACGCCTGGCAGTATAGGTGAAATCTACAAATCGCAAATCAAAACTGTCCCGGTGAAATGTCAGTTTTGAAAAAGGCCATATAAAACTAAACGTATGCCTGCTTTTTTGTGGAAGGAATGTTTTTTCCTGTGTACGATAGGTACCAAAGTACAGAGAATCTTTCTCGGCCCAGACAGAAAGATAGAGACTGGAGTTCAATTTATATGTACCTTCGTAAGCGGTAAGATCAGCCGTTTTCAAAAACGGTTGTTCTTTTTCCATAAACGAATGCAACAATATCTCGAGTGAACTGTATATAATATCGTACCCGGCAATACCTCCGGTATTGGATAGAAAAACAAATGATAGTTTGTGTTTGGGCACATGTAATATATAGGAACGATAACTTTCGGTCCCGCCCCCGTGAAAAACTATATCAATACCTTTGTAGTTCTCAAACTGGATACCCATACCGTATTCTATGACTTTTCCTGAGGTTAACATGGTGGGTTCCTGCATCTTCTTTAAATGTCTCTTATAAGGATGATCGGTTTTTATAAAGTTTTGACACCATTTTATCAGATCATCCAGACTCGCATACACTCCCGAAGAACCCATTGTACTAAGCTTTACGGGATTGTTTGCATAACCCTCTCCTACAGGAACGTATGAATAGGCTTTATTTTGAATAACCTCAGTATAGTCTCCTACCGACTCACTATCGTTCATACCCAGTTTATCAAAGATCTTTTGCTGTAACTGTTCGTTATAAGGCTTTTTCCCTACACGTTCTATAATTTGTGAAAGCAGCACATAGCCGGTGTTACTATATTGATACGCACCCCCCGGGATAAAATTAAATTGCCTGATGTTAAACAGCATATTCAGCACCTCATTGTGCGTCATTCTGTTAATTCCTTTTATTTGGGCCAGTTCATCTACATTGGGCAACCCGTGGGTGTGGTTGGTTAACTGTTTAATGGTAATTTTATGGGGTAGATCCTTTAATTCCGGAAGATACATTCTAATATCGTCCTGAAGCGATAATTTACCTTCTTCTTCTAAAATCAGGGCCAATAAGGCAGTGAACTGTTTAGAATTGGAAGCGATATTAAAAACCGTTTTACCCGATGCCGGTACCCGGTGTTCTATATTGGCCAGCCCTGTAGTTTTCCTGAATATCACATCGCCGTTTTTAATTACGGCAAAAGCACCTGCGGCTATGTTGTCATTATAATGGGAAGTAAAAACAGAATCTACTTTTACCAACATCTTATTGGTAAGAGATTGTGTATAGACGTAAACGCATTGTGTAATGAGAAATAAAGCTGTCAAAATGTTTTTAATACTACTTTTCATCTGAATTGAATTTTTGTTTCAGGGCAAATTAAAAGTACCGTACGGGATAAAACGTTTGAGAAAAGAAAGTCGAACCTTTTTAGGGCTCAAAAATAGGTTTGAATAAAAGTCGAACCTGTATTTAACTATTTAACATTCTGTATTTTGAAGGTGTGGTAGCGGTATATTTTTTAAATGCTGTATTGAAGGACGACTTTGAGTTAAAGCCTACCTCATACATAATTTGCTGTATGTTGAGCTCCTTATTCTGCAACAGTATTTGGGCCTGTTGTATTCGGTAAGAATTAATGAAATCAAAAAAATGTTTCCCTATTATTTTATTGATGAGAAACGAAAGATGCTTTTCCGGAATTTCGGTTTTTTCAGCTAATTTCTGCAGGGTCAGATCTTCTTCTAAATAGGGTTTCTCATTAATCATGAAATTACGCAGGCTATCTACTTCTTCTTTGTATTTTACCTTTATTTCCTCCGAATCTTTTTCCGGAGGCCGGATGTGTTGGTCAACACCGGTAAATAAACCGGGGGTTCGCATGGTTTTGATAACAAACCAGCAAATAACCACTAATCCAAATAGAGAAATCCCTAAATTAAGCAACGGGAACCCCTTATAATCATACAGCTTCTCGAAAATAGTTCTGATAAGTACAAATGTGTTGCCAATAAGAAACAGAACTGAGGTGGTCATTAACCACATGTACATTTCACTCTGAAACGAATAGTTTTCAAGGTGCAGTTGTTTGTACTTTCTTAGTTCATAAAAAACACCAAAGATGTACACATAATACTGCACCTGCGAAATTATTTTATACCAAACGTAGCTTTGTCCGGACAGGTTGGTGATAAAAAATAAGATCAGAAAGCAAAAAAACGGAATGGCATGTAGTATTTGTTTTGCATCAAACCTGAAATTGTGATAGCATACAGCTTTTACATAAAAGTAAAATAAAGGCATTTGCAGTAAAACCGATGCTACTCTCAGGTAATTCAACGAAACATTGTTTCTGTATATCTCTCCCAAAAACAAAGCCGAAATATCAAGAGACGTAACTATGAGAAACCCTGCAAAATAAATGTTGGGGCGCTTATTCTTTGCCCGGGCCGTAAGTAAAAAAACAGAAAGGAGTATTAGTAAAAATACGGTAATAAGGCCTATATCATTCATTATATTCATTAGGTAAGCTTATCTAAAAGAATGCTGCGTTTTTATATTTTTAAGATATCAATTTCACATTAAAACTAACCTTTGAGCTAATAAAACATTCTGGTAGTTTATAAAATTTCCAGGGAAATATACCCCTTTTAGTCAGGATAGAAAAGCTCATGAGAATACAAATACGAATTTACTTAACAGTTTTAGTGAATTAACCTATAGGGGAGATTCTTTTGTGTCGTATCCCTGTGAAATTCATATAGGGTGGGTAAGAATATAAACTTATTGATTAGTTATTTGCTGGTCTATGTCGAGTTTTCTGAAAAGCTGATTTTTTGCTCTCGACTGTGAAACGAGAAGGCCGGTTATCCGTCCGTAGGTATCCCTTTGAAATTCTACATTTTTCGCAAAGAAACGGGTACTAAAAAAATCATCCTGCCATGCCGGCTCAAGCCTAATTTCTCCATTGTGTAAACTCCATAAATACAATTGCCCGTCTTTGATCTGTACTTTATACAGGGTATGGAGCTCTGCACTAAAATAATCGCCCGTGTAATCCTCAGCGTTTTTTAGCGTGTACACGATATGGTCGCTCACTTTCGGACAAACCATATCGTTATATACCAGATGAGTAACTTTATTACTTTCATTTTTGTAGAAACGCATCGTTCGGTTACCATACGCCTTTATAGAGAATACCGTATCTGACAATGAGGTCATAGGGAATTTCTTTTCATTGGTGGCCCGAGTCCATAATGTGCCGTCTTCTTTTGTTAAATGTACATACCAGCCTTTACCCAGTTTATAAGTTCCGGTATATTCATTTAATACACTTTGGCGTAGATCAACGGCTTTCCTTTTTTCTGCCTGGTCTTTTTTATTTTCAGTATTTGATTCGGGAACATAGAAAGATACAATGTTGCGGGCTATACGATAGGCATTCTTGCTATTATTATTAAGAACTACAACCGACAGATCGTATTCCGGCAGCATCACAAGGTAGGTCCTGAAGGAGGCCCAGGAGCCGGAATGAGCGATCCATGCAGTACCATGAAATTTGGAAACATCAATGCCATAGGCATAAGTATTTTTTTTTCCGTTGGTTAAAGTATCTGTTTGTAACATACGTTCTACCACTGGTTTTAACGTATCTGGCGGGTGCATGATATGGGTAACCCATTTGGAGAGATCATCGGTAGTGGCGTATAGGGAGCTGGAGCCCAACGCCGTTAAGTTATTGGGTGCACTGCGATACGGCACGTTTTCGGTTTGAAAATACCCCATTGCTCTGTTGGGTATAACTTCTCTGTGATTATCCAGAAAAAACGTATTTGGCATTTTGAGAGGTCGAAAAATATGTTGATTGGTCCAGGTTCGAAACGATACTCCGGTAACCCGCTGTACCAGTTCTGCCAGAATATTGTAGCCGGTATTGGAATAGTTGTACTCAGAACCGGGTTCAAAATTCAATGTTTTTTGCCGGTAGGCCATTCGTAGAATATGCTCAAAAGAGATCACATCTTCAAAAGACCTGCCGGCTAAACTTAAAGTACTGGTCCAATCGCGCAAACCACTGGTATGATGTAATAAATGTTTAATAGTAATGGTATGCTCAAACTCCGGAAATTCTGGAATATACTTTCGAATATCGTCATTTTCAGAAATTTTACCCTGCTCCACAAGTAAAGAAATGGCATATCCGGCAAATTGTTTTGAAAGGGAAGCGAGATCAAATACGGTTTTTGATGTAATAGGGATACCGTATTCCAGATTGGCCAGTCCGTACCCTATATTAAGAATGATTTCTTTGTTTTTTACCACCAGTACCGCAGAACCCGGAGCATTTTTTGCCATCCCCCCAAACATGGAATCTACTTTTTGTTGCAGGTCTGTTGATGTTATCTGGGCATTCACACCAATACCGATACATAAAAACAACATCCATATTACAGAAAAAATAGACGTATATAACTTTTTCATAATTGCTGGTTTGGTGTAAAGACCTCAAAAAAAGTAAATTGTTACACTGTTCTTAGTAGTAAGATACTGTTTTTACAAATTACCAGGAGCTTACTTACATGGGTTATTCTCCTTTTAATTAGAAGGCTTAAAAATGCCGCATACATACCATGATTGCCTTTTACCTCTTTTTATATTTGCGCATGCTCGTAATTCTCCCAAGCCCACACAATGAAATTCTTAAAAATATGTAGCCATTTCTCTTTTTGTGTTTCCACATTTTTAAAACCCCGGTCACAATTCACATATACATCAAAGAAAAGGGGTTCCAGCCAGGTCTTATAAACTCGAAAACCTGCTCACTAGCAGACCAAAAATATCAGGCCGAAAATTCACAGCATCCTGAGTTTGTTAAAGGGTGAATTTTCGGCCTGAATAAAACAATAATTAAAATGGTGATTAACGAAAATTAAGGCCTAAGTATATGATCAAAATCCTCTGCATGTGACTTATCGTGCTGCACTACTTTTCTTTCATGTCCGCCAAAACCATCTTCAATACATCGTATCACTACCACATTACAGCCCAGCCTGGTACATCCAACTTTAACCCGCTCACATCCCATGGTGATATCGTTGTTCTGGTAGGCCCAGACGGTATCAATTAAGCTCCCCTCTTCTATTTCGCTGGATTTCTTATAGGTAATAATATTGGCTCTTCTGGCTACATCGGTAGTTTCAATCAGTTCATAATTCAACTCTAAATCGGGTTTTCCTTTTTCAAAAAACTGCCTTTGTAGCACATACAATCCCAGTAAATGATCAACCCCTAACCGGGTTACTTCATTTTTAAAATCTTTAATAAAAGACTGGTTTGTTAAAATACGATGCGAATCATTTTTCATAGAGGGGTCTGATGAATACTCTAAAGGTATTAAGGTATCGGTAAGAGCCCAACTGTTGGGATAAAATCCTTTCCCTACATCTGAGAGTTTGGTAGCCTTTGTGGTTAAGCAATTCTCATTACGGTTTACTTCTTCCCGTTCAAGCATGATTTCATCTTTAGTGATCTGGTTGTGATTGTGTAACAGGCGTAACCCTACCACTTCCTGCAAATCGTGCTTTGCGATTACTTCTAATAACGGATCGAGAATAGTATCTCTACCCATTTTAGTTAACTCTTCATCTGCCTCAATAACATCTGGCAGAGCGTTGTAGTTTTCTGAATATACATTTTTCATAATTGGTTATTTAAATTTCATTAATGGTTTTTATTAGACATTTGAAAAAGGAGTGGTACTTTCCACCACTTTAAGATCTGAAGCTTTTGGAACAATAGAATCTTCTCTGTTAATTAAAGATTGCTCAAACGTTTTCAAAACCTCATCAGATACCAGTAAACTTCTATAATCATTTGATAATATCCCTAATTCCGACCTGATATTTGCAAGTCTGTTTTTCTTTTTTGATAATTCGTTGTTCCAGGCGGTGTCGGGAACCTGTTCTCTCCAGGAATGATCTATGGTTCCGTTACAGGCCGAGCAGGGCATAGATACGGTTCTGGTAACGGTCCTTGTTCTTGTGCTTTCAGGGGTCCAAACCAGCCACGGTTCATCATCTAGTACACTGCCGCTACGAATGTAGCTTTCATTAATGATGGCTTCTGCCTCGCGTGCCAGTGATGTAATGGCGTTTCCTACTATTTTATGCGATCGCTCAACTGCCACTTTTTTGTCTCGTATACCAGACAACACTGCATTAAATAATTTACCATCGGTGGTAGCCAATAAATATTCACCATACCTTGGAAGCTGATTGATTACCCAGGTCTTTTGCTCTTTGTCAATAAGGATATTCCAGGATTGTAATAAGTCTGTAAGCTCATCATGCGAAATAGCGTTTGGCCTGGTATGAAGACTCAGATACACCTGTATAGACGACTCTATACGTGTTCTTGAGATATATAGCGTTTGTTCGTCAATCAGATCTGAAACAATATCCGGAAGCCGTTCTACAAGCTCAAATGTATTTCTTGCTATTTCCAGTATTTCTTCCAGTTGTTTTGAAATTTCTACAAGCTGTTTCTTTATTTCTTCAAATTTTTTCTTATCCGAGAATATCCCCGGGGCAATACTTTCGAGTATTTTATAACCTACTTTTGAGATTACTCCCTTTGCCATTTTTTTGGCGATTACTGATGCTGTTACTGGTTCTGGCATAATTTTGTTTTTAAAGTTTTACTTAATGTATTTGCGAGAATGTACAAACCCTACTAATGATTTTGCTACAACCATATTGGTTAGATCGTAAGATTTGCTAACTTCTTTTTATAACTGACTACGCATATAAAAACCTGATTATCAAAATAAATTCTTCGTTTTTATACCCTGAAATTCAGATGAGTCAAGTTAAATTTTCCAGTTCTCGCAATCAATACCCAACAAGGGGTATAAATTAAGTACCGGCTTAGAAACAAAGCATACTTTATATTTTCTATTTATTTTAATTATGTATGTAGAGGAGGGGGAAGAATGCTATTTAAACCTACAAAAAAATACAGGTATTATCTAAAATTTCTGTTGAAATACACATTTTTTCGTGCAAGAGAAAACAATTTACGGAAATCCGTAAACACCTTATATACAGGCACAAAGAAATGCTGGTTCTTTAGCATGCCATAATAAATGTATACAAAAACAGTTCTTTGCAAAGTTTTTATGGGCTACCAGTTCTACAGAGGCACGCAGCGTTAACGATGAACAATGGCCACAATACGAAGTGGTGCCCCACTTCCGTTTTTAATTTTCATGGGCAGGGCTACTACTTCAAAACCGTTATCGGGTAATTTATTAAGGTTGGTAAGGTTTTCAAAAGCAGGAATATCTTCAGAAAGCAAAATAACATGGCTTTCAAAATATTCTGACTGCCCGTAATCAATACTCGGGGTATCAATACCAATAGCATTGATAGTACGTTCTTCAACAAGCCATTTGGCAGCTTCTTCGGAGAGCCCGGGAAAATGCAATTTTTTAACCGCGTCTTCTCCGCGTTCATCAGTACCCATGTATTTAATTTTATCAGGATAATACTGCGAAAATCCGGTTTCCAATAAAACAATACTTCCATCAGGGATTTTAGTATTTTCCCGGTTTTCCCATGCGGTAAGGTCATCTATTTGTATCTGGTAATCAGGGTTGGAAAGAGCTCTTTCGGAAACATCAATTTTAATAGCCTGTCCTATCAGTCTTTTAAGAGGGATCTCATCAACAGACTGACCATTCTCAGCAAAATGAATAGGTGCGTCTATATGGGTACCTCCATGTTCTGCAGTGCTAAAATTATTGGCACAATAGTAAAACCCTTTATCAGTTTGTCCCTTAAAAACCGTATCCAGTTTAAATTCTTCTGAGGTAACCCAATATACGGTCTCGTGTGAATAGGAATGAGAAAGATCTACCAGTTCCCTTTTGGGTACACCTGTTTCAACTGCACTTTCGATATCCTGTACAGTTTTTTGTTGGTTTACGCATGCCACTCCTGAAAAAAGAAAGGGTAGCACATAAAAAAATATCCTTTTCATCTGTCTGTATTTTAGGTTCCCGATGTTAGATTGTACGCAACGGTACTTTATAAAATGACTCTAAAAAAACCCCGTTTGAATTTTAACACCGTAACGTACCACCTATAAAGCTACTGATTTTTTCCGTAGTACTACCCGTTATAATTTATTGCATTCTTAAACTTTTTAGAGCCAGTACGGTTGTTCCTGTTCCGGAGAGAATAATACACTTAACCCGGTCATCTATTCGCGGGGGCGGATTGGGCGTAATCACTGCGCGGTGGGTAGAAAAATGTACCGGAAAAAGCATGTATAAAATGGTACCGGTTTCCAATTGCCCGCTGGTTCCAAAAAAGCTGACCCGTATTTGATCATCGCCCACATATTCTCTTTTATACACATCAAAATACTGTTTTGTTCTGGGTGTGTTCATCCCCACGTGTTCAAAATACAGGTGGGCCAGATCTTCTTTATACATGGGGTATTCTTCTAAAAACTTTTTCAGGTGATCATCAGAAATATTGTTTTGCGCAAAACCACTCAGAAACCCGAGTGCCATAAGAAAAAGAGTAAGGTAGTTTTTCATTGGTATATTATATTATTTATTCTTTAGAAACGTATAAGTTTATGCACCCCGAATTATCACCCAGCCCGCCTTCCTGCCAGTCATTAACCATCCAGTGTATTTGGGCTCCATTTCTTCCGGCATCATAGGAAAAACTTTTTGGAGCCAGTGTCCACTCCAAAGGTGCCCCGCTTTTAAAATTACAACACATGGTATGATAGCTGTATTGCCCATTTACTCTAACTCTAAAAATAACAGCCATGGCATTTTTATCTGGAAACGGATGTCTGCTATCGTAATGTTTCACACCTGTGGAAGGATAATAACTTCTATTCGATTTCCAGTTCTGATTGGCCTGTATCTTTACAGACTCATACGCATCGAGTGTCGTAACATAGTTCCATCCTTCATTGTTGGCGCAGGCTTCCACAATAAAATCATAAGGATCAATTTGAGGAAGTTGGGAATAGACAGAGGGTACCAGTATAACCGTTACCCATAAAACAAGAAATGCTTTCATGCTATAAACAGATTTGTGATCAAAGGTAACGGACCAATATTTGCCTTACCATACCCAATAACGGGTATAATGACCTGAGTGATGGTTTTGTTTATAACAGTAAGCCCGAGAAAGGAGATGCAGTTTAAATTATATTCCCATGATGAATTATTGCTTTAGTAGTAGTAATCAAAGTATAAAAAGTCTTTATGTATTACTTATTTTTTAAAGGCGGGTTAGTGTCGCCTTTGTCTTCGACAGGCTCAGACACCGGCTGCCCCTTGGTGGTTTCGACAGGCTCAACCACCTTTCTGGGAAACTGAGTATAATTTTTTTGACAATTCCGGTAATTGCCCACAAAAACCCTTAATTAACGCCTCCTTTATCCTGCGACTCCGGCCCTGTACCTGCTTTTCCCTGTAAAAGCCTCATCAATGCGTTGAAATTCTTCAAAGTACACTAAACTGACAGGTAATCGTTTTTTGGTATAGTTTGCCCCTTCCCCCGCCTGGTGCTGTGCTACTCTTAAGGCAAGATGGTAGTACTACCAGTATAATAGCTGCTATCTAAGCATTTTAATATATACATCCAGCCTTTCGATATGTTCACAGTATACTCCTTCATTCCAGTATTTGAGTTTTTATAAGATTAATTTTGGTTTTTAGAATTAATCAGCTTTTCAATTTCAGTTACTCGGCCAGATAAAGCCTTTAATTTCCTGTTTTCCTCTTCAAGTTTTTGGATCTTTTTTTCCTGTTGAATGGTATAAAGAGTTAATTCCTCAATTTTTTGTAACAATTTGGCATCCATTTCGCCTAAAAAGATCCCGTTTTCTTCGACTTCTTTAGCGCTCGGAATATCTTTTAAGTGCCCTTTTTCTTTAATATGGTTTTCTACCTCCTGTAACGTCGGCAATTTATAGTCATCATAGAAAACAAAATCAGACCATCCGGTTTCTACTTTAATTTCTTTAGCTCTTATATTTCCATTTACTGCCAGTTTCCAGCCATTAGTAAGATCTGAAGTGCCTATTCCCACGTTTCCATTAGCACTAAATCGCACTCTTTCATTGTAACCCATACCATCTGTATTACTTTGAAAAATCAGGTCGCCAGATCCCCATGTGCTTTTTCCCATTGACAATATCGTCCATAACTGATATCGGGCCTTGTTATCGGTCGCATAACCGGAAGAGCGAAAAATGATACTTGAAGAATTAACTATATTATTTGCCAGGCTTGCATCTTCAGAATTAAGAAGAAGGTTCCCTAATAGGTCCAGTTTTTGTTTTGGGTTTACGGTACCAATACCAACATTTCCGGTATCCGGAAAAACATTGGTCTGGCTATATGAATATACTGCTAATAAAATGCTGGTAAAAGCTGTTAAGATCTGTTTCATTTTTTGGTTATTATTGGTTAATGCTTACACTAGTTTATAACAAGAATATGCGGTTGTAAAAATTTATAGTAAAAATAGGATAATCAGTACTTTTTCTTGTTGAAAATATGCAATTTTTTGAAAAAACATAAATTGCACTAAACTCTTATTACCATCCATCGCTATATATCCTGCTGCGATTACAGCATTCGTAAACTAAAGGAGTTCTTTGTACATATATTTCAAGCGGTTATTAGATTAGCATTTATTTTTCTTTTTTAAAGGTTGGTTAATATTGCCTTTGTCTTCGACAGGCTCAGACATCGGCTGCCCCCTTGGTGATCGCCCCCTGTTGAGACTTTCATTGGTGTTACCGGTATAGTACCGGGAAATCACATTTTAAAGATACATGACAGAGATACCGTGGGAACACACGATAGGATTATTACATAAATAGAACTCTGATTTATGCCATATCGTAACTAATGCCTACTACTCCGAAACAGTTAAAACAGAACTAAATACATGCTTTAAAAGCCTATTTTACATACTGAAAACACCTGGTCTTAAGCACCGATTACCTGTAAAGTACTTTCCAACTCCTGTTGCAATTTTGTGATCCATGTATGGAGCCTTGCTTCTGTAAGATCGGATTGATTGTCTTCATCCAGTGCCAGGCCATAGAAGGTATTGTCATCCCGCAGTGCTTTAGATTCGGTAAAATCATAACCCTCTGTAGGCCAGGTTCCAATGATTTGGCCGTTATTCTCCAGTACTACCTCGGCTAACATCCCTATTCCGTCCACAAAATATTCATCATACCCGTATTGATCACCCAAGCCAAAAATAGCCACTTTTTTATGGGTAAAATCAATGGTCTTAAACGTTTCGTAGTACTCTTCCCAGTCACTTTGCAGATCGCCATCGTACCAGGTAGAAAGCCCCAGGATCATGAAGTCAAACTTTTGAAAAAAAGACACTTCTACCTTATCAACTTCCATAACTTCAATATCCCAAAAATCACATTTCTGTACAATGACCCGGGTAATCGCTTCGGTAATCCCCGTATCAGAACCATAAATAAGACCTACTTTGATCGCATCTGACCTGTCACGCTCTGTTTCCATTAGTTTAACTGCTTTTTAATTCGTAATCGTATAGTATTCTTTCCTTTTTGTATGTGTATCCTCTTTAGAGACTTTTTGTAAGGTTGCTACTAAAAACACTTTATCTGCTACGTCACCTTTTTTATTTTGAACACATTCGTTTCGGGTACGGATGTCTGCATTTTCAAATCCGCTTTCTACCAGTATATGGACGAATCTGGCGATATCGTACAATTGAAAAGAATCGTTTATGAAAGAAAGGTTCTTCATAAATGTGCCCTCCATAAAGGTTATCACACAAATACCGTTAGGCCTGAGTACCCTGTAAAGCTCTTTTAAAAAAGTGTTGGGGTTTTGCCAGAAATAAATAGTATTCACGGTTAAAATACGGTCAAAAGAATGGTCTGCATAGGGTACATGCAAGCCGTTGTATGGAAAGAAAAAAGCCTGATATCCTGCAATGACTGTGTTGTTTACATTTGTTACCTCATCAATTCTCCTTTGTGAAGTATCCAGTCCAAAATACTGTAACCCCGGAGCCTGCTTAAACACTACAGGAAGGTGTCTGGTACCACATACACCCAACTCCAGTATTTTAAGCTCTTTCTCAATATTCAAAGAAACTATTGATTCTGTGATCATGCCCTTACTGTGGTCGTACATAAGGTTTCCCAGGTTATACTCTTCTGCATTGGCAATATGTGGCTCTACTCCCGTAAAACCTAAAACTTCGGTACTGGTATTTCCAAAAATATTCATCAACCCTCCCGTATTACATTGTGTAACTCTAAAGTTTCATCAACATGCAAAGCGAACAGTGTTCCCTTTATCAGATCTTCAAACGTTTCGCGGTCAGGCCCTTCCAGTTTTAAACAGACATCGATAAGCGGACTTTTACACCATACTTTACTGCATCTTTGATTACCGCACTCTACACAGGAACATGGGTCATCCATCTTAGAAACGATCTTTAAAAGGTGTTTTACATCGGCTCTTGACATAAAAATACCTACGGTATCTACTATTAACTGTATCTCACATAACGGGTTCGGACTGTTTTTAACAAGGTAGGTCGCCCCGTAATTATTTTTATAAATGCATTCCATAAACAGATTTCTTTATATATGCTAAAATACTTATTATTTATATTTGATCTAAATAAATTTAATATAAAGTTTGCTGCAAAAAAATAATACCCGGAAATTCCTTTGTAAATGTTTTACACATACTGTATTACCTCAGTAAAACCGTTAAAAAACCGTTTACGTCGTATAACCGATATTCTTTTTTCAGAATCTATCCTTACATTTACAGAAATACTTAAAACAAACTATCAATACTTTAAAAACATAAATACATTATGAAAATACATGCCTATGCCGCCAGCGAACCAAAGGGCCAACTGACTTCTTTCACTTATGAATTAGACGAATTAGGACCCGAAGACGTAGATGTAAAAGTTGAATACTGCGGTATCTGCCATTCTGATCTGAGTATGATCAATAATGAGTGGGGAATGACACAATATCCCTTAGTTCCGGGCCATGAAATTATTGGCGAGGTTGTTGGCGTGGGAAGTCAGGTAAAAAATGTAAAACCCGGTGACAAAGTAGGTGTGGGCTGGCTGTCCTCATCCTGTATGAGCTGCCATGAATGTATGAGTGGCGACCATCACCTCTGTGCCGACAAAGGCGAGACCATAGTAGGCCGCCACGGGGGATTTGCAGATCATGTACGTGCGCACTGGTCCAGTGCCATACCACTTCCCAAAGGAATTGATCTTAGCAAGGCAGGCCCTCTGTTATGTGGGGGGATCACCGTTTTTAATCCTATCATACTCGCGGGCGTGAAACCTACTGATAAAGTAGGGGTTATTGGTATTGGCGGTCTGGGGCATATGGCACTCAAATTCCTAAAACACTGGGGATGTGAAGTGATTGCCTTTAGCTCCAATCCCGATAAAAAAGACCAGATCCTAGACATGGGAGCCTCAAGGGTAGTGAACTCCAGAGATCCTGAAGAACTGGAAAGTATTGCCGGGCAGCTAAACTTTATTCTCAATACCACTAATGTTACTCTGGACTGGAATGCCTATCTTACAACACTTGCGCCTAAAGGCCGGTTCCATAATGTAGGGGCCGTATTAGAACCCATGGCCATTCCTGCTTTTAGCTTAATCATGGGAGAAAAAAGCCTGGCGGGTAGTCCCATAGGGAGCCCCGAATTAACAAAAACCATGCTTGAGTTTTGCGTACGACACGATATCTATCCAACCGTAGAAGAGTTTTCTATGGAAAACATAAACGAAGCATTGCAACATCTGGAAGAAGGCAAGGCGCGCTACCGAATAGTGCTGAAAGCATAAAACCCATTAAGGGCATCAGTTGCCGGTACTCCTAAGGGAGCGCCGGCCCTTACCCATACCCTATTGCAAAATGAGAACCATGAAAAACAGTATTCTCACCATCACTTTGTTACTGTGCCAGTTTTTCCATGCACAGGAAATCAAAAACTTTGAACCGGTTTTTATTGTGAATGAGAAAATCGTATCCAAAGAGAAAGTAGAAGAATATGCGCGTAAAGGTGCTGTAAAAGCCATGCAAAACGGGATATCTGATGAAAAGTTTCGCGAACTCAAAAAAATACACGGCGATACACTTATCGCAAAAGAATTTGTACTGCTTATAGAAGTATATACCGAAGAAGAACTGAGTGCCAGGACTAAGAAAAGCACCAATGTAGTAAGTAAAAACACAGACAAAAAAACTAAAAAAGAGGATGGCTACCTTTTAAAGGCCGGTGATGCCGCTGCCGATTTTACCATACGTATGACCAGTGGTAAAACGGTGAAACTGTCAGACCTGAAGGGCAAAGTAATATTATTGAATTTCTGGGCCACCTGGTGTGCACCCTGTATTAGAGAGTTTTATGAACTTCCTTCTAAGATCCTGGAACCCTTTAAAGAAGAAGATTTTGTTTTCCTACCCATTGCTAAGGGAGAGGATTTTCAAAAGGTACAAAAAAAACTGGCAGCCCTTCAGGAAAAGGGAGTTATTTTTGATAGCGGCCTTGATCCCGATGAAATCATCTGGAACCAATATGCCCAAGGCGGTATTCCCAAAAACTTTATTATTGATAAAAACGGTATCATACAATATGTAGCTACAGGCAATACCGGAAAAAGTTTAGATACTCTTAAAGAAGAAGCAGAAAAATACCTTCGCGAATAGTAGTTCTAAATCAACATACTCCTATCCTCCTGACGAAAACAGGAAATAGTATAGTAATAAAAAAAAGAAGTTTGTAAAGAGTTAAACATAGATCACTTCTAATTATTTTAATACACCTAAACGAATAACAAGTCTTTACACCTGTTTTTTGTAGTATTATTCGTATTTTACAGAAAATACATTAACTCAAAATAATACTATCATGAAAAAGCATTTTTATTTATTTTTTGCAGTTGTCCTTGCTGTAGTAGCATTAAGCTTCTCGAAAGTAGGAACCGAAGAACTGGAGTATCCTGATTATTTTACACCGGAGCTTAAAGAAGCTTTTGTCTCACAGTATGAAAAAACGATCAGGAATGATGTTTTCTACGAAGCTATTGAAAACCAACTCTCCAGATTTTTTGACAAAGTGATCCGGGTAGATCTTCAATATTCAGAAGAAGGTGGTTTTTATTATCACGCGGTCTATGCAGAAAAGGACGGTGAAAAAATTATTCGCCTCCTAAAACTGGATCAACAGGAAGATTACACTCACGCAGTACTATCCAATTTAGGAGATTGCATACAGGCACCCCCTCCGGGTATATGCCCGAGCCCGGCATTTTGCTGTACAGGCAGGTGTGAAGCTGACAAGCCGGGACAGGAAAATCTGCTGTGTATGGTTTGCGAATGCTAAAGTTGCCATAACATGTGCGGTTTAAGTGAAAAAACCACTATCTAAAAAGAGCATTTTTTCTTTACTATTTGCATTTTTCAGGTTCCTAAAAAAGTAATATGGCTTATTGGCACTTTGCTTTTAAAGAAATTATATAAGCCCTGAAACCAAATGAAAAGAAAAAATGCTTCCTTATTGATTATTACTTTGGCAATGCTTATAATCCTTAAGCGCTGAGGCGAGTATCATACTCTTATCTAACGAGTATAAGGTTACACGCTTATAAACTGCCCTTTCTCTTTTTCACAGTACCAAAATTTACCAGAGCAACACCTCTCACTGTTTTAGCACTACAAAACACTGTAATTTTACATATTATATCTGTTTTCATAAGGTTTTTAATGAAAATTCTTTCAGAAGAAGATGTATTTAGTATATTTATGGAGCGGGCACCTTTCTGTATTCAGTAATAGCGCTGTGTATGAAGGCTGCCAGCCTGTCTGAACCAAAAACCAGCCATGCGTCATACTACCTATTCAACATCAGGAAATAAGAAACAGTCTGCTTTTTCTTCAACTGCTAAAAAACCATTGCATGACACGCCTGCCCTTTCTTTTTTAAACACCTCTCCACAGGCAGTGGTACAAACCAAAATGCAACAACTGGCCAATACAGCGGGAGTGGTAAAGCAGTTAAAGGCCTACCAGGATATGGCCAATACTTACCATAAGCATTCAAAAGCAGTACAATTACAGGCTGCTACCTCACCTACGACCGAACAGTTTCTCGTGCAAAGAAAAGAGAACCGCACCGGCCTACCCGATACGTTAAAATCAGGGATCGAGCAGCTCTCCGGCTATACAATGGATGATGTAAAAGTACATTATAATTCAGCCAAACCCGCCCAGTTACAGGCACATGCCTATGCTCAGGGCACTGATATTCACCTGGCAGCAGGACAGGAAAAGCACCTCCCACATGAAGCCTGGCACGTAGTACAACAAAAACAGGGACGCGTAAAACCAACATTACAACTAAAGGAAACCATTGGTGTTAATGATGACGCAGTGCTTGAAAGAGAAGCTGATGTAATGGGCAGACAGGCTGCACAGTTAAGACAGAAAAACAATTCTCATACACAACTCGCCTCCTTACAAAATTCTCCATTATTTGCAAATGCGCCTATACAACGTGTAATAGGCCCTGACATGCCCCGGGGTTCTAAAGTATTGGATACCAGAACCAAACATATCTATATTATAATTGGATATGATGCTGAGAAAGGATACAAGCTCATTCACTCTGCCATTGCCAGTGAACACCCAAGATTTGTTTTACCCAACAATGAAAATTATAATTTTTTTGCCGGCCCTGAGGTGGCTCCAAAAAAATCCGGTGGACTTTTCAGTATGTTGGGTGGTGGCGCTAAGGAACCACCCACCGTATCCGGTTCGTATGAAAAAGCGAGAAAAACAGAAATTGCTGAGAGATGGCCCAAAATAAAACCTGAGGTACAGGCAATAAAAACGCAGGCACTGGAGCTGGAAAAAGCCAAACCGGGATCAGTAGCGTTTTACAATGCTGCCGGTTTAGGAGCGCATACATTACACAGGGTCATTATGGCCATTTATGAAGTCGTACATGGCATGAATGTTCACAATCATGTATTTTTCAGAGCACCCGGTAATCCTCCGCGCCCCGAAGCTTCACAAGATCCACAAACATTTCTGGCCACACGATCCACTTCAGGCACCTGGAGCGATCATAAAGAAACCGATTCTATGGTGTCTGCCAATATTTCCCTGTCTGCCAACGTAGCCGATGGTGCCGAAAGCACTTTCGACATCTTACAAACCGGCGGATTGTTTGATATGGACGCTAAAAAGATTGTAACGATCGTTGGTAAAATGCTGGAAAGTATGCATATTACCGATGACCATGCTCGTATCATCTTACAGGAAGTTCATGATTTGGCCCGGATCATTGAAAAAATAAAAACAGAGAATCAGCATAGTGGCAAGCGGGAATCAGTTTTATACCAAACTTTTATCCCTAAAGGGCTCATACCAAAACTGGTGTATATTGCCCAAACCAACGGGCACCCCTTAGACTACCATATGTCTATGGTGGAGCCTGACAAGGTATTGGCAGGTATCGCCGCGGCAGGAAAAGAACTGAAAAATGGGGAAATGTTTTCTTTTGGGGCTACGCACGCGGCACAGTTGGAAAAAATGGGAGCCGAAGACAAAGAAAAATTGTTTCACAGCAGTAAGTTTACCCATTACGTGCTGGAAGCTGCTAAAGCCCCTTCATTCTGGGCGGCTATGGGTCACCTCCGTGACCCCCAGGCACGAATACTCATGCACCCTAAAGTATTTGCCGAACCTTCGGGCCTTGCAGAAACGGTAACGCATAACAACCTGTCCCGAAAAACATCAGGTACGTTAGATGAAGGTATGAGACGTATTAAAGGCGCTACTTTAAAAGTGCAGCTTATTAAAAGAATAGAAGATCAGTTTGCGATAGACGGAACTGTTTTTGCCCGTTTTGGCAAACTGGCACCCCGCCTGCCTGAAATGGATATACCAGAGCTAAGGCATCTTTTAGAGCGTACCTCTGCCATGTTGCGAGAAAATGAAGCTTTGGTACAGCACGAGGTATGGGATTTTATAGGAGCGCACCCACAAATTAAAGAAGCTATAGAGGCAGGTTTAAAGGTAGTGTGCCGTGGAAAATCGGTGCCTTTTGATATTGATGTCCCTGCACGTATGCTTCCGGATGAACTGCATACGCTTATAGCATTACTGCATGAGCTAAGTACTACATCCCAGGGGGGTGGCAGTAGTGGTAAAAAGGTTGAAGAAGTCAATTTGCTCGATCTGTAAAATGAGTAAAATTCATATTCCCTTTTTCTAATGAACAGGGGCTTTTACAGATTTATTCTTTGTAAAGGTAGAATGGGAAGGTTATTAAATTCAGTTTCTTTTACAAATTGTATTAAATACGCATAACTTACCGATGTAAATGCCTGTAGTACCTGCTCCAGATACTGTTGATGGATAACCACTTTACCCTCACTGTACCCAAGTGAGAAACGCTTTTTACTTTCTTCTTTTCCCATATAGGTCCAAACGGTTTGCGTTCTATAAGCTTCCGGTAAAAGGTGGGTAATCTCTACCCTGTCATAATTTCGCTCTCTCAGATCAAGAGATGGCAATCTGGCACTATCTATTTCAAATAAAATACCGTTAACCTTTTTTGAGGGATCAAAAACTACGTTTAAAAAGGCCACATATTTTTGGATACGCACACCATTTTCATCCATATAATACTTGTATGAGGGAAGATCTACCAAATTATCCATGGCTACGGACCAGTCTCTTCTTAACCCCTCAATGGTGATGTATTGAAACCGTGGGTTATTCTCTTTTACGTACTTTTTAAGAGTTTCAGGGCTCACAAGGGATCCATATCCAAAAACAAATGCCATAAATAATTAATCTTCAAAAGTGTCCCAACCCAGCCAGGAAGTTGGTTTCTGGTTATAATCCACATGTATGTCTGACCACCTGAATCGTTTTATATCTTTACCAATACTATAAGTTTTTCGCTCTGTAAACGAATTTCCCAATTGCGGAATATCGCCTTTAATGAGTACCCACAATTCATCATCGTAACTGCATTTTTCTCCCTGAATGGAAATAATAGAGAGCGTATCTTCCCCTTTATCTGTATTGAGATCGCGGGCATCAAGCTCTATAAATATGGTTCTGGGTACTTTGGGGATGGCAAAATCCCAGCGTTTGTCACATTGTATCGTACGGTTTATTAAATATGGAGCCCCATTTTTCTCTCGTATCCTCTTGAGCCTTACAATTACCTTAAATTCTAAAGAGGTTAAGTTAAGATTGGTAGCACTGTAGAACCGTATGCAAAGAAAATGCTTTTTACGTGATGTATCGTAATACAGATTAAGGCTTTCTTTAAAAGTTAAGATCTCGGGGTGTAGCAGCAGTTTAAAAATTATGGTTCCCAAAATAATACCGGGAATAAGAATGGCCAGAATTTTATGAATAAGAAAAATAACAATATTAACCGTATTGGTGGTATCCAGGCGTATTTCAAAAACATCGGCTCCAAAAAGCTCAAAGAACGAAATACTTATATGTTCAAAATACGATTTTCCTGGGGCCAGCTCGTTAAAATAATATATACTACCAAAGAACAATGATAAACCCACACAAAATACCAGATAGTAAAAAAGTAGCCGTTTAAAGGAATAGGTAGCAATAAAGACCCTGATATGATCTTTGGTAATGGGGTGTTTTTTCATTCTTTTCGTGGTGGTATTCTAAGTTATGGTTACACGAATTTCTTCTGGAAATGTGTATACCCGGTTTCATTATAGCTTAAAGATAGTAAATTACCGTAAATCATAGCTTATGCTGTATCAGAACGTTATACCTGTTTTTTAAGTTTAATTCCCTGTAATGGTTACACAATCCCATAAGCCTTAGAACAAAGCCCTTTTGAGTTACTTACAAAAAAATATATTTGAAAGAATATTAGAAAGCTCATTTAAACATGTAAAAAAATATGGAGTTTAAGGAGAAATTATCGGAAGTGATTTTACGATTTACTTTTTTACGGATAATAAGCCTTCAGGCAATTTTATGGCCCTGGAATTGGCCGAATGGTTGACCTGTATAATCTGGAAAGAAATAGATTTGAAAATCACAGTAGTTAACCAAAAGTAAAGATTATATACAAACGCTACTTGATTCAAAAATAACAATTAAAATGCACATAGAAGTTCAAGAATTGACCGTTGATGACATCAATTTTGTTGCCGATTATTGGCTGACTGCTGAAAAAGATTTCTTGCTTGCAATGGGAGTCGATCTATGTAAATTGCCAACCAAAGATGGTTTAGAAAAAATGTTAACTGACCAGATAAATACTCCCTATCCAGAAAAATCTTCACTGACCATGATTCTCAAGGTAAATGGACAACCTTCAGGGCATTGTAACGTGAATGAAATTAAATATGGATATGAAGCCAAAATGCATTTACATCTTTGGAAACCAAACATCAGAAAAAAAGGACTCGGGACCACTATGGTTTTAAAATCTCTACCTAAGTTCTTTGATAAGTTAGACCTTAAGGTAATCTATTGTGAACCAAATACTCATAACCAAGCCCCAAATAGAACACTTGAAAAGGTGGGGTTTGAATTTGTCAAAAGGTATGTAACAGTCCCGGGACCACTAAACTTTGAACAAGAAGTAAACAGGTATAAATTGACAAAAGCAAAATTAGAAGAAATAAAAAACATACAACAACAAGGTGTATAATACCATAGCACCTTACGGGGTGCTGCGACACTATTTAAAGAAAGTTGTCAAATACGGTAAAATCTGGGCTGAATGCCAATTTTTATTTACCCCATAATTATGTTTAAGGCTAACTATGGCCTAATTCTTATCGGACTTTTCATTCTACTAATTGGGGTTTTAGTACCAAACAAGGCTTAATCTCAAATTGACATGACCAGGGAGGGGAGAAAAGTGAAGGTGGAAATTATCGAATCAACATCATACTGTGACCGAATTAGAAAGCGCGGTGGCTTTTGTAAATTAAAATTTAACAACAAGATCTTCAATAAAAAAACCAAACATACATTTTGCAGCCTGGTAGAAGGTAAAAAGGGTATAACTATGCTTACAAATGCAGATAAAGATAACTAAAGATGCTTTTTTAATTGTTTGGCAAATACATCCGGTTGATCGATCCATAGATCGTGTCCCGCATTCCTGATAATGGAAAGCTCTATACGCGGTACTTCACTTATACATTGTTTATTCTATGCTATCCCAAATTTCATCTCCAGGTTTTTTACCTGTAAGCATTTCCAACAGGGCGAATATATACTCATTTTCATCATAACCGCTATCTTCCTGCATTCTTTTAAAAGCCATTTCCGCTGTAGAAAAAATAGAGGTCAGATCAATTTTCCAGCTCCCGTTTTCCTTATGAAAATCAAAATATAAAGGCATTTCCCGCCCCCGGGTCACTAACTGCCCTTTGGCAAAAGACCCCTCTACTTTAATGGTACCCAGGCTATTATTAGCAATACTGTTCTTACCTATCATTCCTTTTTCAATGGCATATACCAAAAGGCCTTCTCCATCAAATTGCAACAGCTCTTCTCTGGTGGCTTGATGACGTATGGAAAACACCATAAGTTTATCCATAACTCCCAATGCATTGATCTCTGCAGCATCTGCTTTTTTAGTGGCTTGAAGAATCTCTGTATAATAGGAAACGGTACGGCTATCTACATAGGTAACTGCTTCTTTCCCTTTGTCATTGAGTATGGCCGATTTGTACTTTTCAAAACTTTCTTTTATACGCGCTTCTTCTGCATTTTGAGATATACACAGGTTAAAAGCTAACGTAAAAAGGAGCATAAGGGGGTGTGTTTTATTCATTTTTTTGTATTTGGGTTTAACAAAAGTAAAGGTACTAAAAACTAAATATGAATATTCGCAAAATCCAGAAAACAAGCAGTTATGAGTGAATGGTTATTTATACTGAAAATAGCAACTACTAACTTTTTTTGAGATGCTTACAGATATAAACACCTATTCAGTCTTGTCTGTTCCCGAACCGCTGATCCTTTGATCAACAGCCAAAACATGAAGATCAATTCTCCCCAACCTAAAATAAGGCTGTACGTAACTTCAAAGTCAGGAGAAAGAAGTTTTCCTGTGTAGTCTATTAAATAGCTTGCTCCAGTTACCATAAGCAGCAGGCCTATAACTTTAGGAACATAGCTGGCTTTAAAAGCCAGATACCCCAATAGTGCTAAATGAAAACCAAAAAAAATAAGTCCGAAATGCCAATCGCTGTAAAAAGAATGAATAGATAACATGATCTCGGCATTTAATACGTCTATTTGAAACACTTTTAGGTAATCGGCCTCATTTGTAAGTTGTAAAATATCCAGATAATTGAGCAATGCGATCCCTAAAAAAAGGGTATAGACCAGTCGTAACCAGGCCGCGAACAATGAAATACTCTGATTTACGGGTTTGAAAAAAAAATACAGTGCCCAAGCCACTGCCAAATCGCAAAAAACAACTATCAAAAGACCGAAGATACCCATACGGAACTGTATTGTATTTGCCCTTATATTGTTCGCAACTTGTGTTACATTGTCTAACGCTGTGAGCTTCTGAAATACCAGATAATCGGCACTTAGCCATGAAAGCGTCATCACCAATAACCCGAGACCCGCGAATATAGCCGCTTTTTTTAAGGACATTTTTACATAGTTACATACCGTGTTACTATAAAAATAGGCATTTTAAGTTTCTCTGCATACATTCCTTTTACCAACAGGTGGCATATGATTACTTTTTGAGGGCTAGCAGTTTTTCAATTTGGGTCACCCGTTCCACTAAAGATCTTAGTTCCTTATTCTCTTTTTTTAGTTTTTCAATTTCTTTATTTTGAGATGTTAGTTTCTTTTCCTGCTGAATTGTATATAATGTAAGTTCTTCTATCTTTTTCAGCAGATCCATATTCATTTGTGCCAGCATTACACCGTTTTCTTCAAATTCTTTAGCCGATGGTATTTCAGGTAAATGACTGTTTTCTTTAATGAAAGTTTCCACCTCTTCAATACTTCGTAAGGGATAGTTCTCTTTAAAAACATAATCCGGAGCCGGAACATTGAGATCTACTTTTACCTCTTCTGTATGTATTTTTCCCTTTACCGTTAGCTTCATATCCGGGGTTGTTGTTCCAATACCAACTAACCCATTATCACTAATTGTTATTCCATTAACAGGATTATTCCCTTTGCTCAAATGAAATGTCTTTTCCTGATTATTGATCCAAATTCTTGATGTGGTTTCTCCTGATTTGGTCCATAGATTGATACCCTGATCTGGCCCGTTTCCATTTACGTGTAATTTTCCATGTTCCGCATTCGGTGTGCCAATTCCTATACTTCCATTATTTTTAATATTAAAATATTCTGTGCCAGATGAAACTCCTGCCTGAGAATTACCTTTAAAAGATAACCTGTCTCCTTCTTTCATAATAGTAAAACTATTGTTCTCCTCTCCTAAATTCTCAAAAAACAGCCTTCCGCTATTTCTGTTGTTTGATTGATTTCCCTGAGAAATAACAACTCCTGAGGCTGAGTTATGATCTGTGGTATGAACATCTAATGTACTCGTTGGGGATGTAGTGCCAATTCCTACGTTTCCTGTGGACTCAATTTTATTGTTTTGAGCGTTTGTGTTTAAAATCACTCCCGTAAGTGCAAGTAGTATTATGTTTTTTTTCATTTATAGACTTTTTTATACATGATTTATGGTAACGTTGTTGTTACAGCTTATTTGAATTATATAATTTTCAAGTTAAAAATAATTATTATTCCTTAGTTTCGTACATACAGAAAACGGTTTCTTTAGTAACTCTCTTACAGTTTTTACTAACGATGGAACGTTATGTTGTATAACTAACTCTGGTTATGAGTTTTAAGTATTTTGCAGGAGCTATCCTGGCTTTTCCCTTATTACCCATCATGTATTTTCAGGGAAAAAAGATACGTGAAAAGGTACCCCGGCTTCCGGAAGCCCGGGGAAAAGAAGGTTTTTGCCGCTACTCTAACGCTACAAATACCCTGAACCTGCTAACCCTGGGAGAAAGTACCATTGCCGGCGTGGGAGTAGCCACTCATGATGAGGGTTTTACAGGCACCATTGCCCGAGAACTTTCTAAACAATACCATATTAACGTCAACTGGAAAGTAGCCGCCAAAAGCGGATATACAGCTAAGCACCTACGTACTAAAATGTTGCCCAAACTAAATGTGTCTTCGGCAGACCTTATCGTGATAGGGCTGGGTGGTAATGATGCCTTTACCTTAAATACACCCAAACGATGGAAACGGGATATACGCGAACTCATTGTACAATTAAGAGTATTGTACCCCAATGCGATTATCGTATTTTGTAATATGCCACCTATAAAAGAGTTTCCGGCATTTACCCCGTTAATACAACGTATAGTGGGAAACCTGGTGGAAATACTGGGAGAGGAACTCACCAAAGTAACAGCCTCTTTTAAAAATGTATATTTTTATTCCCGAAAGATCACATTAACTGATTGGATACATCGTTTGGGGGTAAACGCTACAGAAGCCAACTTTTTTAGTGACGGGGTACATCCCTCTCCCCTCGCCTACCAGACCTGGGCAAAGGATGTGGCACGTGAGATCTGCGAACAGTCGCTCTTACCGGTAACCAAAAATAAAGATACCTCTGCCGGGCCTGTTTAAAAACAATAGGCCTTTTATTTACGAATATCGTTTTTTCGGGTTTTACTAACTCATATTCTATAGTATATTTGAATACGCTAATCAACGTTTTTTTGTTTTGAGCGAATTACTTTTACTGGTGTCAGCCGGTCAGGGTCTCCTTCTGAGCCTCGCCCTGATGAGTGCCTGGTTTAAATCGGATTATTTCCGGTTTTTTCTGGGGCTGGTTTTTTTTGTGATTTCCATAGAATTATGGACATACTGGGGGATTGCCACACAGCATATACAAAGTAATCCCGCTTTTCCCTACTGGATACTTAGCTCATACCTGCTTGTTGCCCCTGCGGTACAGTGGGTGTTAAAACTCATACGAACTCCTGGGGCCGTCCCCGCAAAAAAGGACTATTTGTTATTTGTACCGGCACTGGTAGAGGTCGTCCTGACATGTATTCGATACTACGTTTACTATTTTTGGGAAGTACAGTGGTTCCCCGTTGATCTTTTTATCTGGGTATTTTTTACACAACAACTGCCCATACTATGGCTTGTACTGGTTTTAATACGAGCCTTCACCTACCCGGCCTCTACCAGGTACTACCTGGCCTATGCCTTATTCTCTCTTTTTGTATTACTGTGGATGGTAGATTATGTTTTCCCAAACCGTATATTTACTATAGTAGAGGCTATTTTGGTAAGTTCGCTGTTTGTTTTTGGCTATCTGGCCTATTTGTATCCCCGATTTTTTGACAGCACTGCACCTTCGGCAAAACTGGAACAACAGTTCAAAAAACACAACCAGAAACAAGATCTGGCGGCTTTTGAAAAAATGATTGTTGAAAATAAAGGGTTTACCAAACCAGGGCTGTCACTTTCAGAAGTATCTGCTTCTCTGCAACTGTCTCCTAAATATCTTTCGTACCTTATAAACAAACACTATAAAACCAATTTCAGGAGTTTTATTAACCGATTGCGTGTTCAGGAGGTTATTACAAAAGTAAATGCCGGAGAACACCAACACATGACATTGCTAGGTATTGCTTTAGAAGCCGGATTTAATTCCAAGTCCAGTTTTAATGCCATATTCAAAGCCGAGACCGGTAAAAGTCCGTCGCAATACTTCCAAAAGTAAAAAACAGTATACTTTTCCGCCTTTTTTTATATCCAGAAACCGGTAACTGGACGATCATCCGGTTTTTGCACCTTTCTTTTGCCTTAAAATCAATCAAAAATGAAAAAAACAGTAATCGTACTCACATGCATGCTGGGGGTGAAGTATTTTGCACACGCTCAGGAAAAGCTAAACGTTTCATTTAATCAAAACATAGAATTTATAGGACTGGTTTATACCATTATCTATGAAAACCCCAATAATCCGCTCTTTGACGACCAGACTGAAAACTGGCCCTACGGACAACAAATTCTAAAAGAATACGGACGTTTTGGAAAGAATGCCACATTAAATGCTTTATTGCCCCGTATTGAATATTTGTGGATTAGTGATTTTAATTATTTACTGGCGCATATTCCCGATTTTCCAAATGCCCGGCTCCCGGAAAACTTTAATATAAACCGCATTATTCATTTTTCCCAACGCAAAGATCCGGCAGAAGCTAAAGAGAATGTTACCTTTTTTCTGGAAACTATGAATGCTTTTTATAAAGAGGTACAGTTTGACCAGTACATGAAAAAAAACGCCGTCTATTACAAAGCAGTTGTCAGAGAAATTAAAAAACATTTGTTTTTACGGGACTTTATCACACCTATGGAAGCATTTTACAACTTTTCATTTGAAAAGTATCAGGTGATCCCTTCGCTTACTCTTCCGCCAGGTATGGGCTTTGCCACGCAAGACGGTAGTAAAATAGCATTTAATGTGATCTCGGCTGTGAGTACACAGAATCTTCCTGCACTACAAATGGGATTTGATGATCCTGATGCGCTCAGGGAACTGAATATACACGAATTTGCGCACTCGTTGCTGGCTCCTTCATTTCAGCATATTCCCAAAACCCTTATGAAAAGTACAGAGTACCTGCATGAACCCGTCAAAACCGTTATGCGCAAACAGAATTATTTAACATGGAGCGCCACTCTTAATGAGCATCTTGTAAGGGCGGGAGAAGTACTGATAGCCCGTATATTAAACGATCCTGAAAGTGAACAACAATTGCTTACCACCTACAAAGATCAAAAAGATTTCAGATATCTTCCCATAATCATTCCAATATTATATGAAAATTTCCAAAATAGGGTTTCTTATAAGGAAGGAATGCTAAAGGCAGTAAGAGCCCTAGAAGCAGTAAAAAACAGGCCCAAAACATCTGCCCGGTCTGGCCTGATCCTGAAGGGTGTGGTACGATCTGCAAAATCCGGAACTCCTATTCCTTTTGTAAACATTGGGGTTTTTCACAAAAACTTTGGAGTAATCTCCCGAGAAGACGGCACTTTTGAAATTGATCTGCGCCAGGCAAAACCCGAGGATCGGCTTTCTTTTTCTTCTTTGGGGTACACCACCTACAACCTACCCATAAAAGACATACAGAATTCTTTTCTTACAGTTCAATTAAAGGAAAAAACCATACAGTTAGAAGAAGTAGTGGTACGAGATAAAGAGATATTCAAGACTAAAAAACTGGGGCGGGTAAAACCTTCAAAAAGAACCCTTGGAGAGAGTAATTCCACACATTATGGTAAAGGGGGCGAATACGGCATACGTATTGTACATGCCCAAAGGTATATGTTACAGGATGTAAATTTTCATATGCGGTTTAATACTACGGACAGTATTCTCTTCAGGATCAATATTTATAATGTTAAGAATGACTTACCACACACATCTCTTTTGCAAAAAGAACTGTTTATGAAAAGTTATCGTGGCCAGAAATGGATACACAAAGATTTTAGTGACCAAAACATTGTAATTGATAAAGATGTAATTGTTACCTATGAGATCGTTAAGATATGGTATAGCAATAAAACTTATAATAACATCTTTTTCACCTATGGCAAAGGGTATGAAGAGGGAAGCAAATACCGGCGTACTTCCAGCCACGATCGTTGGCAAACAGAAGAAGGCGCCATTCCTATTACTTTATACCTTACGGGAAGACTTTTTTAGGTACTGATCAAAAAAACATAACTCTATAAAAGAATTTTTATTACAATAGGTTTTTTAATTATATTACATATATATAAACCCAATTTGATAAACATTACACTTTATTATGCAAACAAAAACTACAACTGCTCTCATACTTACACTGTTTATACTTTTAGGAGTACATGCTCAACAATACCCAACCTTTTACACGGCCGAACAGCTAGATAGTACCTCAGCAAGTTTTAACCTGAGAAACCGTGTAGGATTCTGGCATTTTAGTGGTCCAAGATCATCTTTTGATATCAATAATCCATTATCCATATACTGGAACGACGGAACGTATCACCGGTTTTTTGATATACTGGATAATGGCAATGTCGGGATTGGGACATCCACTCCGGTCTCCCGGCTGGAAGTAAACGGCGATATTGCTCTTAGCCGAACCCACAAAATTAAGTTTTTAGAAACCGTAGGAGGTACAGACCGTGCCTATATACGTTCTACCAATGGAGAAAACGGAAACTTTAATTCACTAATCTTTGCCATAGGCGGTGGGCAGGAAAGTATGATCATTGAGGCAGATGATGGAAATGTAGGTATAGGTACCCTTTCCCCAGGCCTTTGGAAACTGGCAGTAAATGGAAATATAAGAGCTAAAGAAATTAAAGTAGAAACCGGATGGTCTGACTTTGTGTTTGAAGAAGATTATCCCCTGCCTACTCTTAATGAAGTGGAACAATATATAAAGGAAAACGGCCATTTAAAAGATATCCCCAGTGCAGAAGAGGTAGAAGTCAACGGGATCTTTTTGGGCGAAATGGATGCTAAATTACTTCAGAAAATTGAAGAACTTACTCTTTATACAATACAACAGGAAAAGAAATTGAAGTCTCAGAGCAATACAATCGCAAAGCAACAAGGAGAAATTGAAGAACTACAAAGACAGGTTAGGTTGTTACTTATAGATAAAAACTAAATACATATTTATACAATTCATGACGGAAAACTGTCTTTCACAAGAAAAATAACAGCAACAAGGTTTTATTTTTTACAATTTTAAGTTGTTGGCATGTATTACTTTTAGCCCTGTGTTTATAAACACGAGGCTTTTAATAACTACCTGAATACCAGAAAAATGAAATACATTAATTTACTTATAGTACTGTTTGTACTGGGGCAGGCTTTAGGGCAGGCACAAGATCTGGAGACCGATACGTATATGGCCAACTCACAATCTTTTTATGTTCCTGCGGTTAACGGAACCCAACTGGCGGTAGATGTATATTTCCCAAAAGAATACCAGGATCAGCAATTGCCGGCACTTCTTGAATTTACCCGCTATTGGAGAGCTTCCGAAGATCCTGAAACCGGACAACCGCAATTATTATTTGATGAACGCGATCTTTTTTTCCTCGCGAATAACTATATCATTGTAAAAATAGATGTACGCGGAACCGGAGCTTCTTATGGTGTACGCCCCGGGGAATACACCCCTTTAGAGGTGCGCGACGCCAGGTATATAATAGACTGGGTGGTAAACCAGTCGTGGTCCAATGGTTTGGTGGGGGCCTATGGCACTTCATATTCAGGCACTACAGCAGAACTGTTGTGTGCCACAGGACATCCCGCAGTAAAAGCGGTGGTGCCCGGGTGGTCTGATTTTAACTTGTATAAAAGTCCGGTATGGCCTTACGGCATGCTGGCTACCGGTTTTATAGCTACATGGAGCCAATACGTAAATTTACTCGATCAGAATGCCACGGAGGTACTGGAAGCGGGAGTGCGTCGTGTAACCGATCGTATCCCGGAAGAAGCAATTAAGGAACATGCCAATAACCCCATTGTACTTGAAAATACCCGTAAAGCACCTTATCGGGATTCTAAATTCGGAGACTATACCTATGCCGAATGCGACCCGATATACTGGCGAAAAGAGATCTCCGAATCGCAGGTACCCATGCTGGTACTCACCAGTTGGATGGATGCCGGAACGGCAGAAGGTACCTTAATGCGACTAAAACACTTTAAAAACCCGCAAAAAGTAGTCATGATGGCCACTTCACACGGAGGAGACTCGCATGCGAGTCCGTTTGTAGTGAGTGATACCCCCATAGCACCGGTTCCCGGCGTACAGGAACAACTGCAGTTACAACTCGATTTTTTTGATCATTATCTGAAAAACACACCTAACGGATATGAAAAACAGCCCACTATTACCTACTACAATTTGGGGGAAGAGACCTTTAAAGAATCAATGGTATGGCCCCCGGCCGGACAATCGCGTAAAAAATGGTTTTTACAGGCTAATGGGGTACTCGGCTCTTCTGCTCCAAAAGAAACAAAAGGGTATGACACATATACGGTAGATTTTTCGGCCTCTACGGGAACTCATAACCGATGGGCCACACAAATGGGAAAGCATGTTTTGGGCCTGAACCAGCGAAATGCAAATGACTCTTTACTATTGACCTATACCACTTCTCCACTTACCAAAGATCTTCAGATTACCGGAACTCCTGTGGTATCGTTACAAGTATCATCAACTCATAAAGAAGGAGCCCTTTTTGTATATCTGGAAACGGTTGATGAAAACGGCAACAGTACCTATATTACTGAAGGCGGGCTGCTGCTGGAACACCGAAAACTCTCAAAAGACCCTGTATTTGGAGAGGTACCTTACCATTCCTTTAAAAAAGAAGATGCTGCACCTATGAAAGAGCATGTGGTTGAAGAAATTACATTTAAACTATGGCCCACTTCTGTACGTATTAAAAAAGGGCATGCGCTTCGGATTGCCATAGCCGGTGCTGATAAGGATACTTTTGACCGGGTACCTCCTGAAGGAACACCCACTTATAGTATATTTAGAAATGAAAATAAGATATCGTTTATTGATATACCGGTAATTGAATAAGAAGAGTAGCTATTGTTTCCATTACACTTTGTAACGGAAAACTTTTTTACGACTGGTATAAAATCAGATCCTTCCGATTTTTTCATTGGCCCACTCTAACCAGTTAGCCAATACACTTTTAAACTGAAGAGGATTACCAATGCTATGTCCGGCACGCGGATAAATAATCATTTTCACTTCTTTACCGGCATCTTTCATGGCACGATACATTTCCCAGGCCTGTAATGTGGGGCTTCGGGTATCATTGGCCCCGTGTAAAATAAGAAGTGGTGTTTCTGCTTTTTTAACAAAAAACACAGGAGAAGCTTTCCGGTAGTTCTCAACATTATCTATAGGGATGGACCTATATTCCCAAATACCAATTTTTCGGTTACTAAACTCATGTTGACCATACAGGCTTACCAAATTTGACACCCCCGCTACGCTTATAGCGGCTTTGAAAGCGTTGGTTTGTGTAATGGCCCAATTGGCCATATACCCGCCATAGCTCCAACCGCCTATGATCATTCTATCAGCATCGGCTATTTTTAGTTCAATTAATTTGTTAACCCCCGCCATAATATCTTCAAGATCGGTTTGCCCAAATGCATTTCTGTTACCCGCATAAAAGTCTCTGCCATAGCCTATACTGCCCCGAAAATTGGGTTGAAAAACCACATAACCGTTGTCTGCAAAAAATTGTCCCATCCAGTTAAAATCATCTAAAACTACTGCATCGGGGCCACCGTGCGGAATAACCATAAGAGGATAGGTCGTGGAACGATCGTATTCCGGCGGATAGGTGACTATTCCCTGTACGTTGGTACCATCTTTGCTTAAATACTCCAAAGTGCTGCTGGATGTTTTAATTTTATCATTAAGTTCAGGATTCAGTTGGGTAAGTTGTAACGCCTTTTCAGGTTTTTGCCCAATAGGTAACGTGTATAATTGATTTGTCTTTGAGCTTCGCGAAGCAGTAAAAAAGATCTCTCGGCCTTCCAATTGATAATCGTAAATCACCCAAAAGGGAGATAGCATATTATGAATATCACCATTGAGACCAACCTTGTATATCCCCGTATAACCATTTTTAGGAGTGGAGAAACTAATCGTCTGATTGTCTATCCATTGTATTTTTTGAATGGTAGGATCAAATTCATAGGTTAGATTTTGTGTATTACCTGTACTAAGGTGGGCCATAAACAACCCATCATTGGAAGCATAGCCTTCCGTACTTGCCACAAAGGCTAGTTTTTGTCCGTCAGGTGAAAACACCGGAGTGGTAAAGGCATTACCATTACGGAATTTATAAACCGAGTTCCCGTTTTCAATATCGATAACTTCTACCCAACTGTTTACGATCCATTCATAAGTGTCATAGTTTTTGGCACCTACAAGAGCAAGATAGTTGCCATGGGTGCTGATATCAAATTCAACAATTCTATAAGTCCCATCAGTAATTTTTTTCGTTTTGCCAGATGTGATATCATAGGTCCAGAGTGCATTGGTATAAAATTCGGTACCTGCTACATAACCGCCTCCATTTTCTTGTTCTTTAGCAACGATAAGGCTGTCTCTGGGCTCGTCATCTACATAGGCAATGGTCTCATTATCCAACCACCGGTAATGCGATATATACGCCTGGGCATTAGATACTTTTTGAGGGACTCCTCCATTTTTAGGAAGAATGTAGATCTGTTGCAGGTTATCACGATAGGAAATAAAGGAAACATACTTACCATCTGGCGACCATTGAGGATCATAATCGTATTCGTTTTGGGTAAGTTGCACCTGGTCTTTCTCTTTTCTATCGGCCAGAATAATAGAAGACGTGGTTTTTCCGTCCCATTGCTCTTTGGTGGTTTTTACAAAAAGGAGTTGCGATCCAAAAACTTTAGGGCTGTTCAGGTTTTCCATACCTAGATGGTCTTCCACGGACAATTGCGAAAAAGCAAATATGGGAGCCAGAAGAAAAATGACGAATATAAATAAAAAGGGTTGCTTCACAATGTATGCCGGTAGCCGATCAGGATTTTACCATGACAAAACCGGAGTTTAAATATACGGATTTCTTAAATAGGAATGGCGTGACTATTTACCGGTGCGTAAAAATGCCATTGGGCTTATTACGATACGTAACCTCTTTATACATTGTGCAATTGCTACGATGCACTTTGCATTCAGGTGTATTTTTTCTACACTGCAGCCAGCTTATTTATCCTGGGTTGTATGATCCAGATCCCGATAAAATAAATCCATAATAAAAAGAACTCCACAACAAAATCTCCAAATCCTGCTTTTCGTTGTAATTCTGCAGTTTTTATGGTTTTGGCAACAAAATACATGGTGTGAAACATACAAAACATGGAAAATAAATGTAAAGGTACTATGACTACAACGATCCAACTACCTGCTTCAAATGCATCATCTACCTGTAATCCGCTAAAAATATTACCCAAATAGATCATTAAAGAAACTATATACACCAGCGGAATAAAGAAAAAGATCTTAAACCGGGTGGTTTTCATTTTTATTTCTGCCGGTATTTTTTCTTTCAGGCCCAATGCTATTGACCAAAACCAACCAAAAAAAACTCCGGTAAAGAGTATCATTACCAATGGGAACACTTCAAAAAAGTTCAGTACACTTTCATTCGTAGGGTTTGGATCGGTTTTTAGGTTCCAGAGCAGAGCAAACATGACATAAAATTGAAAAAGTAAGGGAACGCCCAATAATAACAAAAACAATTGCCAGTGTTTAAGTCTTAAAAACAGTTTTATCATGCAGTTTACTTTTTTAATTTCAGCTGTGGCTGCGGCCCCAACTCTTGTGAAGTGATAAAAATATATACAATAGCGCTAAAGCCATTGTTTTTTAACTATAAAATTGCCTTGTCCATCAGGCATACGATAAGAATATCTTACAGATTGTCGTTAACGTACCGTTTGTAAGCTGTTTAATTACGTATTCAGACCAGAAAATATAAAATACCGGTAAAAAAAGGATTTAGTTCCCAAATATCATGGACCGCACCCAGGCGTTAGGTATTACGTCGATAGTTAAATTAACTCTTTCTGTAGGCCCGTTATTGATCACTTTATGAGGATCGGTTAGTTTTAGGTACCAGCATTCTCCCGGTTTCATGGGTACGATTTCATTATTGAGATAAAATTCAACCTGGTCATTGGTTTGAATGGGGATGGTTAACCTGACCATAGATTCTTCTATATGTATCCCCAGAGTAGGATCAACATGTTCTTCTACTACCGAATTGGGAGCTAAGCGTAATAACCGTACCAAGTTTACGGTGGCATGTTCTTTAAAGGTATCTATAACCTTTATTAAGGAAGGGCATTTTTTTAAGGTAGGGGTATCCATCCAGTCTGTCCAGGTACCATCGGCATAGTTTTCAGCCGGCGGTGGGAATGGCAGCGTAGAATCTACCAGATGTGCAGGAGCCCTTAAGGGAACTACATCATAATATACAAAATTAGCATCTTTAAATATCTTAAGGTCCTCTAACATTTCGGATGCATCAAACTGCAAAGGTAATTGTATCCGGTCTCCGGCTTTATCTATGAAGTCATTAGGGGTGGAAGTGATCATTTTTAATACGTATTAAATAATAAACATACAGCATTTCCTGCATATGGAATAAAGTTAATATTTAATTTATATGTAAAGAAAGTTTGTTTTAATTTTTTTTGACACACCCACTTTACTACGTTGATTATGATCTTATTTTGGTTTTTAGTTTTCTTAGTTCTAAATGGCAGGTATGCAGATAAGATGTGTTTCGACATAATACATAAAAAGCAGCGTAATATATTAAAAACCCATCTTTTAAACTTACAAAAACAGTATATACGTAAATTTGTTATTGAAATACATGCCTTATAGTGCAAAGTATTAAAACAATAGTCTATACGCTTACAGATATCCGTAAGCATAAAGCATGACAGTAAACCACCCAATTAAAAAAGGCTTCCCTATACAGAAAGCCTTTTGTGAGTTGAACCGTAAATACAGCTTTAGTTTTTACGCTGTCTATTTAGTATCCAGCTTTCCAATAGAGTTTAAACGTATAAAATCGAATAAGGTAAAATACACTCCAGAGTATGGTTAATCCTAAAATCAACAGGATGATAAATTCCGGTATAAAATCGGGCAGCCCGTATAGGTAGTATAAGAGGGTAATAAAAAGTAACCAAAAAGACACATACACCATAAGCATCTCTACGCGTACGCTAAAAAGTCCTGTCAAAAAATTCCAGCCTTTTAATCGCCCATAGACAACAAAGGAATCTTTAGTATCTTTTTTTACTTCACAAACCAATCCTAAGCCAAGGTTAATAATAACCCGGTCTTTTTTGATACTGGATTTATAATTTAACTTATTTAAAAACTCTGATAGTTCTATTTTTTCCATAGGTATATATTATCTGATACATCCTCCATCATACTGACTTTGTTGAATTTCATTAGCCACCCAGGAATACCTCAAGGCAACTACATTATTGATTTTCAAGTTCCTGAACTTTTTCTTTCAGCTTTTTAATTTCTTTATTCTGTTTGATGAGGTAAAGTGTAAGTTCTTCTATCTTTTTCAGCAGATCCAAATTCATTTGTGCCAGCATTATGCCGTTTTCTTCAAACTCTTTTGCCGATGGTATTTCTGGCAAATGACTATTCTCTTTAATAAAGGCTTCCACCTCCTCAATACTACGCAAAGGATAATTTTCTTTAAAAACATAATCCGGAGCAGGAACATTCAGATCTATTTTTACCTCTTCTGCATGAATTTTCCCTTTTACGGTTAATTTCATATCAGGATTCTTTGTCCCGATACCAACGTTCCCATTTCTTGTAATCCTCATGCTTTCATACATAGGCCCCGGCCCATCTGTACCCTGAGTAAAAAAGGCTATCCCTACAAAATCTGTATCTATATTTTCTCTTGTAGCCGTGATAGCAGCTCTTCTCCTGCCATCGGAGGACTTCCATGTAATACCACCGAAGTAATTACCCATTCCAGGATCATTGGATAATAAAGAGATATGATCCTGGGAGGCATCCCCATAATTAGGATTAAATGGCAACGGATTAAATATTTGTAGTTTTTGATTGGCATTTGATACACCTACTCCAATGTCTCCATTAAGATTTACCGATAAAAGGGTTTTTATATTACTGCTTCCCAGGCGCCAGTCCTCAATCCTAAACGCATTATTTTCTGATTTAAGAGCGAGGGATAACCTATTCAATTGGTATAAATGAGATTCGTGTACCCCATTGGGGTTGTAACTTACATCCTCTTTTCGAAAATCTATTCCTTCTACGGTTTGTTGGGCGTTACTTATGGAGATGAGTCCTAATAAAGCTATACAAATGATACTTTTTTTCATGGTGTTTTATTGATTTTTAATTTGATATACAAATTGTTTTTTCTGTTTACTCTTAACGGGTTCTACATTTTTAAAAATGATTTTTAGTAAGACCTGTCCCATGTTAACTAATGAATACGGCTATTCATAAAAACGTAAAACTACTCGTCTAAATATAATTATTAACCCTTTTTTTCGTACATATAGAAAACAGTTTCTTTAGCAACTCTCTTACAGTTTTTACTGATGATGGAATGTTATATTGTATAACTAACTCTTGTTATGAGTTTTAAGTATTTTGCAGGAGCTATCCTGGTTTTTTCCTTATTACCCATCATGTATTTTCAGGGAAAAAAGATACTTGAAAAGGTACCCCGACTTCAGGAAACCCGGGGAAAAGAAGGTTTTTGCTTTTGTTTTTAACAAGTATCTTCAGAAACCGGATTTTATAGCAGCAGCAGTCAAAGATCCTGCAACCCGGGTTACAGGATCTCTCCAAATATCATGGTGAACTGTACAATAAAAATACCTGAATACCTTTACCGATTTTACCTTATTGGTTTACAAGAGTACCGCAAAGCCAAATCGCAAACTGGAAGAACGAAGGTTAAACTCAAAAAAATTGTTTTCAAAAGTATTTTCTCCATCCGATTCTCTTCTAGTATTATTATAACCTAAAGAGCCAAAGTTAGCATGAATTAAAAGGTTTTTAGACAATCCATACGTTATACCTGGCCTGGCCCCAATAAAGAAGGTTTTAATTTTTGATTTGCTTTCAAAACCATTACTGTTAAAGTCGCTATTGCCTTGTGAATAATTAATTTCACCCTGTATGTGAAAAGCGAGTTTTTTACCAACAGGAATAAATTTCTTTATATATGAAAAGACAATGAAAGCATTAGACTCTACTTCGTTATCAAAGGATGGTTCCTGACTTTTAAAACTACCTTCTGAATACTCATATCCTAAACCTAAACCCAGAAGCAGATTGTCACTAACTGCATAACCAATTTTTGGTAAAATTATGAAATTGAATTCATCGTTAACGACATCATCAATAATCAAATCTTCAACCTTTTCGGTAGTGATCGAAAAATCACCTTCTAAACTCCAGGTTCCTTTTTCTATTAAAAAGTTTTCTTGCGTTTCCTGAGCCATACTTAGGGTAGTAAATAGTACTAAGCATCCCGTAATAAATCTTGTCATGATCATGGTTTTAAATTTATAATTTCATGATTCAGTCAACATATATGCCAAAACACCTTTAGAAAATAATTTAACAAGTAAGTAAAAAGCTAAAGATTTTAATAATGTTTCTTAATGTATTACATCCTTAGTAAACTACTTTACAGGTGATGCAATGATTTTTAAAATATAGCATTAAAAATCAGATAGTTTGATATTCGCTCTACTCTATTACTAAAAATAACAAATACTAAAATACCTTCATATGGCAGTTAGTCATATGTATTTTTTAATATATATACTCTGATATTTTGACAGATAATAAAGGTATGACTATCTGGCAAATTTTACTATGGAGAGAGTTGATCGTACCCCTCCTCCCATCAAACAGAATAAGAAGTGCTCTAACACTTGTCCACCATTCGCGCTACAAACCATATAAAAGGTTCTACCTGGCCTTGTAATACACAGGTTCCCTCACTAATACTATAAAGTAACCCCTGAACATCAAAATACTGCAAAGCGGTAACTACATCTCTTTCGGTAAGGAGCAGTGAACAAACGGGTACATTGTGTTCTTTAAGTGTATCTTGCGTTACGTTTCCATCTTTTATTAAAATGGTGACAGGTTCAGACGTTTCAGAAACACGTACTGATATAGCGAGGTTGGGGGTTGGAAAAGAAGCCTGAGCTATCCATTCTTTAAGGAAGGCCGTAAACGTATGGGCCCAGCCTTCGATATCTGTGCGTTTCATATCTTTATCTCTTGTTTCTTTATGAGCCACTGCAAACTGCTCATCTACTTCACGTTCTGCTTCCTTGAGAGCTTCCAGAGTTTTGTCAATATCTTCCCGGGTATGTGCAGCAGAGCAAATGAGTCTCAAACGGCCACGACCCATTTCGACTATAGGATAGGTCACGGCCAGCGTTTGGACCCCACGTTTATACAAACTCTGTACTATTGCATACAATTTGTCTTTATCTTTAAAATGAGGCGTGACGATAGGCCCGTCTCCGGTTCCCAGATCATATCCTTCTTCTTCAAATCGCCGGCGCATGTATCGGGTCATATCCCATAGTTGCTCACGTAAGGTATTGTCAGAACGAAGTCGTCGCAGTGATGCTAGTGCCGCAGCTATATCTGCCGGACTAATGGATGCCTGAAAGATATACGCTCTGGAAGACGACTTCAACAGATCGATGTGCTGCTGGCTGGCTGCAATCACCCCGCCAATACTCCCTAAAGCTTTACTAAGGGTGGTCATGATAAAATCTACTTCTTCGGTAACTCCCTGAGCGGCGCAAATACCTGCACCTCTTTCACCATAAAAACCGAAAGAGTGTGCCTCATCTACTAATACCAGTGCATTGTATTTTTTTGCGGTACGTACAATCTGGGCTACGGGTGCCGTACCTTCGCCCATGCTGTAAACGCTTTCCAGTACTACCAGCACCGTGCGGTAAGGAGATACTTCAGTTTTAAGAACAGCCGCCAGGTCTGATGCATTGTTGTGCCGAAATGTCCTAATAGTTGCCCCACTGAGACGAGCACCATCTACAATAGATGCGTGACAGAGCTGATCGAGAACCACTACATCATTTTCTCCCAGAAGCCCTGATATTGCTCCCAGATTGGCGGTGTACCCGGTGGGAAAAAGACAGGCTGCAGGCTTTCCAACCAGATTGGCGAACTCGTTTTCAAAATCCTGGTGCTGATTTGTCATACCGGTCGCTGCTGCCGAAATACCCATCCCGGTACCAAAGTGCTTTAGTGCTCTGGAAGCTTCTGCTATGATCTCCGGGTCACGGTTCAGACCAAAATACAAATTGGTTGACCATATAATAGCTTCCTGTTCTTCATGGTGATAAGTATCTTCCACAATACCTCTGGCAGAGCTTCCGGTACGCAATACTTTACCATAGGGGTTTCTACGGTGATCGTTCACCATGCGAATGAGCTCCTGTACAAGTTTACTTTTATCATTAACGCTCCAAGAGGGTGCATTTGCAGCCTGAAAAGTAGGGTGACTGAACTGAATATTGGTTTGAAAGCCGGCCAGTGTATCTTGTAATACACTACCCTGCGTATCTGAAAAGACAGTATCTGTTTCTCTTGCGGTTATTCTGCACATATACTGAGCCAGTGCGTTTGGTGTAGAATGCTCCAGGATAGAACGAGCCGATACCTCTTTGCCCAATACTTTGGAGAGTCGGCGACTGAACTCCAGTGTAGAGAGCGAATCCAGACCAAGCGCATCGAATGAGTGATCGGGTACTACCTTGGTAATGTCGCCCAGGTTAAGCAGTGCCGCCACTTCACGCTGTATGGTAAATAGTATGGCGGCCTGTTGTTCATGATTTGCACCTGTCAAACCATCTGTATGACCGTTGGGATAGCTGGCAATATGAATACTTTGTTCCAAACGCACCTCTTTTTCCAGATCCATAAGTTTTTTGCGATCTAGCTTATCATTCGGTAAGAGCGGTAGTTCATCCAGATATCTTACTACCTGGGGAACCATGTATTTAGGGAGCCGTTCTGACAGATATGTTTTGATCTTTGCCTCGGTTATTGTTTGATCGCTGCTTACTACAAAAACCACGAGTATTTTTTGGCCTGTATCTCCGTCTATTGCTGCGGCTGCGGCGGCATTAATGCCCTGCATAGATTCCAGTGCCGATTCAATTTCTTCCAGTTCTATTCGAAAGCCTCTTATCTTTACCTGCTGGTCAGCACGCCCTAGAAATTCGATCTCTCTATTTTCGGTCCAGCGGCATAAATCGCCTGTTTTGTACAATCGCTTATCGGGAATATACGCACTGGGTTCCCTATCTATAAAGCGCTCTTTGGTCAACGCTGCGTCGTACAGGTATCCGCGTGCCAGCTTGTTTCCGGCTAAGTACAATTCTCCTGCTTCCCCGGTGGCAACCGGCTGTAAAGCATCGTCTAAAATATACGCACGAGAACCGGGTACTGACCTTCCAATGGTAACCAAACCGGTACCCGGAGGCACTTCGGCAATAGTAGAATACACTGTATCTTCGGTAGGGCCATATGCATTTAGAATGCGTAGCCCCGGTTTTAGCGCATACACCTGCTCTACAAGTGAGCGCTTGAGTGCCTCACCGCCAAAGACAAGACACTGCAGGCCTTTAGGGAGTTTTTCGACAGCCAGTAAGGCCTGCATGGCTGATGCAACCATTACACAAGTTCTCACCTCATCTTTTGCAGGTAGTCGGGTTAGGTCTAACGCATTCTTAGCCAATATAATGGTGCCTCCCAGGGAGAGTGTACCCATAATTTCCAGTACCGAGGTATCGAAACAAACAGAGGCCCCTGCAAATACCCCTTTCAACTCTTCATCACTGAATTTCTCGCGCATAGCCCAGTGCATAGCCACCACACTTTTATGTTCAACAGCTACTCCTTTGGGACGTCCCGTTGAACCGGAAGTGTAGATCACATAGGCCAGGTGGTTTGCCGAGGCGCGTATTGAAGTATCTGTATGTTTACCCACTTTGTTCATCCATACCAATTCGCACAATTCACTACAGAGGCTGGCAGTATGGTCATTATCTACAATAGCCGTAACAGCCCTTGAATGGGTTAACATATATTGTATCCGGCCTTTTGGATACGCAGGGTCCAGTGGCACATAGGCACATCCTGACTGCATTACCCCCAGTAACGCTGCCACCAGTTCCCAGGAGCGGTTCATACATACACCGACTAATGACCCGGGTTCTACACCACGATTCCTGAGTTCTCCGGCTACCTCCCCTGCCCTTTTTATCAGGCGTTTATAATCAATTTTGATCTCACCGTCTATAATCGCTACCTGTTCCGGGTGTTCCTGCATTTGTCTCACAATAAGACCGCAAATAGTGGCCTCCAGATCAATCTCCGCTTTTTGAGCAGATATTTTTTCCATGACTATTTGCCCATCCTGAGTAGTTTTTCCAACACTATTTTCTTCCTGTTTTACTCCTGCTGCATATAATGTGCGCCTCGGGTTATCTGTAATTTCTCCGTTCTCTGAGCCTGGGGTAAAGCTGTTCAATGTTTCCATTTGTTTCTTCTTTTTTGTAATTAGATTCGCTTTTTTTAAATATTAACCAGCATATATATACTCTTATAAAAATACAGGTATTACACTAATTTTTTATGCAAAAACTTACTTTTTAAGTAAGATATAGATTTAGTAAGTGAAAAGTTTTTACACATTCATATGTGTTGTGTACAGAGATATAAGTACACAGTGTATAACTAAATGTACTAGCAGTGTTCATACAATGCTGCTTATTAAGTACTTGAAATGAAGAGAAATACTAAGTAAGGCTTATAGCCGGATGGTATAGGATATGTTTTTATAAGGAAATTCTAATGTAAGTATGGCATATTTTGTATAAACAATTCTTTTTATTGTACCTTGAAATAGTACTCCTTTTCAGATTCATTCAAGAACCTCCAGGAAAGGCTACCACAACTGTTAAACCCTATTTGATCTGGATTATTTTCAATAGGATAATTGTCTATAATAAATTCGTTTCTGTCTGAGTTTTGAATTATGGCATTTTGCCAGCTAATAACGTAGTCTCCTGTAGTGATAGGCCTTAGTCCTATTTTATAGATGTACAGGCCACTGTTATTTTCAAGTTCGGGTAACGCCTGTATTTGAGCGTTCTCACATACGGGAAGAAATGAAAACTGTCCTATTTCAAAAACCAATGTAAACTGGTTAATGGCATCTCTAACATTCGAGAGATCATTTGGTTCAAAGAATTTATAAATAGAAAATACATCTTTTTGAGGAGAGTTGGAAAAAACAGAATCATTCATCGATTCGTCAAAGGCGTTGGAGGAAACTCTTCCGGTGATCCAGATGGTATCGTTAACAGAAAAATGGGATCCCGGGGTTACCTTAGTTTTATAAACATTATATACTAATGGCCTTTCTTCAAACTCGTCTTCACATTGAAAAGCCATCAATAAAGGAGCTATGAGTATAAAAATACATAGTTTTTTAGGCATTTTTTCTTTTTAGATGTGAAATTAACCAAAAGGTTGCCTTTATTGGTTTCTAATGTAAACCGAATAAGAATGAAGAATATAAATTAACTATATACTCCTGCATCAATTATGTTCTAATACATATCATAAATACTTTACAGTAGGTTCTTATGATAAAATACTCTTTCTATTAAACTTACAAAAAAGTATATTTGAAAGAAAAATAAACACGATAAGATATGTTTATTAACTAGTCATGACCCATTTTAATAACTTAAATAAAGATTAATGAAAAAATGTATTCTCTCTCTCTTCCTGTTTACTGTTTTTTTAACGGTGAATGCGCAATGGACAGATAATGGTTCTAATCTAAGTACCAACGATAATGTAGGAATAGGAACTGCTTCACCCAACGGTAAGCTGGAGGTTTATGATCCGGGGATATACACCAGTGCCCACACGGCCAATAGCTTGATTATAAGATCAGTACATCCTCCCCAGGAAAATGATAACAGAATGATTGGCCTGACTATGAGCTTAGACAATTCCGGGAACATGCATTCCAGCACCCAAAAATCTGTTGGAATATATGCACAATCTGCAGATGTATGGGGTAATGTAGTAGATATGTTATTCTACACAAGAAATCATTCAGGTGACGTATTCTCTGAACGTATGAGAATAACGGGAAATGGCCAGGTGGGTATAGGAACATCTGCTATGGGCACTCATAAACTGGCCGTAGAGGGTTCAATTGGAGCAAGGGAGATCAAAGTCGAAGTTAGTGGCTGGCCGGACTTTGTTTTTGAGGACGATTACCATCTCAAACCTCTCGAAGACGTAGAGGCACACATATCTGAGAAAGGTCACCTCCCTGAAATACCAGACAAAGCCGAGGTAGCTAAGAACGGGATAAACCTAGGTGAGATGAATGCCAAACTGCTTCAGAAAATTGAAGAACTGACGCTTTATCTCATAGAGCAAAACAAGGAAATAAAAGAACTGAAAGAAAAGATTAAGCACCTTGAAAACAAATAAAAGATCATAACAAACACTAAAATGAATATATAAATCCAGTTATTTTATACGAACTGGTAAACTGAAAATATCATTGCTTTAACCACTGTTGTACATACTCATTCTAGTTGTTATTTTTGACATAAATTATATACGAACAGGTAAAAATAAAATTAACACTATTCAAAATGAAATTAATTAAATACTTATTTATACTTACACTAGTACTCACCTCTTGCCAGGTCCCAAAAACTGATAATGATCAGCAGTCAATTACTGATGAAGAAATACAAATTGCGAAAGATCTCATTCAGGGTTCTTTTGATGATCTATGGGCAGGTGTAGATTCTACCAAGATCAGTACCTATCATACTGATAATTTTATCATTCTGGAGCAGGGTGAAGTTTGGGACAACAACCGGATAAAAGCATATATGCGTAAGCAGTTGGCGCGACCCGACAGACCAAAGAGAACCAATAGAATGGAATACATCTCTATTGATAAATACGGTACGTCTATTCAAATTGCATATCACAATTTTGCTGAGTTTACACGTGCCGATACTTTGGTGGGAAAAGCACAATGGCTGGAAAGTGCGTTGGCCGTATATACTGAAGACGGATGGCGCTTGAAAATGATGCACTCAACGCGGGCAAAGGCAGATAATTAATTACAGTACATTGTTCAAAATACGTTTTTAAATGTAGAGATGTCTAATGGTTTAGACATCTTCTATTCTTATACGCAATTATTAAAAGCATATCAAACCCTTTTACTGTTTAAACTCTGAGCCAAATCAAAAAATTGTTCGGAAAACTATTTTTTCACAGCCTTTTTTCTTTACCCTAAAGATGTTATAATGCACTTCACAAGTTACAGATGTACACAAAGGAGTAACCTGAAAAATTTTAAAAAGCATGCCCCATAAAAATAGTTTTATACCATTTAAAGCCATACAGAAACGGGCTAGTATTAGAAAAACAAGGAAGCTAACAAATTAGTTTGACGATGGATTAATATCTTCAAATTTTACATCATTGTCAATTTTTCCTTCATAAGCTCTTATCCAACCATTTTTCACTATGTTTATAATACTTGGAAAGGTTTTTGTTTTGACTTTATTGAGGTTTCCTTCAAAAGGTATTTTAGTAGCTAAAGTATTTTTCGATTTATTCTTAAAAATGAATTTAAAGAAGCCTACGAAACCTTCCCAAATGGTTTCCAAAAAACCATCTTCTTTTCCAATCATTTTGGTATCCTCCAAAATAGGCTTGACATATCCTTTAAGAAACCCATCTGCAATAGCAATTTCACCAAAAACATTGTACTTACCACCTTTAAAGTCGATACCTGCATAATGCCTAATAAAGGGGTTTAATGCGGTAGCATCTCCTTTTTCTAATGAAAAGGAAATATCCAGATCAGGTATTTTGCGAACCAAATCCATATCACCTTCCAGGTTAAATTTTCCTTCTCCTACACTCGTTCCGGTGACTTTGACGGAAGAAGGCAACTTCTCCCCTGTACGAACCACATTCCTTAAGTTTCTGGCATAAAGAGACAAATCATCAATATACAAATCAATATTGGGATCTGCAGATATTTGAACAAAGGCTATTTTACCCTGGTTCACGGTAAAACTATTGATGTTTATGGGCACCAAATTAGTCAATGCCCTACTCCAATCTTCTGTTTCGGTAGTAGTTTTTACCGTTTTTTGATTTTCAAAAACATAAATAAATCGGGGGCGCTCTAATATGATCTCACTTACCACTTTACCCTTGAACAGAGATCGCCACTCAAGAGAAATATCAACATTGGGTATTTCTAACATAGGTACGTCTGTTTTGGCAGATTTTTCTATAAGCCTCAGACCTTCAATTTGATAAGCTCCGCGATAGAGCGCAATATCAATATCTGAAACACTGCCTGTATATCCCGGTAATTGGTTCAATACCTGATTCACATACCGTTTTAATACCCACGGTAAAGCTAACCTGGATAGTACCAGGAGCAGAAAAAAAGTAAGGAGTACAAATCCGCTTCTCTTTTGTAACTTCTTCACCCATCCCACAATTTATATTTTTTCAGGAGTTCTTACGGAATACTTCACTTTCTTTCTTTATCATCCGGGAACCATCTTCTTTCTCTACCAACAAAACCTTATTGCTTACTTTTTCAGTACCAAGCATTTCATCACTTTCAAGGTTCTTTTTCACTTTTTTTGTAAAAGTATCTATCACTTTTCCTTCTTCGGTTCCATTATTGCATTTCCAGGAGACTCTGGTGCCTTTTCTAATCATCACTTACGTGTATTTAAATAAGTTACAGCGTGTAAATTTGGGCCTCTTTTTTTTAAATCATGTGTGTATATAAAAAGAAGATTGACTGATTTCATTCTTTTTTTAATGCAAACACACAATTTTCACAAAGCTATTTATATTTTTTGAATACTTTACCATTACTTCGCGTTTCACTTTTTTTACTCTTTTTTTCTCTGTATATCTATTGCATTAATATTCTTTTTAAATGTGACAATCGTTATATATAAATGAAGGTATTTTTGGGATAAAGAAAGTTTAACAAAATAAAAATATCCTTATGAAAGTTTTTAAAATACTGATATTGTGCCTTACCATCACAATGGGTTCTAAAGTATCCGCCCAGGAAAAGAACACTAATAAATTGATGGAAGACGTTAAAAGTGCAAAGGAAATGTTGATAGAGCGAGATGCCGGTCTTCAAAAGTTTTTTGATGAGTCTGCCGGATACGTTATTTTTCCCAATGTAGGAAAAGGTGGTTTTATTGTTGGCGGTGCCTCTGGTAACGGGATTCTTTATGAAAACGGTAAAGCTCAGGGTATTGCTGATTTGAAGAAGATAAGTGTTGGTCTTCAGGCTGGCGGACAAGCGATAATTGAAGTTATTTTCTTTGAAAATGACGATGAACTTAACAAATTTAAAAATGGTGAGTTCCAATTTGCCGCAAGTGCTTCTGCAGTGGCTGTAAAATCTGGAGTGGCTGTAAATGCCAAATACAAAGATGGTGTAGCTGTTTTTGCACTTCCCAAAGCAGGATTAATGGCCGATGCTTCTGTTGGCGGGCAAAAATTCAGCTATAAGCCCTTTAATAAGGACAGTGAAAAGTAATTTCAACCCTTAGGCTTTAACGTTACCATTGGTCAATAAATTTATTTTTATTGGCCATTTTTTATTGATACAGACTGTACCTATAACAATCTTTCGGTTCCGGCAATCTTAAAAGCCATGAAAAAAGCTATTACCGAAATGATAATACCTGTCATGAATACCATATAGTTCCAGCGGAGAATTCGATACTTTCGCTCTAAAACAGTTCCCAGAAAGTATAAATCTTTGGAGAGATTACTATAAATATAATCCTGATCTTTCAACATTTCAAAAATTGCCCATTCATAATCTTTTAAAGACATTTTATGAAAATTTCCAAAAAAAATAAGGTTTACTCTTTTCTTTTTTACATCTTCCTTGCTGAATTCTCCCCTGGTTATGTTAGGCTGGGTTGCTATTATAGATAAAATCATGGAAACCACACTAAATATTACGAATAATAAGGTAGGATATATTAGGTAAGTGTTTGACGGGTTGTCTAATTTTGGAATTAAATTGGATAGGGCCAAAGAAATGATAATAGCGTTCACCGAAAGAAGTATGTTCGCTTTTGTATCTGCAATATCACTTAGTTTAATATGGTTCCTGAGAGCTACTCTAAACAAAGTCTGGACTCCCCTATCGGGGTTTTCAGCCTTTAACTTCTGTTTAAGTTTTTCTCTTTTCTTCTTATTAAACCATTTCTTTTTCGCTTTTACTACTTTTTTAAGATTCTTCTTTTTACTGCCGTTCCAGGTATCCTGAGCATACGCTGTATAAAAAGAATGCTCTGTTCTCAGATATTTCTGCATTTTCTTTGTCCATTCTGCAATTGTATAGTTTTCTGAAGTATGAGAATTAATTTCTTCTCTTTTTAGTTCTGATAATGTGATAAATTGTTTAGATCCTACATAAGCGGTAATGGCATCTGATAAGATATGCTCTTTGGTACCCCACGCACTTGTATCTTTTTGATTGAACCGTATCAGGTCTTGTACTGATGCAATGGTTTTTTTATCGGCTTTGTTTTCTTCAAGAAAATGTGTTGCCAGTACAAGGCTTTCTTTTAAAGCATTTTCGTAACTTTTTGTAAAACCCGAATAGAAAAACCATAATGCCAGTAGGATGTTATTAGCAGTTTCCCTATCTATATCGGTGTTTTTAATTAACTCGTTACCTGACTGTACGATACTCAACGTTCGCTGAAAATTATGAAAGACGAGATCCCCGCTGATTCTGTTCCCCCACAGGGAATACACGTACTCTTCAACCCCTTCTATTATTTTTGTCGTTTTCATGTATTTCTCTTGTCTTAGGTGTTTTACTTCCGGTATTTTTTTTAGAAAGATAACCCAAAACCTATTTGAATCAAATTATTTTCTACGGAATTGAACCAACCGGCTTGTAAAGAAATAGCACCCAGGGTTCCCAGCCAAACACCTATTCCCTGTGAGGTATGCCATCTTCCGGAGTTTTCTCCGGACTGCCAAACCCGTCCGTAATCAAACCCTCCATAGATCCCCAAATTAACAGGGGCTACTGAAGTGATAAATCTTTTTAAACGAAGCTTTACATCAGTAGTTTGATAGAAATAAGAATCTCCCGTAAAACGTTCATCTCTAAAACCCCTCAATCCATTATTTCCTCCTATTGATGGTGCCTGATAGAAAAAATAGTCACCTCCAAAGTTAGTTCTCCAGGCCAAATCTGAAGATACTACCACATTACCGGAAGGTATAAGCTTTCGATCAAACCCTAGTGAAAGCCCAACATATCCGAACCTGTTATTACTGATCTCAGTATTAAATTTATATCCTGCATTCAATTCCATACGCAAGGCTCTGGTAGGAAAGTCTCCCGAATCATCTATATCGTATCTTACAGACATTTCTGTACCCAAAAATTGTTGATTTTCGAAAATGCTTTCATTAAAGTTATCTGTATTGAATAGACGATTTTCATTTTCTGTTACCTGGAATGACTCATATAATAACTTAACTTTAAGACTCTGAAACGTAAGTCCAGAAGTTAACCTGAACTGACGTAAACGTGCCCGATAGAAATCAATATCCAGATTGTCTTCTAAATTAACGCTGTTGTTTCCCAAGCCAAAAAAGTTTCGCGCATAACGGTCTGAAGTATAAAATGCTTCAAACTCCAGGTTCCAGTCGGGAAATACATTACCAAAAATAGCTTTATAATCTATTTGAAAGGCCTGAAAACCGGTATAATATCTGGCTCCCAAGGTATGTCGCTCTCTGAAAGGGTTACCATTAATTCCTCTTTTTGTATATACATTAGAAGCTCCAAAGAAAATACCGTCATCAGTTCTAAACCCTGCCAGAGGCAGTAATACATTGGTGTTAGGTTTATGATATCGCCAGTGATATGTATTCACTTTATACTGGTTGGTAAACAGCGTTTTTGGTTTTTCACCTTCAAGAATTGTTTTTTCATGTTTCCAGTCATATACTTTTGTTCTTTTTGCATTCTTTATTTTATATGAATCCTCTCCATATCCTCCAATTAGCCTGACCTTGATCTCAGATTTGCCTGAACCCCGAACTTCAAACTCGTCTTTATCATTAAGACCATACACATGAATTTCTCTGGTCTGCTCAGGGTAAAAGGTCCTTTTATAAAAAATGGGGTCGGGTTTGTCTTTAAGTAACCTTTTTCCGGTTATTGTAGTGGTTCCGTCTTCATTACGGGTAATAATGAATTGATCATCTTTATGCGTCCCTTTAACAGAAACGATTTTGTTTAGATACTGCCCGTATTCATACGCCCATTGCGGTAATTTGTTTAAACGTATTTTTAAGTATTCTTTTATTCTATGACTGGTGCTATCTATAAATTCCGGAGGAAGTTTTTTAAAAGCGGCCTCAATATCATCTGCTGTTATGCTATCGGCAATTTTTTTTGCTATTTCTCTCCATTCTCTGGCTTCTTTTTTACTGGTAAGCGCTTTATCCAGAGGCATTCCGTATATGTTTAACCATTTTAGGTTTTTGATCTCTTTATCAAAAGTTTGCCAGGGTCTTACGGAAGGGATAAACAGTTTGAATGCTTTTAGAAAAGCGCCGTCAAATTTAGGAAAGCTGTTGTCTCTATCCCGAGGTATGGGAACAAACAATTTCTCATTATCTTTTTCATACTCCATCCATCGCCATTGATCATGATGACGATCCCAGTCCCCTATCCACATATCAAAAACCCTGGCCCTTATATAGGCTTCGTCATCAACAACGTATGATTCATCCTCTTTTAATTTCTCCAACATGTCTGTTGTACTTTCAAAATCTTCAATAGATCCTTTTTCCTTAAACATTCTTTGATATCCCGGGTATTGCTCCTGTTCGTCTGAAGGTCTTCTTTCAATATAATACAATTCATCTCCATACAAATCGTTAAAAGGCTCAAGTGCTTTTTGTTTAGGTATATAAAACAGATCTACATCCGAATGGTTAACTTTAGCGGCCTGCGCCAAAGGATTGACTACGACTTGCATATAGGGATGGGCGGAAGAGAAAAAGTCTTTCACTACATCCTGTACCCAGGTATCTTCAAAATCTTTCTGGTCAAAGGTAAAACCAGGAAGCTTAAAGCGTAAAAACCGCAGAGCATTCTTCTTTAGCGATCGCATGTTGTACTGTCTGTCACTGGTGTCTTTTAAACGTAGGGTATTAGACTGGTGGCCTCCCCCTTTTTTAACTACGCTGAGGCCTCCGTAAAGCGTATCAAGATAAGCTACGGGAACTTTTATATTTTCTCCGTAGTATTTACGGTAACGCTGACCCCATAAAAATTTATGGGCCCCTGTTCTTTCTGTATCTTCTTTTTTGTAGATGGACGTATTTTTAAAGCTTTTGTTCAGTTTTATAAATTTCTGGGGTTCGCTAACCACATCCTTAGCAGAAAGGCTGCTCTTGTGTGTTTTTATAACACCCTTGTCCATAAAAGTAAATTCTACGTCGTGACTCCCGTCATCGTAATAACGTATCTTGCTATATCCCGGTGCAGCAATACCGAAATGCCCTTTATAGGATAAAGTACCCCCCGGAGCTGATATTATATCTTTGGTAAGATGCACGGGAGCTGTTTCTGAAACCGTTCCTGTAATGATTTGGGTTATTCCTTCACCCTCTAAGAACTGTAAACTGTTTTCGTGAGCCGAAACTATGGTTATCCTTTTTGAATTTTTAGCAAGCGCCGTTACCACTACTCGTAAAAATTGATATTTATAAGCGTTTAAATAGTCGGGATCAAAGGCGCCCAGATTTTTAAATTCACTCCATATGGTACCCAGAACGGGCAATGGCAATAAGTGATCTTTAAGTATGGTTTGCCCTGCGTATTTTCCATTACTGAAAACGGGATGATGCATGGCAATAAGCAGATTTTTTCCCTGACTATCATTAATGTACCCTTCTAAAACCTCTACAAACCTTCTTCGGGTTACAATATCAGTACATTTAAAGTTTATGTTATTAAGCCTTGACCAGTTGGAAATAAACCATTTGGAATCTATAAAAATAATATCGAGGTTTTCATTAATGACCCTATGTTCTAAAGGACAGGCATTTTTTGGCAGAAAAGTAACCAGATCTTTATCCAGATCTTTAACATGATCCTGCAAACGCTCTACTTTCAAGGCGTTGTATGCCATCCATTCATTATTTCCCGGAAGAAAGAATGTTTGCCCCTTAAAATCTCTTATAATGTTTAATTGAAGTTTCAGATATTCCAAATCGGTTTTCCAGTCATCTTCCTCCTCTGAAATATTATCACCCAGATACAAAAGTGAAGCAGATGCCGGTGAATTGGCAAGTTCTAACTTAAGCTGTGCTAACAATTCATTAGTATTTGGCTTTTTTAAGTTTCCAACACCTCCTACTGTGTAAATAGTATGTAACACTTTTTTTGAACCCGAGGTTTTATAATCAGTATTCTGGGAATATAAGTTCTGGGTAAGGCCGGCCATACAAAAATAGCCAGCCATACCTATTAAAAACATACTATGAATTTGCTGCTTAATCATACTTGAAAATTGATCCGCCTGAAAGCGAATTAGTTAATGGGCTAAATGAAGGAGTATTGAAAATTCTAGTGAAGAAAGGCACTTTAAAATTAAAGAATAGCACCCGAGAGAATGACCAATAAAATCAAAATGAGCAGTACTATCAAAATAAATATAAAGCCTATCCAGGTCTTTTTATTCTTTTGAAAAATATAATTTCTCGTTTCATTTTTTTCTTCTTTTGCTAAATGAAATCTTTCTTCTCCCTGTTTCATAAATCTTTTTTTTGTTTTATTTAAATTTTATCGCTAGCAAGATATTTGAACTCGGTATTTCTCATTGGTTCATTTGCGATAAATCTTGATCTATTTCTCCAACTGAAATAAGCAAATAAACTAATGAAAAGAGCAAAGAAATGAACAGAAGATTCACGATATTTGTGATAGTAAGAAAATTAATTAATAATTCTAAAAACATTTAGCTATGAGTAATAACACGAATATTGTTTTAGGTGTATTGGCAGGAACTGCCATTGGGGCCACTTTAGGAATACTTTTCGCTCCTGAGAAAGGTTCGGTAACCCGTAAGAAAATTTCTGATCAGGCTCGTAAAACGACCCATGAGATCGGAGAAAAAGCAAATCAAATAAAAGATGCTATTATTGAGAATGTTGAAACTCAAAAAGCGAGTTTAGATACTAGAATAGATGCTATTGTAACAGATGCCAGTTATAAGGCCGAGGATCTTATTACTTCATTAGAAAGTAAATTGAAGACTTTGAAAGAGAAGAATAAGAAACTCCAATCTGCTTAAAATGCCGAAAGAAGTTAATATTCCTCAAAATACCTCGGCTGTGGAAACAGGCGAAAACTATGTTAAGGCTACCAGGAAATATTATCATCTGAAGGTTTTCCAGCAAATAGCCATACTTTCTACATCCTTTGTAGAGGTGTTTATTGTTGGAAGCCTTCTTCTCTTTGGCATCGTTTTTATGGCTCTTTCCGGAGCGATTGCTCTGGGAAAAGTATTTGATAATATGGCTTTAGGGTATGTGTGTATTGCTTTCCTCTTTGTTCTGTTTGCAGGCCTGGTTCTTTTGCTTCGCAAAAGAATTTTTAAAAGCATTATTCGTAAACTATCTAAAACTTATTTTAATTAAAGATGAAGGTATACGAATCATTAGAAGAGATTGAACGGGATTTAAAGATCTATGATCTTGAACGCAAAATTGCAAAAGAAGAAGCAAAAGCCATGGGTTTTCAATTAAGAAGTAAACTTGTTATTAATCCGCTTCTTAAGAAGATCCTTCGGTTTGCAGGCCGATATGGTTTTATGTTGATCTTGAAAAAAATAATTCGTTAGCTTGAAGCACATTTAATATTTTCAGCAAAGTATTCCTAAAAACGGGAATACTTTTTTTATGTGGATACTTCAATTTGTGCCAAAACATTTTCTTTAAAATCACTTGGGCTAATGTTGTATTTCGCCTTGAATATTTTTGAAAAATAGCTGCGGCTGCTAAACCCTACCGAATAAACTACCTGTGAGATATTCATATCGGTCTCCCTAAGATAGTCTCTGGCTGCTTCAAGACGCACGTGCCGAATATACTCGGTTACCGTGCGGGTGTATAAAAGTTTAAAAGCCTCCTGTAGTTTGGCCTGAGAAAGACCCGTTTCTAAAGAAAGTTCGTCCAACCGATAATTTTTTGACGGATTGGCAACAATTTGTTTTGCCAGATCACGTGCAATTTTCAATTCCCTGTTAAGCAATGTTGTAGGTAAACGTTTTTCATTTACAAACTGTTCATGATCGGCAATGTGATTTGATAATATTTGATATATTAACCCTTCTATCTGCATAATACGAATCATACCTTTAGATGTTACACTTCGCAATGCACTTATTTTATCAGCCAGGCGCAGATCATAAGCCCCGTAAAAAGCAAATGTATTTTGATCATCCAGATCATGAAAGACTTCATACAGCTTGTTATTTAAAAGCTCTACTCCATTGAGTCGCTTTTTAAGAAAACTTTTTCTTGTAATTTGAATTACGTTTATTTCTAAAGGAACGTTCTTAGGGAAGTATCCAAAGTTCAACCCTCCTTTTCTGCTGGTTATAATTACTGATTGAAACTGTTCCAAAGTTTTTACTTCATTTTCAGATTGATACTCAAAACGGTGTTTACAATAACCTTCCAGACAATATGCGAAATGTATGGGATTGTATCTGGAAGCATCCATTATTAATTTAATATCATCATAGAAGGTGATATCATATTCTAGAAGACTTACTCCCCAGTCAAATGTAATGAAACGAATAATGCCATTGGCAAGAGAACCGCTAACGTGAAGAATATGTTCTCCCCAGCGTTCTTCTATTCGACCTCCAATAACTTCTTGAATCTGCTTTACCGTGCCTGCGGTATCCTCGGCTGTAATGTTAATTTCGGTCATAAATTATTTGATTTTGTTAATCGTTTGAAACAAAATGAATTATCTATCCACATTTCCTAGCAAAAGTAAATGATTTTTGAAACGCTTTGTTTAACGTTCAACGAAAAAAGGGTCTCATAACGGAATTTGTTTAATACAAAAAAGGCTCCGGTTAAGAGCCTTTGCATTTCTGAATGTACTTTCAAATAAATCAGGAAAATGGAAAAAAGTACTTACAATAGTTACTTACTGTCAATTTTGTTAGTATTGGCCAGCCAAGTTAGCATGAATTTACCTATCAAGAAATATCTTCTTTCTGCAATTTTAAGCGGTTTGAAAATTCCAGTGTTCTTATAGGAAAAGGGATATCTATATTATTTTGATCGAACGCTTTTTTAATAGCTTTCATACCCTTACTAACAGCATCCAGTTTGTTTTTGACACTTTCGCCTTCAACCCAGTAGCGGCAGGTAAAGGTAATGGCACTGTCTCCAAAACCGGTATAATAGATCTCAATATCATCTTCTTTTTTTTGTGGAAAAACCTGACTTATTGCACTGGAAACTATTTTTTCTACTTTGTCGAGATTAGATTCATAACTAACGCCGCAATCTACAGCTACGCGTATTCGTGAAGTAAGAGAGTAGTTCTTAAATGGATTTTCCACAACCATTTTATTCGGGATAACAACCAGGTTATTATCAAACTCCCTTATTACTAAATTGTTGAGATTAATATCGGTTACTTGTCCGGAATAACCGTTTGTTTCAATCCAGTTACCCAATTGAATATACTTTCGAAAGGCAATTAAGATCCCTGCCCATAAATTGGATAATGATCCCTGGAGAGCCAAACCTATAATCAATCCCGAGATTCCGGCTCCTGCCAGTATGGTATTTAGTGTTTTGCTAAGGTTCAAGGCGCCCAGCGCTAAAAACAACCCAATAAGTACTACACCTACTGCACTTATCTTGCCTATGAGATTCGCAATACTGCGTTGTGGTACTCTTTTGCTAAGCAGTCTTTGTACCCATTTGCTGATTATTCTTGCGGTAATAAAAGCAAAAACCATCACCAAGAGAGCCACTGCAAGGTTAGGAAGATTTTCTATAAAAGTAGTTCCCCAGGTACTTAATTTATCCCAAACAATATTTATTGATTTTTCCATATGGTTCCTGTAAGTTTAACTTTAAGATGTTTTAACCATACCACTTTGTTTAAGCTGGTCGGTCGTTTTTTTAATCCATGCATCTAGCATCCAACTCGATTTCTCTAAAGAAGCAATATAACTTCCCATCATATCTATAGTTCCTTCATCACCGGCATCTTCTGCCAGTTTAAGAGTTTCCCGCATACGATTTAAAAGATTTCCATGGTTGGTTAACAATGTTTTTACCATCTCCCGGTCATCTATGAGACCTGTATCTTCAGAAATAGAAGAGATCTTAAGATAATCACTATACTTACTTACAGGGTGATATCGCAGCGTTAAAATTCTCTCTGCTATTTCATCAATTTTTATTTTGGCATCATTGTACAATTCTTCAAATTTTTCATGAAGATCAAAGAAGTTTTTACCTAGTATGTTCCAGTGAAAACCTCTTAAGTTTTGATAATAAATACTATAATCTGCCAATAGCTTGTTTAATTCCCCAACTACGGGAACTAATTTTTTTTCGTTTAAATTTAAATATGTCATTTTTCTAAGTTTTATGATTGCAAGATAAAATGTAAGCTGTATCTCGTTTTGCTCAAATGCTATCTATATTAACGGTTTTAACAAATTATCAAGGATGTAGATACTACCGTATATGGTCAGTCTGTTTTTTCATGTGAACGCAATTCAATATAGTTGTAAAGAATTTCTCCCAAATATTCTATTTCTTCATTAACCGTAAATAATTTTCCCCAATCTGTATTCCATTTCACATTAGTATCTCTATAATACTGCATTAAAGGCTCAGAAAAAAGGATGTATTCATCAAAAGGAACTTTATTCTTGAGTAACCTATGTGCCAGAATGATATCTTCACCCAACAATTTTATGTGATTTCCTATTTTAACAGGAGCAATGTCATATCCTAAATGAAGAATGATTTTCAGGCCTAATATTTTAGGGATCTTTATAGAATCTTTTCGGGCTTTATACTTGTGCTCTAACCGATACATTTGCTTATAAAATTCCAGATGAAAAGATCGGCATTGTTCTATAAGCAATTCAAGTTGTGGCACCTTTCCTTTTTTATAAAAAAGTATGGCATCTCCTTCAATTTCCGAGATCTCCAGACCTATTTGGTTATTATAAATAATATTATTTAATAGAGTGGGAATGACTTTTGAACTTAGCTCAAAATCCATCTCGCTCATAAACTTGGTAAAGCCACTAATATCAGGAATACAAATTAATGTAGGTTCTTTTTTCATTTGTTGATCTTTACTAGTAAAGATGTATATATGTTACGAAAACTATTGCCTACAATACTTAAAAGTTTGACTGGTTTCATTAAATGATCTTTTTCAATTTTATCAACATTTCAATCATTTAAGCACCACAAAACAGTGTCAAAACTTTATTTTTAACATGTATTTTATGGTGTGAACTTGCACTATACTTTTATCACACAACTATAAAAACAGTAAAGAAGAAAGATCTTGTGAGATAAGAAGCAGATAGCCGTAACCTTATTAGCAACTATTAATTTTTTTCAATAAAGTGAAGAAGATATATTGAGAACAAGACAGGTAGCTTCAAAGATCGTAAAAACTTTTAGGGTTTGATTCGTTTGTTTACAAGAGTCCCGGCTATCGATCAGACAGGATCCGTTTTATGTAATAAGGCTTTATTTGAATTATTTTGGTCGATTTCAATTTATTCACATCCCAAAAAAATAGATTTAAAAAATTCCATGTTTTTTAATTCCGGTTCAGTATTTTAGATCGTTATTAAAAATTAATTTCTTGCTTTTTTGATAACATTATATTCTTGGGATCTCCCAGGTTCTTACTGTAATTAATGTATAAGTAAAAGACAAAAAAATTTAAACAATCTATGTTTTTCCGATACATGCCTAAAAATACTTTACTGAAAACTAACATAAATGTATAACTTAAACAACTGAAAAACATAGATATTACCGTTTGTAATTGTGAAATTATAAGTTAAAAAAATTATTATGAAGAAAAGTTTCAATGAGGCTTGGAGCGAAATGTTAAATAAACTTGTTGATTGGTCCAATGAGTTTGTTATTAATCTGCCTAACATTATAATAGCTATTCTGGTTTTTTTGATATGCTATTTTATTTCTAAATATGTTAATAGGCTAGTTATCAAATTCTTAAAGAAAAGCAGCTTGCAAGCTTCTATGGTTAATTTGATTGGCAAACTCTCGGCTGTAGCTATCATTTTAGTCGGCCTGTTCCTGGTATTGGGAATTCTCAATCTAAGTAAAACACTGAATGCCATTTTAGCCGGTGCGGGAGTTGCTGGGTTGGCAGTGGGCTTGGCATTGCAAGGAGCACTGGCCAATACATATTCGGGTATTGTTCTCAGTTATATCAAACATATTAAGTTTGGAGACTGGATAGCTGTAAAAGACTATGAAGGAGAGGTCGTGAATATTGATTTACGCGCTGTTACTTTAAAACAACCTGATAATAATCTGGTTTATATTCCCAATAAATTAGTGGTAGAAAACCCGATTAAAAATTATTCAACCACAGCGCAGTCAAGAGTGATTTTGGAATGTGGTGTGGCCTATGACTCTAACCTTCGCCAGGTACGAACGTTAGTAAAAGAAGCTTTGCAAAACAAGTTTGATGCCTTAACTGATTTCGAAGATATTATTTTTCTATATACCGGTTTTGGTGACAGCTCGATTAACTTTGAAGTACGGTTTAGTATTAATTCTACTTCTGCTCTCGAAGTGGCCCGTGCTAAAACCGAGGCCTTAATTTCTATAAAGGAAACCTTCGATGAAAATAACATTACTATACCTTTTCCTATTCGAACCCTGGATATCTCCGAAGACGTTGTTAAGAAGTTAACCTCTGATAAAGCGTAAACACTTTTAAAGAAATCTGAGCTTCGTGATAGCGTTAATTTTCTCATTAATACGGTTAAAACAATGATATGCTTTAGAGTACTTTTACTCCAGATATTAATGTTTAACCTAAAAATTTACACTTATGAATACATACACAGAAAAGATTTCCAACCAGTTAAATATGCTTATCGAAAAAAATCTGGATGCGGAAAAGGGGTTTAAAAAGGCTGCTGAAAATGTTAACAATACAGCCCTTAAAAAGTTTTTTGAGAGTTGCTCTCATGAACGCTCAGTGTTTGCCCAACAGTTAAAAAATGAGGTGGCGACTTATGGGCAGGATTCTACTGATAATGACAGTTATGTGTCTAAAGCACATCGCACATGGATGGATGTGAAAGCCTTCTTTTCAGGAAATAAAGAGGAGGCCATCTTAGAAGAAGTCATTCGCGGAGAAAAAGCTGCACTGGAAGAATATAATGAAGTCTTAGAGGAAAACAATCTTCCCACAACAACTCGTGAAATTCTGAACGCTCAAAGAATTAAGATAAAAAACAGTCTTGCCAGTGTTCTTAAAATGGAGGATATAGCTTAAAAAATATAACCTTAAACACTTCAAAAGCGGCTCAGGCCGCTTTTTTTAAGGATTTTTATTAAAATTTGCTTCTTACTGTATTTTGAGAATGAGGATACCAGTTAAAAAATATTCATGCAAACTGAGTACACAGTTATAAATTATCTCCCAGACGCCAGGTATTTCACCACTACCATTTCACGAACTTTAAAATAGGTCTGGTAACTGTTTTTCGCTGCAAATTAAACCAAAAAACGTATTAAAACCGTTTGTCTTTAATGCAATAGAGCATTCTATACTCTCCTATTGTTTTTTGGTTAAAGAATTCCAAAAAAATTACCATAATTAGTACTCCTGTTCACTAAAAGGTAATAAACATTTGTTTTTCAATGAAATGAGTTAGAATTTAAAGTTTTACAACAAAGCAAAAAAGTATTTTATTCTGAATTTTACGAAAAAAAAGGAAGATGTATTATAAGCTATCAAATGTCGCAGAATTGAAAAAGATAGAAGACACCTTCGGGTCTCGTTTTAAACATCCCAAGATTTATAAGAAAAATCAGCTTGTCAATGGCCTGAATGAATCTCTTATTCCTATAGTTAAACAAGGGGCAGATGAGTGGATTCACCACGCCATCTGGGGGCTTTTACCAGAAGGTTTTAAAGAGGAATGGGATATTTTTCAAAGTCAAATGAACACATTGAATATTGAGGCAGATAAAATTGAAAAGTCAAAATGGCTCTCCAAACTACTTACTCATCAACGCTGTATTATTATAGCGACCGGATTTTTTACTAATTATATATTTGATGGTAAGGTGTATCCTTATCACATTCATTTACCTAACATGACCCCATTTGCTATGGCAGGTATATACAGCCAGCTAGATGATGGTTTTTTCACCAGTGCACTTATTACCACTACTTTTAATGAGGAGTTATCGCAAATACAACATTTAGGCACCCACATGCCCTTTGCTCTTTCATCTGGTCAAAAAGATCGTTGGGTTTCTAATAAAACTTCCATAAAGCAAATCATGAATTTATTAAATGAAGAACCGGGTCTTGGTTTTCAGGCAGATCCTGTAGCCAAAGAATTTTATAAAAATGAAATCCGATATTCAGGCCTCCTAGACCGTGTTAATTATGTAAATATACCCTTGCCTAAATAAACCTGCTAAGTTTGCTTCTATATTCTCTAGGTAATATTCCATATTCTTCAAAGAATATTTTTGAAAAATAGCTTCGGCTTCTAAAACCAATTTTATAGACAATCTCCGAAATAGTGAGATCAGAGTTTTTAAGATAATCACGCGCAAGTTGTAACTTCAATTGACGTATGTAACCATTAACTGATTTAGCAAAAAGGAGATTGAAACCCAATTGTAGTTTTTTAGGGTTCATACCTATTTCTTTTGCCAATTTGCACACATGAAGAGGTTCTTCAATATTTTCAATAATATATTGCGTGAGTTTATATAATCTATTAATTTCTTCATGTGAAAAAGAATCGGGCCGGGTTTTTTTCTTTTCCAGATTGTGATGCTCCATCAACTGCATTGCCAGAATGAGATTTAACCTTCCTTCAATAGAAAGTGTACGTATAATACCCTCTTCCCTGTTTGCTTTTAATTGGTTTACCTCGTTGGCTATAGAAAGATTATAGTTGCCCAAATGCGAATAAGGCAAATGAATAGGTATTTCCCTGAAAATAGAATACAAAATCTCGTTAAGGTAATTGAGATTGTGGTTTTTCTTTTTCAAATAATCATTTGTAACAATATGAATAACATTTACCTTCACATTTACTTTCTCCGGGAAAATAAATGCATGGCTTTCTTTTAATTTAGGAGAGATAATTATGTTTTGATAACATTTAAGCTCAAGAAGTGCTTCAGTACCACCTATGAATAATTTAAGATTGCCTTCTGTAATAAAGACAAACTCTACAGTAAACCCACTACTTTCGGTAAGTACAAGTGTAGTATCTTCATTTAGACACACATCATAATCAAACAGAGTAACACCCCAATTAAAGGTTATTGATTTTATGATACCATTACCGTACTCATTATTAAATTCTAAAATATGCTCACCCCATTTTCTCGTCACTTTAGCATTTAGTCTCTCACCTAGTTCATTTAAAGCTTCACTCCCTTTTTCCTGATTAATTTCAAGTATTCTCATTCACTCCAAAACTTAGTTGGACAAAGAACTTAAGAGTTAAAAAAAATGTTTGACAGTTTTGAAAGAATGTTTAACAAAAAACAGTGGTTTTTGTTCTATACAGATAAAAACCAAATGAAACGTGATCTTACATTAATTATGAAACTTTGCCTTGGGAATTGAATCGGTATTCTTTTGGGGTCATTCCAAATTTTTCTCTGAAGATTTTTGAAAAATAACTTCTGGAATTGATCCCTATTGCATAACTTATTTCTGTGATATTCATATCAGAACTTTCAAGAAGTTCCTTGGCCTGTTTCAGCCTCAAATCCTTCATGTATGCATTTATTGATTTACCATACACTTGTTTAAAGCCCTGCTGTAAGGTGTTTTGGTTTAACCCTACTCTTTTTGCAAGTCTTAGAACATTATCTACCCTGTCGAGTTCCTGAGTAATTATTTCCGCTGCCTGTTCAATGGCATTTAGCGTACTTTTCCTTAATATCTTTCTTTTTTCAGGAGTGTTGAGATCATCCAGATACTGCCTTAACTGATGCCCCAATATTTCGTAAACTTTTCCCTCCAGAAAAACAGATCTTGGAAAATCAGTCAATTCACATTCAATACAAGCTTCAATGTTTTCAGCAATATCCAGGCTATAATACCCCTGATATAAAAACCTGTTAATCCCATTAACATCTCGAAACAAAGCTTCCAGTTCCTTATTCATGCCTGGCAGAAAATCTTCTACCTTTTTTTCAAATTCTTTTCGGTTAACAGATATTATGAATACACAAATTGATTTATCCGGTCTAAAAACAAGAACATGCTCGGCATGAATATCTGCTGCTACCATTATAGATTCCAGACGATTGATATCTGTTTCATCATCACTATCAGAAAATGTGTGTTTTATGATTTCTTCACGATTATATAAAAATTTTAAAGGTTGAATATTAGAGTTGTTAAATTCCAGCACCAACGGTTCATTTAATCGAATATCAATATCTAAGATGCCGACACCATGAGAAAAAGATACCGCATTTACGTATCCTTTACCCCATTTTTCCGGGATCTGAAAACACATTTCATTGTTCTCTTGTTCATAGTCAGTACTAAAAACTTGTGAAAGACTTTTAATCGCCTCATGAACATCTATAGTATTTACGACAACTTTTCCTTCCATATTTTTTTTAATATTTTAAAGATACATTAATTAGTCTCATCTTTCTTTTGATCAAATTATAATTTTAGTGATTTTATTACGATTTGGTAATCTATTCTCATAAATGAGTCAAAATGCTTCCTATATGGATTAAAAAATCATTGAAAAACATTTGATATTTGTAATGAAGACAGAAAGTCTGTCTAAAAACTAAAAAAACTAATTATGTTACGTTGGACAGTTACATTTATCATCTTGGCCATTATAGCCGCAATTTTTGGGTTCGGCGGTATCGCAGAAGGTGCTGCTTCTATTGCCAAAATATTGTTCTTTATATTTTTAATTGCCTTTGTTTTTTCATTGATCACCGGTAAAAAGAAAGTATAGTTTTAAACTTAAATAAAAATTAAACACACTATGAGAAAATTCGTTTTATTATTTTGCATGGTACTACTTTCAAGTATGACTTTTAGTCTGATGAGTTGTGAAGGATGTACCAGAGAAGAATCAGCCGCAGAGAAAGTTGAAGAAGGCCTTGAAGAGGCAGGAGATGCGGTTGAAGAAGGAGTTGAGGAAGTTGAAGATGCAGTTGATGATAATTAATGCATTACTGATTTAAAAGCCAAAGAACGCTCTTCCAGGCGTTCTTTTTTATTCATACTAAAAAATGCCTTTTCTAAATGTGAGGGTGAGACAGTAATTTGAGTCGTCTAATTCTTTTTTACATAAACAGGGAAAGTATGGGGTGGCTCTCTGTCTATATTACAGCAAACCCTTTCCTATTTACGGGTAAAAAATGACTGTACGGGCTTAACTTTTTTATTTGATCATAAAATTATTTTTTATCATTCATTATCAAGACTAATTATCTCCTGAAAAACGGTAACTTAAACAAATGAACATAGGGCTATTAACTTTATATCTTCTCTTTACGGTATGGGCCGTTTTTAGCGTGATCATGTATGGTTCACGCCCTACCAAATCATTAGGGTGGATACTTACCATTTTCATTTTCCCTTTTGGTGGTCCCATTCTTTATTATTTGTTTGGTGTAAACAGAAGAAAGTTTAAGTTGTTCCGCAGGAACCGATATCTCAACAGAGTAAACTTAGACCAAAAAGAGACCTATACAAAAACCGAAGAGCTTACAGATTTCGGAGATCATATCAACTTTAGATCATTGGCATTTCTACTAAAAAATGCTGCCAAAGAATATCCTACTGCCGGAAATGACATCACCGTTTTACACAATGGTGCAGAAACCTTTAAAGCATTGTTCAGCTCTATGGAAAAAGCCGAGAAGTTTATCCATTTGCAATATTATATTTTTGAGAAAGGAAAACTTCAGGATAAACTCTATGAGCTGTTTCAAAAGAAAATACAGGAAGGCGTTGAAATACGTCTGATCTATGACTCTTTTGGGAGCTTTTTTTTTCGAGGGAAGAGAAAGCAGAGATTTCTGGACCTTGGCGTAGAACTTCATCCCATTATGCCTATTCGATTCGGTAATTTTTTATTTAGCCTTAATTATCGAAATCATCGAAAAATTGTAATCATTGACGGGGTTCTGGGTTTTACAGGAGGAATTAATATTTCAGATAAATATGTGAGCAATAAAGATGAGCTGGGCAGATGGCGAGATGTTCATGTACGTTTAGCAGGGCCATCGGTTAACAGGCTTCACCAGGTTTTTCTAAGGGATTATTATCACTCCAGTAAAGGGCAGTCTCTGTTTACAGATGAGTACCTTCCTAAACAGGAAAAGTCAGGAGAGGCCATTGTACAGATAGTAAGCAGCGGGCCTGACTCAAAATTTCCTTCGGTTATGATGCAGTATGTAGCTATGATCAACCAGGCGCAAAATGAGATATGTATATGCAACCCTTATTTCATTCCCGGAGAAACAGTATTACACGCCGTGAAAATGGCAGCTTTAAAAGGCATAAAAGTAAAACTGCTGGTACCCCAAAAATCAGATTCTATTCTTGCCAAGTATGGCATGTATTCCAATTTTGAAGATTTGCTGGAAGCAGGGGTTGACATTTATTTACGAAAAGATTTTACGCATAGCAAGCTAATAATTATAGATAAAGATTTAGTATCTGTAGGTTCGGGAAACTTTGACTTTAGAAGCTTTGAACATAATTTTGAGACCAATGCACTCTTATTTCACAAAAAGACTGCCCATGAAGTTCTTAAAGATTTTGACCAGCATGTGGCGAATGCTAAAAAACTGAGTTATGACACTTTTAAAAGAAGACCCGGCTATAAAAAATTCTTTGAAGGAGTAGCCAAATTCTTTGCACCTTTATTATAAAACTATGATCCAATCTGTACCTGTTGAGATAGCTTCTGAAGTTGAAAAAGCTCTTAAAGGCTTTAAAAGCCTGAAAAAAGAGAATATTCAATTTAAGTTAAAAAAATCACTCAATGGGAGTGTTATGATGGCACAACCCAGATTTTTAGATATTTTCAAAAAAAGAGAAGAAAGAAGGTATCTGGTCTTGGTAAGTAAAACTTTTACTATTGCAAAGACTACCTTCGCTACTTCAAAGCTCCCTTCGGAAGTAAAAATCGGGTGGTTTGCCCATGAACTTGGTCATATTATGGATTACCAAAAGCTTTCGACTCAAAAACTACTGCGTTTTGGCTTTTTGTACTTGTTTTCGAGAAGTTTCATGAGGAAAGCAGAACTAAGGGCAGATACGTATGCTGTGAAAGCAGGTTACGGTACATATTTGATAAGAACAAAGAATTTTATTCTTAGCCATACGGAACTACCGGAATCTTATAAAAATAAAATTCGAAAGTACTATCCTTCTCCCGATCAAATTCTTGAAATTGACCGGGACTTAAGAAAAGTTTCAGAGATCGATCAGGAGCCTTGAATTTCACCCTGAAATTAATCTAAAATACAGGATTGGGTCAATCTTGTTTTGAAAAGAATTAAGAAGCCAGATCATATTGATGGATATTTGAGATATAAAGTTTATACACAGGAGTAAAAATGAGAATCGTTCACCCCAATATAATACGACAGTTTTTTATACTTTTCACTATAATTGGATTTGGAATTATTATTTTTCGGGAAATTACTCCTTATTTAACAGGCCTCCTGGGGGCAGTAACTCTATACATCCTTCTTTACAAACCTATGCAAAAACTGGAGGGTTATGGATGGCCTTCTCCAATATGTGCCTTATTTCTTATTCTAATTTCCTTTTTTCTGATTCTGGTACCTATATCCGGAATTGCATTGATGTTCAGTCGTAAAATTCAAACTGTCTTCGGTAGTTCAGATAATATGTCAGAGAAATTAAGAGATTCATTGAATGATTTGGAACAATACCTGGGAGTAAAACTGCTTGATAAAATTCAAGAAACCTCCATTATTGATTGGTTATCTTCAAATTTAAGCAGTCTCCTGGGTAGTACTATTGAAACTATGATAAGCATTGGTATAATGTATTTTGTATTGTACTATATGCTCAATAACAGAAAAAAATTACGTAGTGCCTTGTTTAATTATATCCCTATGGCAGATTCCAGTCTAAAACTAATTGAACAAGAAAGCAAAGCTATGGTAAGAGCCAATGCACTGGGTATCCCTTTGGTTGCATTAACTCAGGCTGTTGTTGCCCTCATAGGATTTCTGATTTTTAATATTGAAGAACCCGTTTTCTGGGCAGTTATCGTGTTCATTGGGTCAATGATCCCTATTATAGGCACACTATTGGGGATTCTTCCTGTTTTTTTTATTTCCTGGACCAACGGCGATAGCTATCAGGCATGGGGAATTCTGCTGTATGGTTTAATCGTGGTGGGGTCTACCGATAACCTTATTCGTTTGTTTGTAATAAAAAAACTAGACAATGTACACCCCCTTATTACATTAATAGGTGTTCTTATCGGTTTGCCCTTATTTGGATTTATAGGTCTTATCTTTGGCCCTTTATTAGTAAGTATTTTTCTGGCCATAATAAAAATCTATAAAAACGAATTTGGAAAAGAAACTGAAGGTGATGAAGCAAAACTATAACACCTAATTAAGTTGAGTAATCACAGATAGTGAATGGCTACCCTAAGTAAAGTAGAAACTTAGAAAAAGTACTGCCAACCTAGTGACAATACATTCCTGTAACTGGTAAGCAGAAAAGAAATCACACAAGGGTATTCTCTTGTAATCACTATTTGGATGGGGTTAAATCATGAATTTTAGTTTTAATAAATATACTTTTATGCAATATAAGCTCACAGTCAAAAGGTTAAAAAGATTCATCCTGGTATGTATTGGTTTTATATTTCTTTTTTTTCTTTGTGAAAATATACTCTCGCGTAAAATCGAAAGTGTTATACAGAATGAGATTCCCAAAGACTTCTTGTTAGATTATACAAGTTTCAGGTTCAACCTATTATCACGTTCTATAGAACTAAAAGATCTCTCTTTTAGAACAGATACGAGCTCGGTTACGAAAGATACATTTTTTAGGATAGACTCTAAGATGGTTCGTGCTTCGGGAATTGGCTTTAGCTCCCTGATCAAAAAAAATACTATTAAAGTTCGGTCACTGGAATTATACAGCCCTAAGACACAAATAATGCAAAGGCCTGAAGAGTTAAAAAGTAAAAAGAAAAGCAATATGAATTTTCCTTATGTTTCTATTGAAGAATTCAGGGTTTTTGATGCGGGGGGAAAAGAAACCGACCCTCGAACCGGTGATATCTTATGGAAAGTACCTAAATATTCTGTAGAAATCGATCAACTGGAACTTCCCGAAGGACCTATCATCAACCCTTCTTTTGATACTTTATCCTTAAAGATCAACGCTGAAGATATTTTTATGAAGCTAAATGAATTTGATACCTTACATATAGATAATCTGGCACTATTGAAAAATGATTTAAATGCTGAAAATTTGAAAATCAAAACAAAGTATGATAAAGAAACGCTGTCAAAAATACTAAATAAAGAAAGGGATCATTTTGATCTAACCATCAAAAATTTTCAGGTTTCCAATATCACTATGCCCTTAGAGAATGAAAAAAGAGCATTTTTTGCGGATAGTATTGATATTAAAACACTGGAGTGCACGGTTTATCGTGATAAAACTTTGCCTAACGATACATTACCAAAAAAAAATTATACTGAAATGCTGGAAGATCTTTCTTTTCCCATACACCTTTTACATACCTCGGTTTCATCTTCATCACTGTCTTATTTAGAAAAAACCAGAGAGGAGGTTGAGCCGCAACCAATACTTTTTACTGATATACAAGGTACTTTTTCAAATATTTCAAACTTAGATCAACAGGAGATCAAGATAATACTAAACGCTCAACTCATGGATTCTTCCCCAATTACCCTTGAAATGGAAACAAAAACCGGAAATCCTGAAGGAAACTTCATGGTAGCCGGAAAAGCGTTTAATTTTAATGCAACAAAAATTAATCCTTTTTTAAAGACTAATATGGGTATTGCCTCGAAAGGATGGGTAGATGAGCTTTTCTTTACCTTCAGCGGGAATAAACAGCGGGCGGCAGGAGACATGAAGATGAAATATGAAGATTTTGAATTTAAGGTACTGAAGAAAGATCTGCTAAGCATACGAAAAACTACCAGTTTTCTTGTAAATTTATTGGTGAAAGGTGGCTCTAAAACAGATCAGGGTAGCTTTAGACATGGCAAGATTGAAGCCTCCCCTGAAATTGATAAATCTTTTATAAATTATATATGGATATGTATTCGTTCCGGTTTACTGAATACTGTAACCGGTAACGGAAAGAAAAAAGCTTAATAAAATTATCTATTTCGGTCTTATATTCTTCGCTATTTGGTTTTGCTCTTGTTTAACTGGGCTCTTTTAAGTTAGAAACAAATTTTTTCCATTGCTTGAACTTTTCAGGCTTCATTACTTTTTCCATTTTTACCTGCCCACCCTTTTTCTTTTTTTGGGCATTCCATTCGTAAAAAGCTGCTAAGGTTACCGCATTTACTTTGACACCTTTCAGAGCCCTGGAACGAGCAACTTTGTAGTTTTTGTTCACTTTTTTCAGATAGTTATCAAGAATGGCAGCAGCTTTTTCTGAATTTAGATTATCAGGATTTGAGGTGCCCAAAAACCAATGATGGTAATACTCATTATCGTATTCAATAGCGCTAATGGTAAATTCTGGTATTTGTATAGATAATTTGTCTTCCAGATGTTTTACCGCATCATTCAGTTTATTTACGGAAAGTTGAGACCCTACTGTGTTTAGAAAAAACTTGGTACGTCCTGTAATCTTTATTTCAGCACGAGACACATCTGTAAATTTTATAGTGTCGCCAATCAGGTAACGCCATGCTCCCGCAACTGTGCTTATAAGCAAAATATAATCCCGCTCCGGTTCTACCTCTGCAAGTGTATAACTAGGAAAGCCTTCTTTTAAGCTCCCGTCCTCATTGATATATTGGGCGTCAAAGGGCACAAACTCAAAATACACTCCATTGTCAGTGATCAATTGCATGGCATCGGTTTCTGGTCTTGCCTGAAAGGCAAGGAACCCTTCAGAGGCTAAATAGGTATCAATTATCTGAAGGGGTTTTGAGGTTAAGGCCCTGAAACTTTTTTCGTAAGGTCCAAAAGCAATACCTCCTGAAGTATATACTTGAAAATTAGGCCATATATCATGAATAGTTTCTACGTTATGATACTCAATAATTTTTTTTAACATTAACTCTATCCAGGATGGAATACCGCTAATGGCTCCCACATCCCATTCTTTAGCCTTTTTGGCAATAGCCAGTACACGTTGGTCCCAATCCTCTATAGAAGCGATATCGATCCCGGGTTTGTAAAATCCCTGAAACCAGCCCGGTATATTTGAAGCACTAATCCCGCTTATCTCTCCTTCCTGATGTCCTTCTGTCTGTGTTAAATCTGTAGAGCTTCCAAGCATAAGAATATCTTTTTCAAAGAATTCCGGGGGCATATTGAAGTTTGCCAGGGCATAGATCTGTTTAATACCAGCATTTCTTATCACCTCTATCATATCTTTGGTAACCGGAATACGCTTACTGGTCTTGCCGGTAGTACCGGAACTCAGAGCAAAATAGTCAGGGTTTCCCGGCCATGTCACATCATATTCACCATCGTGAAGGCGATGCCACCATTTCCGGTTCAAAGTATCATAATCAAATCCAGGTACTATTTTTGAGAATGTTTTTGACCTGTTATCTGATGCTAAAACGGTTTCAAAGTGATAGTGTTTCCCAAAAGCAGTATCACGGGCTTTTTCGAGTAATTCCTCCAGCACTTTCTCCTGGAGTTTTATATGATCTTTCTCCGGAGTTATATAATCTCTAATCTCAATAAATCCTTTTATTATATTTCCAATAACAGGCATACTATAAAATTTAGAAAGGCTTAAAAGCCTTGTTAGGTTTTGATACACTTTGATATGTTAGATCTCACAAATCACCACATGCATTTCTGGTCTTACTCTACTTGGCAGTTTTTGTTTTATTGACCTACTTCTTACCTCTACAGCAAAAATAAGATTTACACCCTCTTTCCCGTATCGCAAATGCTTTGGGTTTTAACCCATTTGGAAAAGGAAAAAATACAGCTTCCTAACCTTTATAGTCGTATCGGTTAGTAAAACAGCATATCTGTTGGTATTTTTGTTTCGCAAAACCTATGGTTGTTAATTAAGGAGTTATTATAAAATCTATAATAAAAAAATTAGGTTGTAGGTAAACAAAAAAACAAACATAACTTTGAATACTCAGAAAATGAGGTTAGCACAGATGTCAACGATCATAGAATAACCTATACCGGCCTATATAGAAATAAATTAAATGATATGTTAATACATTAACATTCCATAACTAATTAAACCACCAGTATTTAAATTCAGATAAAAGCACGCTATGCTTTAAATAGTATGATAATAAGTACCAAAAACTAAAATTTAGTTTTAACACCACCATAAAAGAAATTCTTACTTTTATCAAAAACTTTGGTAGTTTTGAGACAGATTCCCATAGCATACCGTTTGAAAAGAGATTATGACACATAAGAAAAACATAATTGAAAAAATCCTGGTTGCGTATAAACAATTCCAGGTGAAAAAGTCCCCGCAAATGAATTTGGTTTGGGGATTTTTCTTGTACACTATAATTGGATTTGGGCTTTTAGCGATACCAGTATTTCACAAAACAAGTGTAGGATGGCTTGACAACCTGTTCATCTCAACTTCTGCCATTTCCACCACAGGACTGGTCACGGTTAGCGTTTACGACTCATATAATTTTTTTGGACAGTTTATAGTGATGATCCTTTTCCAGATTGGTGGAATTGGTTATATGACTTTGACAACTTATTATCTCTTATTAACAACACAAAGAATTACGCATTGGCATAACAACATTATAGGTGCAGAATTCACTTTGCCCAAAACCATTAAAATAAAAGACTTCATTAAAAGTGTAGTTGTTTTTACCGTTATCATGGAAACTTTGGGAGCGATCTGTTTTTTTATTGCCTTTAGACAAATGGGAATGGAGTCATTGAAGGCCATTTGGTTTTCAATATTCCATAGCGTTTCTGCGTTTTGTACAGCGGGATTTGGGTTATTTAATGACAGTTTTGAAGGTTACAATAACAATACCTTTGTTAATACCATTATCTCCGTACTTGCTATTGCAGGCTCGCTTGGGTTCATAGTCATAACTGATCTGTGGTACAGGATCACAAGAAAATCAAAAAGTATCTCATTTACTACAAAAATTGTCACTTACGGTTTTGTTCTGCTCTTGTTCACGGGAACTGCCCTTGTTTATTTGACCGAACCAACCGTACAAAACTCTGATGCCAAGTTTACAGAATCGTTTTTCCAGGCAATGACAGCAATGACAACTGTTGGTTTTAATACAATTCCAACGGGTGGACTAAGCCTTCCCATTTTACTGTTTATAACCTTTTTAATGTATATAGGTGCTTCTCCTTCCGGTACAGCAGGTGGGATGAAAATTACAACGTTAACAGCTATGGTTTCTGTTATAAAGAGCAGGTTATTTGGACAGAAGCGTATATCATTTTTAAACAGAACAATTCCTTTTGAAAGACTTTATGTTGCAACTTCTACTTTCATACTTTACACCAGTATCATTTTCCTGTTTACGTTTCTGCTTACTTTTTCAGAGCAGTTTGAATTTCAGCAAATACTTTTTGAAGTTGCCTCCGCTCTCGGAACTGTAGGTCTAAGCACGGGAATAACAAGTGAACTCACAAATATTGGTAAGGTATTGGTCATACTTTTAATGTTCATTGGGCGTGTTGGAGTTCTAACCTTTGGATTTGCCCTGCTTGAAAGAAGATCAAAGCGTAATGACGTAATAGTAGAAGACGATCTGGCAGTTTAAAAAGAATAAAAAAGAAAGCGTGCAACACAAGGTATAGGTGTACGGTACTCCGTAGGATGATGCTACATTTTATAAGGGTTGTTGACAAACATTGAAAAAATTAACGTATGCATTTACATTCTATAGAAAATGATCCTGAGTATATAAAGCTACAGACTGAAATGGTTCGTATGCAAAATTGGTTGATTGAATCTGGAAAAAGACTGATAATTATCTGTGAAGGGAGAGATAGTGCAGGAAAAGGTGGTGCAATAATGCGATTTATTCGGTTCATTAACCCAAGACACTACAGAGTTGTTGCACTAAACAAACCCAGTTCTGAAGAAAAGGGACAATGGTATTTCCAAAGGTATGTTAATCACTTTCCAAGTCCGGGAGAGATTGTGTTTTTTGACCGGAGTTGGTATAACAGAGCAGTTGTAGAGCCTGTAATGGGCTTCTGCTCTCAGGAGCAGTACGAATTGTTTATTAAACAGGTAGTTCAATTTGAAAATATGCTTATTGAAGATGGAATGTTTCTTTTCAAATTATGGTTTTCCATTGACAAAGAAGAGCAAAAGATGAGACTTGAAGAACGTAAAACCAACCCTCTTATTAGCTGGAAGCTTAGCACTGTTGATGCCCAGGCACAACAAAAATGGGATGATTTTACAAGATACAAAGAACTAATGTTTAAAAATACGGGTACGCAAAACTCACCCTGGATTGTTGTAAAAGGGAACGATAAAGATCTTGCACGTAAAGAAGCTATGAAGTATGTACTTAACAGTGTTGAATACAATGAAAAAGGGCTCACCGGAGTTAATCTCGATATTGATCCTAAAGTTATTCAGGTAATTAACAAACAATAAAAACTAAAAAGCCTGAAAATCAGCATGTTTTCAGACTTTTTAAATATAAATATGAGTTCTTTGTGACTGCGCGAGGATTATCTAACACAAATGATCTTCAATACGCTCACTTCTGTAAATACAAGATCAGTAAAGCTAATGCTTTGCCTTATTTGTTATTCTCCAAAACTTACAACTAACGTTTTCGTTTTTTCCTAAGAACAAAAACCTACAATTACATTGCAGGTTTTATGCTTCATGTGACCGCGGGAGGATTCGAACCCCCAACCCTCAGAGCCGAAATCTGATATTCTATCCAGTTGAACTACGCGGCCTCACTATATCTATTGGCGGCAAAAATACAAATTATGATAATTTCTGCTTAACAATTGTTGAAATTGTTTTTCCATCGGCTTTTCCGGCAAGTTTTTTAGACACTACCCCCATTACTCTTCCCATATCTTTCATACCAGAAGCTCCGGTTTCCGAAATTACGGCCAGAACTTCTTTTTCTATGGCAGCCTCATCCATCTGTTCGGGCAAAAAACGTGCTATTACTTCAGCCTGTGCCAATTCGGGTTCAGCCAGGTCTGTCCTGCCCTGCTCTGTAAAAATGGAAGCGCTGTCACGACGTTGTTTCACAAGTTTTTGAAGGATCTTGATCTCCTGATCTTCCGAAAGGTTCTCACTGGCACCGCTTTCGGTCTTTGCCAGTAACAATGCCGATTTTACAGCTCTTAACGACTCCAGGGCCACAGTATCTTTGGCTTTCATAGCTTCTTTTAAAGCGTTCATGATGTCTGTCTGTAAACTCATTTGTACTTGATTTGTATTGAAGTGCGAAGATAATAAATAACCCGGAACCTTAAAGGATCCGGGTTAAAAACATAGGCTTTGCAGGTTAAAGGATGTTTTCTACTAATCTACATTGTCATGTAGAAATGAATTATTAGATCTTAACTGGATATCATCGTTGCTATCGGTTCCCAGTGAGGTTCTGGAAGAATTATTTTCTTTTTTGTCTTCTAACTCTATTCCCATTCTTTTGTAAGCCGGTTGCTTTTCGATCTCGTCAATTCTCGAAATATTGTTTTGGAACTTATAATTAAATTCTTTTAATTTCTTTCTACGTTCATCTGCTCTCAGTTTTAAAGTATCTTTTATAGAACTGTAAAGCGGATCTACCTTTTCGGATTCCAACGGAGCTATTTCTTCTTCGGGTTCTACCCGCTTATTAAATTTTAAGGCCTCTTCGGTTACTCCGGAATCTTTTACTACTGGTTTCGCATTGGTAAGCTGGTTCTCTACTTCCATATAATCATCAAGGCTGTACCGTTTTTCTCCTTCTTTGGAATATTCGGTTACCGGAATAACTTCTACCGGATCATTGACATCTACATTTCTCACCTCATCAGTAAGATCAAACAACACTACATTATCAGCTTTTCCAGTACTCTCTTCATCAGAGGCTTCGAAAGGCATATCGAATGCCAGCGTGATCTGTTTTTTCTCTTCTGCTTTCACTTCTTGGGCATCTACCACATCAATATCCCGCAATTGAGCAGTGGTGTCAATAATAATAAAATCATCTTCTACCGCCGGTACTTCTTCATACAACACGTTTATGTTGCGCAATAAATCGGTGGTGGGTATCAGCTCTGCCGTTGCATGAGGTTCAGATGGTGGCAGAGTCTCTTCCAGGGTATGTCTTATTACGGTCGCTTCCTTTTTTACCTGAGGTTGTTTTTTCTCTTTGGGAAAAATCATGGAAAGGGAAGTTTTTTCAGGTGAAAGGTCCTGAGTAGCCTTTTGTTCATCTTCAAGAGTATGAATAATTTTTTTGGCTTCGGTATTGACGATCTCATGCTGTTGTTCGGGATTGAAGCCGGTAGCAATTACGGTTACAGCAATCGCTTCTCCCAGTTCGTCGTCTTCGCCTACTCCCATAATAATATTGGCTCCGTGTCCTGCTTCGGATTGTATATGATCGTTGATCTCTCCAATTTCATCTATGGTAATTTCCTGAGAGCCGGAAACAATGAGCAACAATACATTTTTAGCTCCTCTGATTTTATTATCATTTAATAATGGTGAATCGAGCGCTTTTACAATAGCTTCCTGAGCCCTGTTCTCACCGGAAGCAGAAGACGAACCCATGATAGCGGTTCCGCTGTTGGAAAGCACCGTTTTGGCATCTCTAAGGTCAATATTTTGAGTATAGTGATGGGTTATCACCTCAGCAATACCTCTGGATGCGGTAGCCAATACTTCGTCTGCTTTTGAGAAACCGGCCTTAAAGCCAAGATTTCCATATACTTCTCTTAATTTATTATTATTGATCACAACGAGGGAATCTACGTGTGAACGTAGTTTTTCTACCCCTCTTTGCGCTTGTTCGTTTCGGGTTTTGCCTTCAAACTGAAAAGGAATGGTCACGATACCTACGGTAAGGATATCGAGATCCTTTGCCATTTTTGCAATAATGGGAGCGGCTCCTGTACCCGTACCTCCCCCCATACCTGCAGTAATAAAAACCATTTTGGTATTGGTCTCCAACATGGCTTTAATTTCTTCTATACTCTCTATGGCGGCCTGCTCACCCACTTCGGGATTGGCACCTGCTCCCAGCCCTTCGGTAAGAGAAACGCCTAACTGTATTTTATTGGGTATGGGGCTGTTTTCCAGCGCCTGTGCATCTGTATTGCAGATCACAAAATCTACGCCTTTTATACCTAGCCGGAACATATGGTTTATAGCATTGCTCCCTCCTCCACCAACACCAATTACTTTAATTACATTGCTTTGGTTTTTTGGCAGATCAAATGAAATATTCTCAAAATCTGTATTGCTGCTCATAACGGTTTTTTACTATTTTGTGTATTGGCTTATTCTGCATTATCTAAAAAATCTTTCAACTTATCGGACCATTTTTCAAAAATGGACTTCCGCTCCTTTTTAGGGGCCGATGTTGTTTTGGGGTCATTTTCCGGTTCATGATCTTCTACCGGATGTTCATCTGGTGTTTCTTCGGGTTTTACATTGTTTTTATCAAGCCTGTTAAGGGCATTCATAACAAGACCCACAGCTGTGGCATACAGCGGGCTGGCTGTTTCGGTATCAGAATCTCCTGCGAGGTGTTCGTTGGGGTATCCAATACGTGTATCCATCCCGGTTATGTACTCTACCAATTGCTTGAGGTGTTTTAGCTGACTTCCCCCTCCGGTAAGTACAATGCCGGCAATAAGCTTTTTCTTTTGTTCTTCATGGCCATAATTCTTTATCTCGAGATATACCTGTTCTATAATTTCTACCACCCGGGCATGAATGATCTTGGAAAGGTTTTTTAGGGTTATTTCTTTGGGTTCCCTACCTCTCAGGCCGGGAATGGAAACGATCTCATTATCTTTATTCTCACCGGGCCATGCAGAACCAAATTTTATTTTTAACAATTCTGCCTGCTTTTCTATAATAGAGCATCCTTCTTTTATATCTTCAGTAATGACATTCCCTCCAAAGGGAATTACGGCGGTATGACGAATTATGCCATCTTTAAAGATCGCCAGATCTGTGGTTCCCCCGCCAATATCAATAAGGGCCACCCCGGCTTCTTTTTCCTCCTGGCTTAATACGGCATTGGCCGAAGCCAACGGTTCCAGAGTGATCCCTGCGAGATCCAGTCCTGAGCTCTTCACACACCTTCCTATATTGCGTATGGACGATATTTGTCCCACCACTACGTGAAAATTAGCTTCCAGACGTCCGCCATACATCCCAACCGGTTCTTTGATCTCTGCCTGCCCATCTACTTTAAATTCTTGTGGCAATACGTGAATGATCTCTTCTCCTGGAAGCATTACCAGTTTATACACCTGGTTGCAGAGGCTCTCCACATCATCTTCATCAATCACCTCGTCTGCATTAGGGCGGGTAATATAATCACTGTGCTGCAGGCTTCTTATATGCTGCCCGGCAATACCTACCACTACTTCTGATATTTTAAGGCCCGAATTGCTTTCGGCCTGTTCAACGGCCTGCTGAATGGACTGTATGGTTTGTGTAATATTGTTAACTACCCCCCGATGAACCCCCAGGCTTTTGGATTTCCCTATAGCCAGGATCTCGATCTTTCCATATTCATTCTTACGGCCTATCATCGCCACTATTTTAGTGGTTCCTATATCAAGTCCTATTGCATAATTACTACCTTCCATTCTTTACTTTTTGGTACAAACTACTTGGTTGTCAAATTGTAAACTCACCTGCTTATACCGGGTGATGCTTCCATCTTTTTGCGCTTTCTGATAAAATGCCTTGAAGTTCCTGAACTTATGCGTAAGGTGGTCACTTTTGCCCACTACCACCTTAAAGTCATCTTTTCGCAAGAGCAACTCAAAATGATTGTTCTTTACCTGGATGTCTATTACATGTTGTTTCAGAAAAATGTCATTCCAAATATACTTTGCCAGTTTATACACTTCCGGAAGGTTCTTTTCACTTACCGCACCGGTTATTAAAGGAACTCTCGCCGAGAACACGGATGATAATGGCATGCTTTCACCTTCTGAATCGAGGTAATACATTTGTTTTCCTTTAACTCTGGCAATGGGGGTTCTTTGCCTTATTTTGGCCCCAAGTTTACCATTTACAGTAAGATAAACCTGAGCATCCCGGATCATTTGATTCGCGTTTAGTGTTTCCTCCAGTTTATTCAAAACTAATTTTTCTTTAGCTATGTTCGTAATGGTATCCTTATTTTGTATTAACAATTTATTAACTGTGGGATAGGTAATAAAAAGGTTTTCGCTATTTACAAACTGTACTTCTACCCGGGTGAGTTTCCTCTTACTATTCCGGTCATTGGTAAAAGCGTATAGAAAAATAACAAGTCCCATAACGGCTACCAGCTGTATATATGCTTTTTTAATTTTCATGGAGTAGTATTGCTTTTATATGTTCTACCTGTTCTCCTATATCCCCTGCCCCGAGGGTTAATATTACACCGGTTTCTTTGGTGGTTAAATACGCTAACAGACCGGATTTTGAAAGTTTTTGTTTTTTAGTTATGGTAATTTTTTCCAGTAACCAGTCTGAGTTTATGCCGGGAATGGGTTTTTCCCGGGCCGGGTAAATATCCAGCAGTATTACTTCATCAAAATAAGAAAGGCTTTTGGCAAAAGCATCTGCAAAATCTTTGGTCCTGCTGTAAAGGTGAGGCTGAAAAACTGCCAGTACCTGTTTTTTGGGGTGCATTTCTCTTACGGCCTGGTAAACGGCATCGATCTCGGTAGGGTGATGCGCGTAATCATCTATATATACCAGATCTTCTTTTTGTATTTGGTAACTAAAGCGTCTTTTAACTCCTTTAAAAGTTTTTAGTGCTTTGGCGAGGCGGTAAGTTGAAGTACCTGTCTGCACCGCCATCGCAAAAGCCACTAATCCGTTTAACAAGTTATGCTGTCCAGGCTTGCTAAACTCTACACCCTTTATCACTTCTGTGGGTGTCACCACATCAAAAACGTAGGTCGCATTTTTGATCTTCAAATTCTTTATACAATAGTCTGAATTGTCATTAATTCCGTAGGTAATTCCTTCTACCGGTAACCCACTTTTTACAAAAAGCTGTCCTCCTGGCTTCAGTTTTTTGGCAAATGCCCTGAAGGCTTCTTCGAGTGATGCTTTCTCTCCATAAATATCAAGATGGTCTGCATCCATAGAGGTAATACAGGCTACATCGGGAGATAAATGCAAAAAGGAACGGTCAAATTCATCGGCCTCGGCAATAGTTACTTCTTCTCCGCGTGCTATAAAATTGCTTTGAAAGTTTTCTGATATCCCTCCCAGAAAAGCGGTAAGAGGTGTGCCGGTTTCATGAAGTATATGGGCCAGTATGGCAGAGGTAGTGGTTTTACCATGTGTACCTGCAACGGCAAAACAAAATGTTTCACGGGTAATGAGCCCTAATACTTCTGCCCTTTTCATAAGGGTAAAGTTATGAGCCCTAAAATAGGTAAGTTCTGTATGTTCGGCCGGTATGGCGGGTGTATATACGATAAGGGTGTTTTTTTTATCCAGAAATACGGGAGGCACCTGCTGTATGCTATCTTCATAATGTACATACATTCCGGAAGCAGATAATTCATTAGTAAGTACAGTAACGGTTTTATCATAGCCGCCTACGGTTTTACCTAGAAAAGCAAAGTAACGGGCCAGGGCAGACATACCTATGCCTCCTATGCCTATGAAATATACACTATGTACATTTTTCATTTCCATGCTATTACCTGGTTGTATTTGCTTTGTTTAGTATTTTTTCTATTTCTTCTACTATATGCATTGTTGCATCGGGAAGCGCCAGATCTTTAATATTCTCTGAGAATTTTTGCTGCATTTCTTCAGAGTGGAGCAATGTTGAAAATTCTTTTTCAAAAACGGAAAAAACTTCTTTTTCTTTGATTAACAATGCAGCCCCGGCAGCTACTAAGGCCATGGCGTTTTTGGTTTGATGGTCTTCTGCGACATTAGGTGAAGGAACAAACACTACGGGCTTCCCAACTATACACAGTTCGGAAACGGTTCCGGCCCCTGAACGTGACACGATAAAATCAGCAGCGGCGTATGCAAAATCCATTCTGCTTATAAAATGCAATACTTTTACATCTTGGGATGCATGCTTTTTATATTCGTCATAGTAGCGTTTTCCGCATTGCCAGATGATTTGTAATTGATGATCTTTAAAAAAGGAAAGGTGTTTTTCAACCACTTCATTAATTTTTCTGGCACCCTGGCTTCCCCCCACTATAAAAAGGGTTTTTCGCGTGGGGTCCAGGTCAAAATGCTTTAGTGCTTCTTCTTTTTTAGATGCTATTTCTAAAAGGTCTTCCCGCACGGGATTCCCGGTTTTAACAATTTTGTGTGCCGGAAAGTATCTCTCGAGTCCGTCATATGCCACACAAATACGTGAAGCTTTGCCTGCCAGAAGTTTATTGGTAATACCCGGGTATGAATTTTGTTCTTGTAAAAGGTAAGGGATGCCTGCAAAAGAGGCCATCTTAAGGAGTGGTCCGCTGGCATATCCACCTGTACCAATTACTATGTGCGGCTTTACTTTTTTAATAATTTTGAATGCGTGCCAAAGACTGTGAAGTAACCGAAATGGGAACCATAGGTTTTGGAGGGTAAGCTTTCGCTGTAAACCGGCAATATGCAACCCTTTGATCTCATATCCTGCCTGGGGCACTTTTTCCATTTCCATACGCCCAATAGCTCCCACAAAGAGAAACTGTGCTCCTGGGTAGCGCACCTTAAGGGCATTGGCAATAGCAAGGGCCGGATAGATATGTCCTCCGGTACCGCCTCCTGATATGATAAATTTATAGTTGCTCACTTAAAATTTCTAAAGGGTTTGTTTCTTTATCTTCTTCAAATTTATTTTCTTCAAGTGTGGTTTCTCTTCGGGCACTTACCCCCAGTACCATTCCTAACGCCAGGCAGGTCATCCAGATCGAAGTTCCCCCACTGCTTATAAGAGGAAGGGTCTGGCCGGTAACCGGAAACAATTCAACTGCCACTGCCATATTTATAAGCGCCTGGAAAACTATGGGTAATCCTACGCCCATGACTACCAGCTTTCCGAACACCGTATCTGCCTTATGTGCGACTATTACGATCCTGAACAGCAATAACATGTATAAAAACATGAGGGTCAAAGCTCCCAGTAACCCGTATTCTTCTACGATAATGGCATAAATAAAATCGGAAGTACTTTGCGGCAGGAAGTTTTTCATAACGCTTTTTCCTGCCCCAACCCCTGCTACACCACCGGTTGCGATAGCGATCTTGGCTTTTTCAATTTGATAATCACCTTCGGTATCTTCTTTGTCTGCAAAGCTTTCTATTCTGCTGATCCAGGTATCTACTCTGTTGGGGAACAAATCGGGAAAGGCTTTGGCCATAAGCACGAAAAAGGTAAGTGCCACGATACCGGCCCCTACAATTCGCATAAGGTACTTTAACGGATATCCTCCTAAAAAACAAAGCATAAGCACCATAAAAAATATGATGGCGGTTGTTGAAAAATTTGCCGGCAGAATGAGTGCCAGAACACAAAAAACGGGCGCCCATAAAGGCACTAATGATTCTTTAAAGGTGATTTCACGGTCCCTGATCTTTGTCAAGTATCGCGCTACATAGGTGAGCAATACTACTGATGCCAGTGTAGAGGTCTGAAACGTAACGCCCACAAAGGGTACCTGTATCCAGCGGCTGGCATTAGCTCCACCTATGGTGGTTCCCTGAGCAAGGGTATATACCAGCAACAAAAGGGTTACGGGCATGGCAATAATGGAGAGCCCTTTAAAATAATGTGCGGGGACTCTATGTACTGCATATATAATAATGAAACCTAAGAATAAAAGCATACCATGTTTTACAAGATGTCCTATGGTGGTCCCGGTTCCTACTACATATACAAGGTTGGTGCTGGCACTGTACACAGGCAAAAAAGAAAACAGGGCAAGCAGAGCCACTATGGCCCAAATGGCTTTGTCTCCTTTTATGTTTCTAAATATTGTTTGCATGTGTACGTACGGCTTCTTTAAAGGTTCCTCACAGCTTCTTTGAATTGTGAACCACGATCTTCATAATTTGTAAACAAATCAAAACTGGCACAGGCGGGAGAAAGCAGAACAGTATCTCCTTTTTTTGCAATTTTATAGGCCATTTTTACGGCTTCCTGCATAGAAACAGTCTCTACCATAAGATCTACAATTCTCCCAAAGGATTCTATGATACGGGAGTTATCGACCCCAAGACATATAATGGCTTTTACTTTTTCTCTTACCAGAGGCATTAAAGTGCTATAATCATTGCCTTTGTCTTGTCCGCCAACAATCCATACCGTTGGGGACTCCATACTATCCAGAGCATAGAATGTAGCATTCACATTGGTGGCCTTAGAGTCATTAATGTATTGTACATTATGTATCTTTAATACTTTTTCCAAACGGTGTTCTGCGCCCTGAAAATTTTCAAGACATTCCCGAATGGTCTGCTTGCGGATATTAAGTAACTGCGCTACGGTAGAAGCCGCCATTGCGTTCTTAATATTGTGATTACCCTGTAGGGCAAAGGTTTCTGTGGACATCTTGAATGATTCTTTATTTGTTAATACCTGTATTTGTTTATCTTTTAAAAAGGCGCCTTCTTCTATTTGGTTTTCTGTTGAAAATGGCAATAACCGGGACGCTACCGGATTGCTTTTTAACCATTGGTTAATTACTTTACTGTCTCCATCATAAATGAGGTAGTCTTCATGGGTCTGGTTCATAGCGATCCTAAACTTTGACGCTATGTAGTTTTCGAACACTCCGTCATACCTGTCAAGATGATCGGGAGTTATTCCGGTAATGATAGCGATATGAGGTCTGAATTCCTCAATACCATCTAATTGAAAACTACTGATCTCCAACACGTAGTAGGCTTTGTCATTTTCTGCTACCATTTTGGCAAAACTATCTCCAATATTCCCGGCAACGCCTACATTTAGGTGGCCATGTTGTAGTATATGCCCGGTAAGCAATGTGGTAGTGGTTTTGCCATTGGTACCGGTAATGCCTATTATGGTGGCATTAGTATGTTTTGCAGCAAACTCTATTTCTGAAACAACGGGTATGCCTTTTTTTATAAAGTACTGTACGGCTTCTGCTTTATCGGGAATACCCGGGCTTTTCATCACCACATCTGCATTTTCAAATTTTTGCAGGGTATGCCCTCCTTCTTCCCAGACTACTTCATTATGTTTAAGAACATCTTTGTATTTCTCTTTTATTACTCCATGATCTGAAAGAAACACTTCAAACCCCTGTTTCTTTCCTAATATGGCGGTTCCCACACCGCTTTCACCTCCGCCAAGTATTACGAGTTTCTTCATTTACTACCTCAATTTTAAGGTGACTATAGTAAAAATGGCTAGTATGATACCTACAATCCAGAATCGTGTTACGATCTTACTCTCGTGGTATCCTTTTTTCTGATAATGATGATGCAATGGTGACATTAAAAAAATGCGACGGCCTTCACCATATCTCTTCTTGGTATATTTAAAATAACCTACCTGTAATACTACTGAGAGGTTTTCTGCCAGGAAGATCCCGCACAAAAGTGGAATAAGCAGTTCTTTCCTGACCGAAATAGCTATAACCGCTATAACTCCGCCAATGGTAAGACTACCGGTATCTCCCATAAAAATTTGTGCCGGATAGGCGTTGTACCAAAGAAACCCTACCAGTGCTCCCACAAAAGCGGTAATATACACGGTGAGCTCCCCTGCATTGGGGATGTACATGATGTTAAGGTAATCTGAGAAAATAATATTACCGGACACCCATGCAAAAATTCCCAGAGTAAGCACCATAATCGCTGAGGAACCGGCTGCAAGCCCGTCAATACCATCGGTAAGATTGGCCCCGTTAGAAACGGCTGTTACTATAATAATGACTACCGGAATAAAAATAAGCCAGGCATAATCTTTGTAGTTCCCTCCGGCCCAGGCAATCAGGTCTGAATAATCAAACTCGTTATTCTTTACAAAAGGAATGGTCGTTTTTGTGGATTTTCCATCCTGCTCTACTCCTCTTTCCCGGGCATTTTTCACAACTACTTCTTGAACGGTTTCTGTAGAATTGACCTCTTCTCTAACAGTCACTCCGGGATGAAAATACAGGGTTATTCCCACTATGATCCCCAAACCTATTTGCCCCAGTACCTTGAAGCGACCTTTAAGCCCCTTTTTGTCTTTTTTAAATATTTTGATGTAGTCATCAATAAAGCCTATAGACCCCATCCAAAGGGTCGTTATTAGCAGTAGTATGATATATATGTTATCAAGCTTGGCAAAAAGTAACACTGGAATGAGTGTGGAAAGAATAATTACAATTCCCCCCATAGTAGGGGTGCCTGCTTTTTCGTTTTGTCCCTCAAGCCCCAGGTTGCGTACTGTTTCTCCCACCTGCTTTTTTCTCAGGAAAACGATAATGCGTTTTCCATAAATTGTAGATATCAATAATGAAAAAATAATGGCCATAGCCGCTCTGAAGGAAATGAATTGAAAAACACCGGCACCAGGTACCTGATATTGTTTTTCTAAATATTCAAATAAGTAGTACAACATATGTTTTATATCTTTTTAAAGAGATACTATTCTTCCAGTAACTTTTTCACTATTGTAAAATCATCAAAAGGCTGTCGCTTTCCTTTAATTTCCTGATAGGTTTCATGTCCTTTTCCTGCAACCAGAATAATGTCATTGCTGTTTGCCATTTTGCAGGCGGTTTTTATAGCCTGTTTTCTATCTGTAATAGCTAATACTTTCTTAAAATGCTGAGGTGCTACACCCTCTTCCATTGCTTTTATAATCGCATCAGGATCTTCGTTTCTGGGATTATCTGATGTGAAAATGGCCGTATTGCTCAATGCGGAAGCAATCGCCCCCATAACAGGTCTTTTTTCTGCATCACGATCTCCTCCGCAACCTACTACGGTAATAAGGTTTTCATTACCTGTTCGTATATTATTAATGGTCTCTAACACATTTTTAAGAGCATCGGGAGTGTGAGCATAATCTACTATGGCTGTCACTTTTTGAGATGAAACGAAATGCTGGAAACGCCCGCTTACATTTTCCAATTCACTTATTAACTTGAGGATCTCCATTTTTTCAAGCCCCAGTATTTCTGAGGCTCCATAAATAGCGAGTAAATTATACGCATTGAAACTACCTATGAGCCGCGACCACACTTCATTGTCATTTATCTTGAGCAATAAACCGTCGAGCTGGTTTTCAAGTATGCCTGCCCTGTAATCTGCAAATGACTTTAAAGCATAGGTATATTTTTTGGCTCTTGTATTCTGGAGCATTATCATCCCGTTCTTATCATCAACATTGGTGAGTGCAAATGCTGTTTCAGGCAGACCGTCAAAAAAAGCTTTTTTTACATCGCGGTACGCTGCAAATGTTTTGTGATAATCCAGATGATCATGCGAAAGATTGGTAAAAATACCACCTGTAAAATAGAGCCCCTCTGTTCGTTTTTGATGAATACCATGAGAGCTTACTTCCATGAAACAATACTCTACTCCCGCATCACTCATCATATCAAGATATTTATTAATGGTAAGCGAATCAGGAGTGGTGTGTGTGGCCTCATATTCCTGTGCATCTACCCATATACGTACGGTTGACAACAAGCCGACTTTATATCCGGCTTTTCTAAACAATTGATAGAGCAGACTGGTAACGGTTGTTTTTCCATTGGTGCCGGTAACCCCTACGAGTTTTATTTTTGAAGAGGGGTTGTCATACCAGTTAGCGGCCATAATGGCCAATGCTTTTTGGCTATTCTCTACCTCAATATAAGTAACCCCGTTGACTATAATCTGCGGCAATGATTCGCAAACAATGGCTATAGCACCGGCTACTATTGCTGTATCAATAAAAGTGTGTCCGTCAGATATGGTTCCCTTTACAGCAACAAAAACATCGTCAAGTGAAACTTTTCGGGAATCAAAATGTATTCCGTTTATGTGCACCCGGGTATTTCCGGTTACGGCATTAATGTTTACTTTATATAGAATATCTTTTAAAAACTTCATTCGAGTTCCAGCACTATTGGTTTTGTATTATCTATTATTTGTCCGGGTTTTAATGATTGTTTTTTCACTTTCCCGTTATCTCCTTTGAGGGATACGCGCATCCCCAGGTTTTCCAGAAGTGCGACCGCGTCCATCCCACTCATACCTGTAACATTAGGTACCACCTCATAGCGCTTAGTGGCTTTGGCGTAATAGGCTTCATATTCTTCTACCGGAGTTGCCATGGCAAGCGCAGTCTCCTTAACTGAATCGGTAAGTGGAGAATTGGTATATATTTTTTGAGCAATATTTTTAAAAACAGGGCCGGAAACGTCTATCCCGTAATACCCTTTTTCTTTATTGGGTTCGTGAATAACTACTATACATGAATACCTGGGAGCATCTGCAGGGAAATACCCAACAAAAGAGGAAATATATTGAAGTTTACTATTGTCTTTAAACACATAGTCTTTCTGGCAGGTCCCTGTTTTTCCGGCAATAGGGAAATCTTCAGAGTACAAATCATGCCCGGTGCCGTGCTCTTTTTCTACCACATTTTCGAGCAACTGCTTTACTTTGGCAACGGTTTCTTTAGAACATACGGAGGGATTGAGCACTTCTTTTTCAAAACGATGCACTACCCTGTCAAAGCTTCTTACTTCTTTAATGAGCCTGGGTTTAACCATTTCTCCATCATTGGCTATGGCATTATAAAAGGTGAGTACCTGAAGCGGAGTCATGGAAACGTTGTACCCGAAAGCCATCCATTGCAATGTAATACCACTCCAATTCTTTTTGTCATTTGGGTGTGGGATAAACGGAGTGCCTTCTCCTTTAATGGAGAGCCCGAGTTTTTCATTAAGGCCCATATTGTAGAGCCTGTTTACGAATCGGGAAGGATCCTTGCTGTAAAATGCATCTATAATCTTTACAATACCTGTATTGGATGACACTTCAAAAGCTTCTGAGGCTGAAATCACGCCGTAACCGCCCCGTTTGGAGTCACGCACTTTGGCACCATAGAAGCTTACCACTCCTTTTTCGGTGTCCACTACGTAACTGGTATCTATCACTTTATCTTCGAGTGCCGCTATTAAGGACATGAGCTTGAAGGTAGAACCGGGCTCATGCGATTCGCCTACGGCATAGTTGAGCTTTTCGTAATATGTGCCTTTGGAAGTGCGCCCTAAATTGGAAATTGCTTTTACCTCACCGGTAGCTACTTCCATAACTACCGCAGTACCATGATCTGCTTCATATTTCTGCAACTGCTCCAAAAGAGCATGATGGGCAATATCCTGAATATTGATATCTATGGTAGAAATTACATCGTAGCCATCTTTAGGCTCTTTTTCATTGGTATCGCTAATAGGTTTCCACTGCCCCTTAGCTATTTTCTGCTTAAGTCTTCTGCCCTCTTCTCCTCTCAGATATTCTCCAAAAGCTCCTTCCAGACCTACTCTGGTAATATACCCCTCTTCATCAATCCGCTCGTACCCCACACTTCTTTCTGCTATTTTACCTAAAGGATGCTCTCTTACAGTTCTTTGTTCGGTAATAATGCCTCCTCTGTAGGGCCCAAGGTTGAAAAGCGGAAAGCTTTTTATACGCATATATTCGGCATACCCGAGATTACGGGTTACAAGTAAATATCTGTTTCTAAGTGTTCGCGCCTTTCTAAAAATATTTTGGTAATAGGATGCCGGCCTGCCCAACATAACTGAAAGAGAGTCTGACAGGGGCACCAGCAGGGATTCAAAATTCTTATCTCCTGGAGCCAGGGCATCAAAACGAATATCATATCGGGTTACTGAAGTGGCCAATAAACTACCGTCATCAGAATAGAGATTCCCTTTATTGGGGGGAATAATAAAATTTCTGATGGTACTTTTTTCTGCAAGCTCTTTGTATTTATCACCTTCTCCAATCTGGATATACATGAGTTTACCGGCAACGGCCAGCGCAAACAAAAAAAGTAAACCTGCCACAAAGTACAGGCGGTTTAACATATGTTTCTCTGCAATAGCCATACAATCAGTCTTCTTTTATGATCTTAATTTTTTTAGGAGGTGTTACCGAAGGCTCCAACCCTTTTTCTTTTACCCGGTAAGTTACCGTAGATTCAAGCTTTAACTTTTGAAGCCTGGAGCGCGTATCTACAAATTCGCTTCGCAACTCCTTTACTTCGTTATTCAGATCTGCTATTTTTAGCACTTTTCTATCTACGCTATGCGAACTGGCAATCATAATAACAGCCAGCAGGGAAGAAAAAAGAATAAATCGCCAGTTTTTAACTGAATCGTCACTCACCAGAAATTTTCCTTTTAAAATATCTATGAGGTTTTTTTTCATCCTGATCTTGTTTTAAATTCTTTCTGCGATCCGGAGTTTTGCACTCCTTGCCCTGTTATTATCTCTAATCTCTTCTTCCGAAGGCACTACAAGCTTTCCTACTTTTCGGAAAGGGACCTGAATGTTTCCGTAAAAATCTTTTTCAGCCTCCCCTTCAAACTTTCCGTCTCTAATAAACCTTTTTACCAGCCGGTCTTCAAGGGAGTGATAACTTATTAAACTCAACCGTCCTCCCTTTTTTATAAGCTGCGGGGTTTGTAAAAGGAACTCCCGAAGCACTTCTATTTCCTGATTCACTTCAATACGTATGGCCTGATACACCTGGGCCAGTATTTTGTTTTCGCGATGAGGTGGCAATTGTGACCTTAACACACTTTTTAAACTTTTAGTGGTCTTAATAGGCTCCTGCTCTCTACCCTTCACAATTAATCGCGCAAAAACGGTCGCATTCCTGATCTCTCCATAGGTTTGAAAAATGTATTTCAACTCGTTCTCGTCATATGTATTCACTACCTCATAGGCACTGAGCACTCCTGTTTGATTCATTCGCATATCGAGTGACGCATCAAATCGGGTAGAAAAGCCTCTGTCTGCTTCATCAAACTGATGAGAAGAGACCCCAAAATCTCCCAGTACCCCATCTACTTCTGTTATGCCATAGAACTTTAAAAACCTTTTCAGGTGCCTGAAATTCTCATTAATAAGCACAAACCGCGTATCTTTAATGATGTTTCTGAGCGCGTCTTTATCCTGATCAAATGCATACAGCTTCCCGTCTTTTCCCAACCTGCTCAGTATTTCCCTGGAGTGACCTCCCCCGCCAAAAGTAACATCTACGTACACCCCGTTCTCTTTTATAGCTAACCCGTCCACCGAGGGCTTTAACAATACCGGTTTATGATATATCTGGCCCATCGTCATCTCCCATTACTTCTTCTGCCAGATCTGCAAAATCTCCCGTAGCATCATCTATAGCCTGCTCGTACATTTCCTTATCCCATATCTCGATAATATTGATAGCTGAAGACAATACCACCTCTTTATCTAAAACAGCAAAACCAAAAAGGTCTTTAGGAATAAGCAACCTGCCCGTAGCATCTACCTCTACAACCTTTACACCTGCGGTGAACCTCCTTATAAAATCATTGTTTTTTTTCTTGAAACGATTTAGTTTGTTCATTTTAGCCATGAGTGCATTCCACTCAGACATAGGGTACAATTCAAGACACTTTTGGAACACTGCTCTTTTAATGACAAATCCTGACTGCAGCATGGGAGCTATCTGATTTTTAAGAGCTACCGGTATCATGATCCTGCCCTTGGAATCTGCTTTACACTCATATGTCCCAATAAAACTGCTCACAATGTGGTACGGGTTTCCAATATTTGGTTTTTCAAATATATAGAATTATTTACCACATTTTACCACATTTTACCACTTTGTTGATAAGTTTTGGTTTTTTCGCCAATAATCGCTAAGAAAACTTTGGTTATCAACAGGTTGAAAAGCAACTCTGCACTATAAGTACATACCTTTAAAAGGGCACAAAAAGTGCTTTTCAAGAGATTCGATAAACATTGATTTACATATGTATGAAATGCCTATATTTGTTTTTTTGAGAACTATAACTAACCATTGATGTTACATAGCGTTAAGAAGGAAAAAAAATTCAGTTATCTGGAAGTTGGCGAGGGCACTCCTATGATTATTCTACACGGACTCATGGGAGGATTGAGCAATTTTGAGGAGGTTACCCGATATTTTTCTTCAAAAGGCTATAAGGTGCTCATACCTGAACTTCCGGTGTATTCTATGTCTCTTTTAAAAACCAATGTTAAAAGTTTTGCCCTTTACCTGGAGCAGTTCATAGAATTTAAAGAGCTTCATGAAGTTATTCTTCTGGGCAACTCTCTTGGGGGCCATATTGGCCTGCTGTATTCTAAACTTTTCCCTGAGCGGGTTAAAGCTCTGGTTATTACGGGTAGTTCCGGGCTTTATGAAAGCGCTATGGGTGATGGTTATCCCAAACGCGGAGATTACGAGTTCATAAAGAAAAAAAGCCAGGACGTTTTTTACGATCCCGAAGTAGCCACAAAAGAAATTGTTGATGAAGTATATGCCACTGTTAACGACCGCAACAAACTGGTAAAAACACTCGCTATTGCCAAAAGCGCTATACGTCATAACATGGCAAAAGACCTTCCTCATATGCAGACACCTGTTTGTATAATATGGGGGAAAAATGATACGGTAACACCTCCCAACGTCGCCGAAGAGTTTCACAGCCTTTTACCGGATTCTGATCTATTTTGGATAGACCGATGTGGTCACGCCCCTATGATGGAGCACCCGATCACTTTTAACAAATTGCTGGATAGCTGGCTCAGCAAAAGGAACCTGTAATCTGTAAAAAATCATGAAAATCAAGTCGGCAGAATTTGTGGTTAGCAATTCTGACGTTGCCAAATGCCCGGGAGAACCTATCCCGGAATATGCTTTTATTGGCAGGTCTAATGTTGGCAAATCATCTCTCATCAATATGCTTACCCAGCGTAAACACCTGGCTAAAACTTCAGGAACTCCGGGAAAAACCCAATTAATTAATCATTTCAAGATTAACAAAGAGTGGTTTTTGGTAGATCTTCCCGGATACGGTTATGCCAGAACGTCTAAAACTAACCGGAAAACTTTCCAGAAGCTTATTACCCAATATTTTGAAAAACGCACGCAACTGGTATGTGCTTTTGTGCTAATAGATATCAGGCACGAGCCTCAGCCCATTGATATGGATTTCACGAAATGGCTGGGAGAAAACCAGGTGCCGTTTGCCATTGTTTTTACCAAAGCAGACAAGCTAAAACCGGGAGCGATTAAAAACCATGTAGAACATTATCAAAAACAGATGCTCAACTTTTGGGAAACACTCCCTCCTTTTTTTATAACCTCTTCGGCTAAAAATACGGGCAGAGAAGAATTGCTATCTTATATTGATGATATAAACAAACGGCTTTAAATCATTTATTTACCTGTGCAAAAAAAGAATCGAAACTCTGCGCGGCTTAAAAATCAATTCACCCTTTCCTGCACCAGGGCTATAAGCTGTGAAATATTCTCAAGCGCATTTAACTCTTCGGTTTTGATTAAAAGTTCAAGACCGTTAGCACTTTCTGCCAACACAACAGGGAATGTAAATTTGTAACCAAATTTGGATCTGTAACTACTCTCAAACTCATCGCGATGTAAAAAAGACATAGGGACCCCGGATGAGTCACAAAAGGTTTTCCATTCTTTTTTTTCACTTATCAACCCATAGGTAAGGCTACAAAGCCTGCAATCAATATTATAAGGATCTACCACTTTACGAACGGAATCAAGAAAAGCATTCATCTTCCCCGAATTGGCATTATAGATAAATACGAGTTTTTGTACGGGCGCTCTCACAGGGAGAAAGTATTTTTTTAAGAATAGTTATAATTTATGCAGTTCTTGTTTTTCTGCAAAATAGTCACAAAAATCTTTCATGGTAGCGACCATTTTTTCATCGTTCGTGGCTCTGAGAAAAGTGTCACTCATAGCGACCAGTGTTTGGTGAAAAAAAATTTTCATCTCATCCAGCGGCATGTCTTTAGTCCAAAGGTCTATTCGGAGAGTTTCTTTCTGCTCACTGTTCCATATAGACAAAAGCACAGCTTTTGCTTCTTCTTTTTCAACACCTCCGTCTGAAGCTGTCCATGTAATGGTTTCGGGAACCTTGTTATCGTCAAGCGCTACTTCGAGTTTTATGTCTGATATATGGGTTTCTGCCATTATCGTTGGGGTTTATAACCGGAGGCTGCAAATAATTCTTCTCCGGGCAGGTTTAATAAATGCTGCAAAGATACGGCATTATTTCTCATATATGCACGAACAATTTGCCAACCTATATACTGGCCTACCCTGCCGGGTGATTCTGTATCCAACTCAAGGTAAAACTTTGAAAATGGCGCCGGGTTTATAAAGCGTGCAGTCAAACCGGAATCTGTTGAAAAAAGCAATTCACGCTCTACAAAATACCTCCATATTTCCGGTTCGTTTTCCCGTACCCAGATGAACTCCTCTTCGCTATAACCCATTTTTCTCGCATCTGAAACCGAAGGAATGAGTTGATCTTTTAAATAGAGTAACTTCCCGTGATACACCATTCTTTCAATAAAAGAACGACTCTGTAACCCACCTACTTTTTGCTCCGCAAAAGCTACAGCCACATCAGGTATAATCTGATCTCTTGTAAAGTTTTTTCTTATGTACTGTTGAATCCCTTTATAGAACCTATGGTTTTCCCCCAGATATGTATCGAGCGAAATCAGCAACAAAGTATCGGTATAGATCACTTTGTTCCTGTAATCAACATCTGAGGTAAGGGTTACTACTTCTGGTATAGAGGTATCAGGGAAATAGTAGCGTATATATTGAAAAAGATTTTCAAGTTCTTTTTGCTCTTTTTTAAAATCAGGAAACGCTTTTATAGTTTCCTTTAAAAGTGATTTCTGTAAGGTATCTCTGAGGCGATATATCCAAATACTATCAGGAAAATTCTTTGGAAACAGATATGGAAAATCTGATCTTGTTTCTTCCAATGTTTCAAGAGTGGTTTTTGAAAAGGCTACCTCAAAACGCTTTACCTGTAACTGGATTTTTTCGCCAGGAGCAACGTTGTCATTGCCCTTGTCCTTTTTGCAGCCTGCAGTAAATAGCAAAAGCGATACTATTACTACATAGTTCTTTATGCTCTTAATATATGCACAAAACACTTTTATAATACGATCTTTTTCCAACTAAGGGGGTAACTTGCTTCAAACAGTTACAAATAAAGCACAAAAACAATGAATATCAATTATATGACAGAAACATTTATTTTTGTTTTATCAACAACCGTTTATAACAAAGAAACCTTGTATATGAAAACAGAAAAAGTGATTACCTATATATGTGACTGGCTTCGTGATTATTCGGCCAATGCCGGGACAAAAGGCTTTGTTATAGGCATTTCAGGTGGAATCGATTCTGCAGTTACCTCTACGCTTTGCGCCCGAACCAACCTCCCTGTTTTATGTCTTGAAATGCCCATACACCAGGCAGAAAATCAGATAACCCGGGCACAGGAACATATTTCTTGGTTAAAAAAGCGTTACCCAAATGTACGTTCAGAACACATAGAACTTACAGATGTGTTTGAAGAACTTATCAAAGCACTGCCTCCGGTTGCTGATGAAGAAGACCGTTTTATGTCTCTCGCTAATACGAGAGCCCGGCTTCGAATGACTACCCTGTACTATTTTGCAGCCTTAAACGGACTGCTAGTAGCAGGAACCGGAAATAAAGTAGAAGATTTTGGTGTAGGCTTCTTTACAAAGTATGGAGACGGCGGGGTTGACTTAAGTCCTATTGCTGATTTACTAAAAAGTGAGGTGTACGAAATTGCTGAATACCTCGATATTGTACAATCTGTTATTACAGCACCTCCCACTGACGGGCTTTGGGGTGACAACAGAACTGATGAAGATCAGATTGGCGCTACATATCCTGAGCTTGAATGGGCCATGAAAATGCAGGAACACGGGAAAAAAGCTGACGATTTTAATGACAGAGAAAAAGAGGTTTTCTTAATTTATGAGAAACTAAATATGCAAAATAAGCATAAAATGCTTCCCATACCTGTATGTAAACTTCCCGATGATCTAAAATAGTCGTCGTTAGAACGAAAATTTGTAAAGTTTTTGTTGTAATCTGATTTTTTAATTACTTTTACTTACTGAATACCCCTACTAATAGTAATATATAACTGTATTATTATTAAGTAAAGGTTTTTAAAAAGTTAAAAACTAACTCTAAACCCTTGTATTATGATTAAAGTTCTCGTGGCTGACAACCACCCCATCGTGCAGGCAGGCATAGCATCTGCTTTACAGGATTCTAAGGATATCCAGATATCCGGAAGTGTTTCAACAACTGAAGAGTTGTTTCAGAAACTTTCAAAGAAGAAGCCGGATCTGGTTTTACTGGAAATGGACATTCCTGAAGTGAATGGTATTACCGCCCTTAGAAAAATGAAGAAAGAATATCCTGATGTAAAAGTACTTATGTACAGTGCACAACCCGAAGATGTATATGCTTTGAGTACACTGCGTGCTGGTGCATCCGGTTATCTTTCAAAAAATGCGGAGACTTCGCTAATTGCTGAAGCTATCAGAAAGATCTCAAACGGAGGTGTTTTTATCACCAATGAACTGGCGCAACGCCTTGCGGTAGATGAAAGTACCAACAAACCAAGAAGATTTTTTAGAAAGCTTTCTACCAGAGAGATCGAAGTTCTTAAGCTGCTTGCTGCAGGAAAACGCAACAAACATGTAGCTGAAGAATTAAATCTTAATGAGAAGACCGTAAGTACTTATAAAGCGAGATTAATGAGAAAATTAAATGTTGATAATCTCGTTGATATGCTACAGCAGGCCAAGGCATTGGAACTTCTTTAAAAACAATAACGTGTTTATAAAACACGATTTAGTTTTTTAGATAACAATTTTTTTAACTGATGGTAATTCATGATCTCTTCTAAAAGTTCATGATTATCATCAGTTTTTTCTTTGGTTTTATCTCCCAGAGTAGCTACCTGTTTATCGATAAGATAACATCGTAAATTAAGAATGATCTCATTTACTAATTGTGCTATGGCAGATTCTTTCCCTTTCACAAAAATATCTTTTCGGCTCCAGTCATGAAGTATATACTTCTCTTCTTCCATCAAAATAGACGTTACGGCTGTTGAGATATCCTGGGTCGCATTTCTGATAAATTCCTCTGCACGAAAATTTTCTTTGCCCTGAAAGTTTTCAATAAGCACTGTATATATCTTACGAAATTCTGGATTGCTAAACTGAATTTCGTCCTGTTGCAGATCCAGATACACTTTTTCAAAGACTTTCATTTCATGGGTTTCCGGTTCCAGGATAAGTTCGCCATTTTCATTTTCTTTTAATATATAATCTTCAAAAGTCTCCTCTCGTAAACCGTATAACAACAATATTTCTATTACTTTCTTTTCCAACAGATGTTGCACATTTACTTTTTCAACCGGTGCTTCTGTCCTCACTACTTCAAAAGCTTCCTGCTTTTTTTTATGCTGTTTGGAAGCTTCTCGTAATTCTTTTTTTTTAATTTGGGCCAGGGTATTAAATAGTACCTGCTCTGAAATATCCATAAGGCGAGCACACTCCTGAATATATACCTCTTTTTTAATACGGTCTGGTATTTTGGAAATACTGTTAACTATATCACGTATGGTATCGGCCTTTTTAATAGGGTCATCACGGGTTTCTTCATAAAGAAGTGATGCTTTGAACTGAATAAAGTCACGGGTATGCGTTTCAAGATACTCCTTAATCTCTGCGGTAGAGTGCTCTCTCGCAAAACTGTCTGGATCTTCACCTTCGGGAAAGGTACATACCCGAACGTTCATCCCGGCTTCAAGAATAAGATCTATTCCTCTTAAAGAAGCTCTTAGCCCTGCCGCGTCCCCGTCAAAAAGTACCGTAATATTGGGAGTAAGACGGTTAATGAGACGTATCTGTTCCGCAGTTAGTGCCGTACCACTGGAAGACACTACGTTCTCAACTCCTTTTTGGTGTAGTTGTATAACATCGGTGTACCCTTCTACCAAATAACAGTTATTCTCTTTGGCTATGTGTTGTTTAGCATAATAAATGCCATAGAGTACTTTGCTTTTATGGTATATATCACTTTCAGGAGAGTTAAGATATTTGGCAGCTTTTTTATCACTTGTTAAAATACGCCCTCCAAAACCCAATACACGGCCACTCATGGAGTGAATGGGAAACAAAACTCTACCCCGAAAACGGTCAAAATGTTTTTCTTCTTTAACAATGGTGAGGCCTGTTTTTTCAAGAAACTCCAATTTATAGCCTTTTTCCAAAGCATGACTGGTAAAGGCGCTCCATTCATTGGGTGAGAAACCTAGTGCAAACTTCTCAATAGTAGCATTGGTAAACCCTCTTTCTTTGAAATAGGTGAGCCCTATGGCTTTACCACTTTCTGATTCCCATAAGGTGTTCTTGAAATATTTGGCCGCAAAATCAGTAACCAGATACATACTTTCCCGTTCATCGGCCTGCTGCCTGGCTTCATCACTCTGTTCGGTTTCTTCTACTTCTATATTGTATTTCCTGGCCAGGTACTTCAATGCTTCAGGATAGGTAAAATGTTCATGTTCCATTAAAAATGCAACTACATTCCCTCCTTTACCACTACTAAAGTCTTTCCATATCTGCTTTACCGGTGAAACCATAAAACTGGGTGTACGCTCATCGGTAAAGGGACTTAATCCTTTAAAATTGGTGCCTGATTTTTTTAATTGCACAAAATCACCAATTACCTCTTCAACCCTGGCAGCTTCAAATACTTTATCTATCGTGGTCTTTTTGATCAAAACAAACTGATTTTAATGATTTTTAGGACGCATCCCTTTTAGAAATGTAATCAATGCTTCTGGTTTCTGAGTGCCGATAAGTAGTGTTTTACCATCTCTGAAAGTAAGTTTTAAAAGGCGATTTCCTTTTACATTAAACACGGTGCCCTCTGGTGAAAACCTGATACCATACCCTAAAACTAATCTTTTTACTACCTCGGCAGACTCGATATCTTCCCATTTGTAGGTACGCTTAAACAACGGAAAGAAATGTATATGTATTTGTAACCTGTCAATATATGTGCGTAGCTCCAGGTTGTAGAAAAAAACTGTAAGCAGCACCATTAATGAGGCTGCAATGATCATGCCGAGATTTGACATACTGTTGGTACCAAAGTTTTTTTCTAAAACTAATTGCTGATACAATCCATAAGCAAAAAGCCCATTAATGCCAAGTAGAATGATCCATAACCAAAGCTGTGTAAACTTTTGATTTTCTTGAAAGACTTTCATATTTATTTCATAAATGATAAAAGTAAATAAATTTCATTGTATCCTAAAACAAAAACTCCGCATGACCTGCGGAGTTTTGAATGCTTCACCAGAGTACACTAGTCCATATCGAAACGAACACCTAGTGATATATTACGTTGTTCAGGCTGATTGTCATTGAATATAGGGGAGAGATCATACTTGGCGTAAAGACCTACAGTACCCCAGGAAATGTAACTACTGAGCCCGTAAACAAAATTGTTGGTATTAAAATCTCCTCTCATTTCTTCTTTAATACGCTCTCCGTCAAGATTGTACTTTAATTTTTGTTTGGTACCTATATTAAATCCGGCATATCCCCCTATTCCTATTTTAAACTTTCGGCGAATAGAGTAACGAACGTAGTCATCTCTTTGGATTTTTCTTGAAGGACCAAATTCAAAATGCACAGGAAAAACAAGGTTGGTAAATCTCAGTTTTGATTTGTCTAACTGTTCCGGAAATTCCTGTAGTACTGTTTCACCATTGTTATCTACAAAAAAGCGGTTGCCGGTGGGTTTAAGGTTATTAATATGAAGCGAAACCCCGTATCTGAATCTTACAAAATCAGAATTTTTAAATACCCAGGTTCTCCACGCCCATCCTATCTCAAAAAAGCGGGAACCTGCCAAACGGTATTCCGAATCGTTTAAAGACTGTTCTTCCTGTATCACGTTATTAAACCCAAGGGCCAGTACCAGATCTGAGGTAGTACGTCTTCGGTATCTTCGCTGTTTACGTCTCTCTTCCCAATCGTCAAAAACGACCTCGATTTTTGATGTTACGGAAGCTGCTTTGTTTAAGGCAGCCAAGGTTTTTTCTAGCTCAAGTGTTCTCACATTAATGTAAGTAACCCGCTTTTCGGCTGCTTCTTCTTTTAACTCCTGAGCCTTTGCTTCTGAAATCTCCCCCCGTTCCAAACGTTGGTTAATTTCCTCTACTTCTGCTTTTAAAGCAGCTCTCTCTTCTTTGTTTATAGTTTCAATTTTCAGCTTGATCGAGTCGATCTTTCGCATAATGTCTGCATCCTGAGCCCAGGTGCTCTGAAAACATGAAAGTACAGCCAAAACAACTATACAGAATAACTGTTTCATTTTAATTGATTTTAGATGAATGTAATTATGATGGTATCCCTTATACGTAGGATCTGTTTATTGATCTCTGTTGGCCACGGCTGAGCGTACTTTTACAAAACCATTTTTTAAAGCTTCAAAAACACGATCTTTAAAAGACCTGTCCAGTTCTTCTTCAACATCATCAAGCAAAGCGAGTGCTTCTTTTGAGATCTGCCCGGGGGCCGCCTTTACCCTTTTTTCCAATTTTTTTTGTGCATTCAGAATGAGGGTATCGATCTCTGCTTCGGTTACCTCTCCTTTTTGGGAATGAATTGCTTCGATTTGCTTAAGTACCTTTTCAACTTCGGCCTGCATTTCTGTATTTTCTGTAGTTTTTTGTGCAACCTGCTCTTCTACATTTGCTGTCGCCACCATTTCTTTCTTTTGCATTACTTGAACGGGAGTTTTCTTTACTTCCGGTGAAGCTGCTGCTTCTGCTACTGCTGATTTTGATGCGTTCTGTTTTTTAAAGGGAACGGGGGTATTTTTTGTGCGGTGTTGATCTTCTGAAAGTGGATCGTTTTCCTTTTCTGCTTTTACTTCAGGCTTTTCTATGGGCGCATTTTTAATAGTACCATCTACTACCGGCAGTTCATTTTCTGCCGGGAAACGACCTGAAAGACTAAAAAATACAGACCCCAGTAATACAATTACTGCAATAGCGGCCGCGATCCAATAGAATCTGGTAAAGTTATTTTTTCTTGCCGGAACCGCAGGCAGTTTTGCTTCCAGTTTATTCCAGGCATCACGGGAAGGTGTTAATGACCTGTCCTGCAGTTTTTCTCGTATTTCTTTTTCCATTGAATTCATCTCCATTTCACCTGAGTATTTAATTGTAAATAGTTTTGTTGTAAAAGTTTACGCGCTTTGAAAAGTTGCGATTTGGAAGTGCCTTCTGAGATACCGAGTTCTCTTGCAATTTCATGGTGTTTGTATCCTTCTACCGCGTACATTACAAATACGGTTCGGTAACCTTCCGGTAACATGTCCAGTAGTTGCTGTATTTCACCAACGGTCAACTCTGCTTCAAAAGTACTTTCTGCTACTACCTGAACATGATCTGTTATTTCAGAAACCAGCTCCATCTTTTTACTTCGTCGCAAAAACGATAAACATTCTCTTACCATGATCTTGCGTATCCACCCCTCCAGACTTCCTTCATTTCTAAAGGTGTGAAGGTTTTTAAAGACCTTTGCAAAAGCTTCGATCATCACATCTTCGGCATAGTGAATGTCATTTATATATTGCCGGCAAACACTTAACATTTTTGGCGCATGCTTTTCAAAAAGAAGCTTTTGGGCTTCTCTGTTCTGCCCCATCGCTTTTTTGACAAGCTTTTCCTGATTACTATAAAGTTGAATTACTTTCAAGCGCAACATATTTATGCTTTCTGTTTATATAGACGATACTTTTGGAAAAAGGGTTGCCTGTCTTTTTAATTTTTTACAAGTTATTTAATTTTTAGCGCATACTGTCCTGAAAAACAGCTTAAAGTGTTTTACAACCATAATCAAGAAAACCTAATGAAATGGGAAGTGCTGGTTTTACTTTTTACGATCTATCACGTAATTTATCATGGTTTCCAACGCATTTTTATATTCCGAATGCGGGTACCGATCCAGGATTTTACCTGCCTGCTCCTGAAATGTTCTCATTTTTTGTTCGGCATAATCCAGCCCCCCTTTTTCTTTTACAAAAGCAATGACTTCACGAACTCTCTTTTTATCCTTATTGTGGTTTTTTACAGAGTTGATGAGCCATTTTTTCTCTTTGTCAGATACATTGTTGAGAACATAAATGAGCGGGAGGGTCATTTTCTGTTCTTTTATATCTATACCGGTAGGCTTGCCTATGGGCCCTTCACTATAATCAAAAAGATCGTCTTTTATTTGAAAAGCCATCCCTATAAGTTCTCCAAATTTTCTGAGATTTTCTACTTCTTCACGGGAGGTATTTACTGAACAGGCACCCAAAGCACAACAGGAAGCTATGAGTGTAGCTGTTTTTTGACGTATGATCTCATAGTAAATTTCCTCTGTAATGTCCAGTCTGCGGGCTTTTTCAATTTGAAGGAGTTCGCCTTCACTCATTTCCCGCACGGCTACGGAAATGATCTCCAAAAGGTCAAAATCACCGTAATCTATAGAAAGAAGCAATCCTTTAGATAATAAATAATCTCCTACCAGTACGGCAATCTTATTTTTCCATAAAGCATTTATAGAGAAGAAGCCTCTGCGCCGGTTACTATCGTCAACCACATCGTCATGTACAAGGGTGGCTGTGTGTATAAGCTCTATAACTGAAGCCCCTCTATAAGTACGTTCATTTACATTTCCACCTGATACCATTTTAGCTACCAGAAACACAAACATGGGTCTCATTTGTTTTCCCTTCCGGTTTACTATATAATGGGTAATACGATTGAGAAGGGCTACTTTGGAGGACATGGATTCATAGAACTTCTTTTCAAAAAGCTCCATTTCCTGACGAATAGGCGTCTTTATCTGCTCTACAACTTTCATTGATCTCCCAAATATACTATTTAGGGCGTGAAAAAAAGAAAAAGAAGGTATTTAGACGTGGTAATTTTTTGTTTTAGGATGATTTATTGGCCAACTGCCCGCAGGCAGCATCTATATCTTTCCCACGAGATCTGCGCACGGTGACAATGATCCCGTTTTCTTCGAGAAGGTCACAATACATATTAACAGCTGTATCTGGCGCTTGCTGAAATTGATCATCATCAATGGTATTATACTCAATAAGGTTTACTTTTGACGGAGCAAAGCGGCAAAATTTCACTAATGCCTCTACATCTTTACGGGTATCATTGATACCTTTCCATACTACATACTCGTAGGTTATCCTGCTTTTGGTTTTTTGATACCAATATTGTAGCGCCTCACGCAAGTCTTTAAGCGGAAATGTGGCGTTGAAAGGCATTATGGACGTTCTTACCTCATCTATGGCCGAATGTAAGGATACTGCCAGTTTAAACTTAACCTCATCATCAGCCAGACGTTTTATCATCTTAGGCACACCCGAAGTAGAAACGGTAATACGTTTGGGGGACATTCCTAATCCATCGGGAGCAGTAATTTTATCGATGGCGGCCAGCACATTTTTATAATTCATGAGTGGCTCCCCCATACCCATAAAAACAATATTACTGAGAGGACGGTTAAAATAGAGTTTACTCTGATTATCAATCGCTACTACCTGGTCATATATTTCATCGGGGTTGAGGTTGCGCATACGCTTAAGGCGTGCAGTGGCACAAAACTTACAGTCAAGGCTGCACCCCACCTGGCTGGATACACAAGCTGTTGTTCTGGTATCGGTAGGTATTAATACTGACTCTACAATGAGCCCGTCATGAAGTTTTATGGCGTTTTTTATAGTTCCGTCTGCACTGCGTTGCATTCGGTCTACCCGTATATGGTTTATGACAAAATGCTCTTTGAGCATTTGACGGGTTTCTAAAGAAACGTTTGTCATATCTTCAAAAGAATGCGCTGCCTTGTTCCATAGCCATTCATACACCTGATTGCCTCTGAAAGCTTTTTCTCCTCTACTTTCAAAAAAATCTCTAAGCTGTTCCCGGGAAAGTGCCCGTATGTCTTTTTTTAAGGTCTGCATTCTTGTCTAATCAAACGTAGCGTTCAGAAGAAAGGTCTTTTTTATATGGTAAAAGGCCCTGTTTTCACAGGGCCATAATCTACACTTTTATAGTATAAGCATGGCATCACCATACGAATAGAACTTGTATTTTTCCTTAACAGCTTCTTCATATGCCTTTTTTATAAGATCATGCCCCGCAAATGCTGAAACCATCATTAACAAGGTTGATTTTGGGGTGTGGAAGTTGGTGATCATACAATCGGCAATACTAAAATCGTACGGAGGAAATATAAATTTATTGGTCCATCCTTCAAAAGGATTGAGGGTATGTTCTGAAGATACTGAACTTTCCAATGCTCTTATTACGGTGGTCCCCACTGCACAAACCCGTTTCTTTTTAATTTTTGCTTTGTTTACAACATCGCAGGCATCGGTATCAATAGATAGTTCTTCGCTATCCATTTTATGCTTAGACAGGTCTTCTACTTCTACAGGGTTAAAGGTGCCAAGCCCTACATGCAATGTAACTTCTGCAAAGTTAATTCCTTTTATTTCAAGTCGCTTTAACAGGTGTTTTGAGAAATGCAGCCCTGCGGTAGGTGCTGCCACGGCACCTTCGTGCTTGGCATATATGGTTTGGTAACGTTCTTCATCTTCCGGCTCAACACTTCTTTTTATGTATTTGGGAAGTGGGGTTTCTCCTAACTCTTTAAGTTTTTTTCTAAATTCATAATAAGACCCGTCATAAAGAAAACGCAGGGTTCGCCCTCTGGAAGTGGTATTATCAATAACTTCTGCTACCAGGCTCTCATCATCTCCAAAATACAACTTATTCCCAATTCGTATCTTTCTGGCCGGATCTACCAGTACATCCCATAAGCGTTGTTCGGCATTGAGTTCTCGTAAAAGAAACACCTCAATCCTGGCACCGGTTTTTTCTTTGTTACCATATAAACGGGCAGGAAATACCTTAGTGTTGTTAAGCACCATGACATCTCCTTCATCAAAATAATCGATCACATCTTTAAAAAGACGGTGTTCTATGGTATTGTCTTTTTTATTGACTACCATTAAACGTGCTTCGTCACGATTTTCGGAGGGATATTCTGCTAAAAGTTCTTTAGGAAGGTCAAAATTAAAATGAGATAATTTCATGTATCTTTTATTTTACATTATTAAGGAGTGGTTATCTGCTTGTACTCATTCCTCTATAGTGACCAATCATGGTATATTTTTGATCTACAGACCGATTTTATCACCCATTCTGTGGTAAAGAGGGCTGCAAATATACAACCCCGCAACAGGGGTTGTCAAGTATTCTGTAATATTTATGATTTTAAAGGGTTATAATGTCTGTTTAATATGATCAATTCCCGCTAATTTAAGATCATTCCAAAAATCAGGATACGACTTGGAAACTACCTCGGCATTATTAATAAGTATGGGTTCTTTCATCGCCAAAGGAGCAAAAGCCATAGCCATTCTGTGGTCATCATAAGTATTGATAGCCACTCCTTTTTTTATGGAACCTGAAGGCGAAAGTATGAGTTCAGAATCGGTAACCTGTATTTTTGCACCCAGTTTACCAAGTTCTGTTTTTAGTGCCTCAAGCCGGTCGGTCTCTTTTATTTTTAAAGTATGTAGTCCGGTAAGATGACACGCTTTTCCGGTAGCAAAACAGGTCACGGCTATAGTTTGGGCAATATCAGGGGCCTGTGTAAGATCTTGTTTTAAAACTGTATTTTTTGCTGCTCCCAAATGGGTAAGCCACATCACTCCGTCTGAAAACCGGGTATCTACACCAAAAAAACGGTAAATATCCTGTAAAATATGATCTCCCTGTAAACTGTTTTTGTGATAACTGGAAAGCCTTATATTAGCTTTGGGAGCGATGGCCGCCAAACTGTAATAATAAGATGCCGAACTCCAGTCAGATTCTACTGTAAACTCTGCCAATGGTATTTCGTGAAACGGAGATACTTTAACCGTATGCCCCTTAAAACTACAGGACACACCTAACTTTTTTAATAAAGTAAGTGTCATTTGTATATACGGAAGTGAAGTGACCTTGTCTTCCAACTCTATTTCAAGGCCGTTTTGCAGTCTGGCCCCAATGAGCAAAAGTGAAGATATATACTGACTGCTTACATTGGCTTTTAAGCGCACTTTCCCACCTGAAAGCTTTTTTCCACGAATGTGAAGTGGCGGATACCCTTGTTTTTCAAGGTACCTGATATCTGCTCCCAGACTGTTAAGTGCCTCTACCAGTATTTTAACGGGCCTTTCTTTCATTCGATGGGATCCGGTAAGTATCACACTACGGTTTTCCTGAATGGCAAAATACGAAGTGAGAAAACGCATGGCCGTACCGGCATGATGAATATCTATTTCATGTTCCTGAGAGGCAAGTGCCTTTTGCATTACCTGCGTATCATCAGAATTTGAAAGGTTGTTAATAGTGATTGAAGGAAATAGTGCTTTGAGTATCAATAAACGATTGCTTTCGCTTTTCGACCCGGTTATACGTATCCGGGCCTCTACGTTTTTGGTTGTATTTTGCAGGAGCAGCTTCACTGGTTTACTTTATTTTTCACCTTAAAAACACATATTCCCGCAAAAGCGGGAATATAAATTTATCGCTTATGCAAGATACGCGTATTATTTTAATTTTTTATTACCGTGATGCCGGTCATGGTCTCTTTTTGTTTTCTTTTCCATTTTGCGATCAAAGGCTTTCTGCAGGTCAATTCCTGTTTGATTGGCAAGACAAAGCACTACAAAGACCACATCTGCCAGTTCTTCTCCCAGGTCTTTATCTTTATCACTTTCTTTTTCGCTCTGTTCCCCATAGCGCCTGGCAATAATTCGGGCTACCTCACCTACTTCTTCCGTGAGTTGTGCCATGTTGGTAAGTTCATTAAAATATCGGACACCATGCTCCTGTATCCAACTATCTACCGCTCTTTGTGCATTTTTTATATCCATATCCGTTAAGCTTTAGTAAGTACTACTTTTTCATTCTCCTTATCGATCATTTGCTTATAAAACTCCTTAATACTATCATAATAGTGGGCTGGTATGACTGCCTGATCGATCTCTGTTGAGGTTAACAATTGTAAAAGATTATCTTTTACGGTCATTGTATATCGAAACATACCCATATCTTCCGGCAACTTCAAAGCTATGTTCTCGGGAACGGATTCTATTTTAAAGCCTTCCGGTAATTTAATATTCACCATGTACTTTTTATGTTTGGGATAGGTGAAATCAATAGGATATTCTCTTTTCTCCAATTTAAAAGGATTTTCGTTTATGGCCATAAAAAGCAGTGGAGAAATATACATTTTATCTCCTATGATCTCTACGGCATCTTCGGCATAGAAGCTATAAGTCTCTACAATAGGTTTGGATACATCATTTGCATTCTGTATCTCATAATCTGAAATCTCAATACCCCCGTGTGCATCTTCAAGTCTTTCCAGGTACTGTTCTCTTACCATAGGTTTTATGTTTTGCCTGAAAAAGAGCGCGGTTTGATCTGTGCTATGCACCCGAATCTTCCCTTCGGCAATTCCCGCATCATCAAGTGTAACGTTCATACTGTAGGTTTCTTTAGAGGGCTTTTTAGGGATTAAATTTACTCCGGAAGAACTACCATCTTCACGAATCAACCTGCCGTTCCAGTTTAAAACTCTTTTGGGGAGTACGTTGGGGTAGGCATATTTTTCGGTAGCATCCAACAGTATAAGTCCGTTTTCGATCTCAATAGCTGCAATTACATAATTAAAACCTTCCCGGGTGGGAAACAAGGGTATGCCGTGAGAACGGGTACTTACCAGCACAGGATTAGCGTTTACTCCCGCATGACGCAACATAGAAACCAGCATAAGGTTAATTTCGGCAACATTACCCACCCCATCTTTAAAGGCTTTTCTAACACCTACATCGGTTGTGACTGAGTTAAACTGATTCCAGGTCATTTTTTGTTGTACATAGTTGTAAACAAGTGCTGCTCTTTGCATTTTATCACTCACTCCTCCTATCAGGGCTTCCAGATCTTCTTCATAGTAGCCTTTTTTATCTAGTTCATTTCCAAAACTACTGAGCTGATAAATACTTTTTGCTACATTTTCCCAGGTTTGAGAGTAGAGCTTGTAGGTCTCTCCGGGCCATTGGGTGGATGATAGCTCAAAAGTTAGCGCAGTTCTGTAATTATCTATATTACTGGTATATTTTTCTTCTTTAAGCGAGGGTATATTTTGAGCAGACAGCAGATAAATGCTCTCTCTTACATTTAGTTCTTCCTGGCTGTAATTAGAACCGGATTTCAGTCCAAAATCATTAACCCTGTTATTATTTTTTTGGGTAAAAGAAAGTTTTCGGTTTTCCATACTTTCCTGATAACTTATAGGAAAAAAGCCTTTGCTATAGGTCTTGAACTTTAAATACTCCGGAATGTCGATCTTGGCATGTATTTCATCTACGGGAATATCGTATTGAAAAACAAATTCTCCTACGTTAAAAATAAATGGAGATACGGTTTTGTAATGCAGGTCTATCACACTGCCTTCTCTGGCATTAGGCATGGTTATTTTGGATACACTCCAGTACTTATTTCTATTTTCTTTGAATTTCCCGTCACTCTTAAGCTTACTTGTAACTATTTTCCCGTTTTCTGCATTAAATGTATATCCCTTTATAGACATTATTTTTTCTTCCTCACTTCCCGAATGGTAAAGAGGTATTTCAAAAGTGGCCCAATCCATGCCTTCTTTGTTATATATCTTGACACGAATTTCTACATCTTTTACCAGAGAAAACCCTTCTCGTTGTGTAAAATCGAAAAAACAGCGTTCTTTTCTGTAAATAATTGCAGCTCTTGCGTCTTTTTCGATTGGATGTTCTGACTGGGTTACTAATTCTTTTGAAGGTTTGCCTAATTTAAAATCTTTCTGAGCATTGCTTACCTTAAAAGTGAATACCAGGCATAGCAACCATAGAAAAAACGGTTTATTCATTTTTATTACTGTGTTTTGATTAAAACTATTTTTGCGTTATCTGTTTTGGCCACGGTTCTTTTAAATTTTCGATAGGCATCGTAGTCACCTTTATCATAAGTTCCCTTTTTTAAAAGCAGATCCCGGTAATAGTGAAGGGTTTGGCCGCTGACCTCAAGTTTCATTTTATAATGGCCATACTTGTTTTCTATATCAACCGGTTCGGGGAGTGCTTCTATTTTATACCCTGGGGGTAGTGTTATGGTATATTCGTCTTCATACCAATACCCTCTTTCAATTCTGAAGTCGGAAATACGGTTTCGATATCTTTGAGGCACATGAGTTTCTTTGTTAAAAAAATTAGGGGTGAGCAAAAGACGTTCTCCGCTGCTTGTGGCATAGGTATCAATCTGAACATTCAGGTGTTCTTTGAAACTAATATCGTCCCGGTTGTTCTCTAGAGAAACTGTGGAAACATGTAGGTTATTAAGATAGTGCCAGTCTCTTTTGTAAAATGCAATCTTATCTTTTTCTGAACTGTGCTCCAGATAAAAGCGACGGTCATACTCAATTCCCTTGGAGATAATACTGACTTCAGCATTTACTGTTCCTTCCGTATTTAAGGCAATCGATGCTTTGGTATGTTTATGATTAGTTTCATTGGCATATACCGGGGTCCTTTTTATGACTCCTCCTTCGGGTGTCATGACTAATACTTCCCGGTCATCAGTAAAATCGCCTACAAACCCGAACGGATGTACCTGACTTGTGCAATCCAGCCAAATTTCGTCATTCTCATTTGGGATATAAAGGATGGCATGATTTCCCTGGTTCATGGAAGCAAAATCATTTTCCATATCAATTTTTTCGGTACCTGCTTCTACATGAACGTAGTACGATTCTATACCCACGGCACTTAGCAGTGCCATAGTATAGTTGGTAAGGCCTTTACAATCACCGTATTTTACCCGGTCCACATCACTTGCCGGAATGGGTTGATATCCTCCTATGCCTACCTGTACACTAATGTACCGGGTATTGTCCTGAATATATTTATAAACAATTTTGGCTTTTTCCACAGGATCTTCCAAGTGTGCTGTAAGTTGCTGAACACGGCTTATGGTTTCAGGATCAAGATGGTCTCTGCCCTGAAGTAAATGATCGTACATCCATTTCCCAAATTCTTGCCAGTTAGAAGCAGATCCATGCACTCCGTGAGCGTTGAACTTTGTACTGGCTACCATAACACCGGGAGTAAACTCATTAATAGGCAAAGCCAGATATTCAGGTTTTAAAGCTTCTAAATTTGTAGCCTCATAATGTACTAAACCGTCAGTTGACTTATTTGCTATGGAAAAGCCATTAAAATGTCGTTCTTTTACCCTTACATCCATACCCTCGGCATAGGTAATTTTATAAACAGACTTTTGAACGCTTTGAAAATATCTGGAAAGTGGTGACCAAGAAGGGATAAAAACTGTTATGGGTGTTTTGGTTTCATAAGAAAACTCTATGGTATAAGGATAGGAAACCGGGGTATAATCTAAAAACTTCACCCGCGATTCAGAATAAAGCGTAGCGCCATCTACTGCGCTTTGATCCTTGAAATCTTTGTTTCTCACTTTTTTGATCTCATTTCCCATTGTATCATAAATCACTGCCTGAAGCTGTGTTATGCGCGTATCGTCATCATAAAAAGCGAAGGCACCTACTAACCGATTCCCTTCTTCATTGAGAACGGTAATTACCCTTTTATAAGAAATGATCATCTTATCTGTATTCTCGAGTAAGATATCTTTTTCCTCATATCGTACTACTGCATTGGCATTTTCCTTAAGTTCTTGTGGAACTGTGAGATAGGAATAGTTTAAATCCTGTGAGAAAGAAAGTAACGGAAATACGGCAAAAACTAACTGGAGGGCACAGAAATTAATTTTCATTAATTAACAATTTCTTAGGATGTGCAACTTACAAAAAGTTTACAAAAAAAGCAGATATCCCTGTTACTTTTCGACCTACTCCCTTTTCTTACTGTCAATGACAATAGTAACCGGTCCGTCATTTAAAAGTGATACTTTCATATCAGCACCAAAAACCCCTGATCCTATTTTTTTACTTAACAGATCTTCTAGCTTTTTAATGAAATTTTCATAGAAAGGAACTGCTATATCGGGGCCGGCAGAGTTAATATAAGAAGGCCTGTTCCCTTTTTTAACGGAAGCATGCAGAGTAAACTGGCTTACTACGATGGCATCCTGCCCGGTATCTGCCAGAGAAACGTTCATAACTCCTTTAGGATCATTGAAAATGCGCAATCTGGCTATTTTACCAGCCAGCCAGTCTATATCTTCTTGTGTATCATCATGGGTAACTCCCAATAAAATAAGGAGCCCGCCTTTTATAGACGCTACCGTTTTTTCATCTACGACCACGCTTGCATGAGATACTCTTTGAACCACTGCTCTCATAAAATGGTATTTTACTCTTCTCCGTAAATATCGGTGCGATACGGTTCTTCTTCTCCTTCCAGCATTTGCAAATAGCTTTTGTAACGGCTCCACGCGATCTCGTCATTCTCCAGTGCTTTTTTTACGGCACAGTTAGGCTCTTCCATGTGAAGGCAGTTATTAAACCTGCATTCTCCTTTAAGTGCAAAAAACTCGGGAAAATAATCTCCAATCTCATCTTTTTCCATATCTACAATCCCAAAGCCTTTAATTCCCGGTGTGTCAATGATCCGTATTCCATCGGGAAGGTCAAACATCTCTGCAAATGTAGTGGTATGTTGTCCCTGCCTGTGTTGTTCAGAAGTTTCGGCTGTGCGCAGATTGAGAGAGGGGTCTATACAATTAATGAGTGTAGATTTTCCGGATCCGGAATGCCCTGAGAACATACTTACTTTGTTTTTCATAAGCGTGATCACCTTATCTACATTTTTTCCGGTAACTGCTGAAATCCCTATACACCTATACCCTATTTTACGATATAAAGCAGCCAGATACTTGACCTCCAGTAATTCATCTTCATTATAAGTATCGGCTTTGTTAAAAAGTAAGATCACATCTATATCATAAGCCTCTGCTGTCACCAGAAAACGGTCAATAAAACCGGGAAGAGTGGGTGGATTGTTAAGGGTTACCAGCAGAAATACCTGATCTATATTTGCAGCGATTATGTGAGTACGCTTTGAAAGGTTCACTGATCTTCGAACAATGTAGTTGCGACGATCGTGTATTCTGGTGATAACACCCTTTTCAGTATCTGTATTTTCTTCCAGTTCAAAGGAAACATGGTCTCCCACTGCCACAGGATTGGTGCTTTTAATACCTTTCATCCTGAACTTGCCTTTTATACGGCATTCGTAGTTTTTTCCTTCTTCTGTCTTAACTGTGTACCAGCTTCCGGTAGATTTATAAACCGTACCCGTCATTTTGATAGTTTATTTTTGCAAGATACCATAATTTATATTTGTTAAAATGTTAAAAAAAGTATCTTAGCACAAACAATCACCTAAAACTAAGATTATGAAAAAACACTTTCTTTTTATTTTTTTCGCCGTATGTGCCTTTACAGACATGTATGCCCAACAGTATGAATACAGAGTGATTACTTCGGTAGAATCTATTGTTCCTAACGGACTGGGAAGATCCCGTATCATTTCGTCTGATGAGCAACGGGATTACAAAGAATTTACTTCACAACGCTCAGAACAGGATGATGAACGGAACAAATCAAATAGAGGGGAAATACGAGTGAAAAATTTTGAAGAAACCAAACTGCTTAACTTTTTTAATCTGGGAGGTATCCGTTTTCAGAACATTGCTGCCAATGATGCGGTAATTACTTCTAAAATAAACACAATGATCGAAGAAGGATGGGATCTTGCCTTTGTAACCAGTGGTGTGGAAAGTGACGCGGGAAAAGGAGATGGTAAAGGGATTTTCATTACCCGCTTTATTTTCAAGAGATTAAAATAATGGTAATAAAAGAGCGGCCCGGGCCGCTCTTCTCTTATCTTTTTATTATTTTTTCCTGATGATTAATGGACTCCTGATGAATTGCCTTGAAAAGGCGTAAAACAAATTCTTCACTAAGGCCCTTTTCTTCTCCTTCCAGGATCATCTTACCCAGGATCTCATTCCAACGTTTACTCTGCAAAACGGCTACATTTCTTTTTTTCTTGAGAGAACCAATCTCATCTGCCACTTTCATGCGTCTTCCTAAGTTTTCCAGTAATTGCTGGTCTATTACATCTATCTGAGTTCGTAAATTGGCCAGTTTCTGGGTGAAATCGGCTTCCTCATCGGTTTCTTTTCGTATTCTTAGGTCTTTCATGATCTGTACAAGGGTTTCCGGGGTTACCTGTTGTGCAGCATCGCTCCAGGCATTCGCAGGATCACTATGAGTCTCTACCATGAGTCCGTCATAATTAAGGTCAAGAGCGGTCTGGCATACATCAAACACCATATCACGCTTTCCTGTAATGTGTGAAGGGTCGCAAATAAGGGGGAGATCTGGAAAACGATTTTGAAGCTCTATAGGTAACTGCCATTCGGGTATATTCCTGTATTTGGTTTTCTCATAGGTAGAGAAGCCTCTGTGTATAGCCCCTAGCTTTTTAACATTGGCTTTGTACAGTCTCTCTATAGCTCCCAGCCATAGTGCCAGATCTGGGTTTACAGGGTTTTTAACCATTACTATTTTATCGGTTCCCTTTAATGAATCTGCTATTTCCTGCACTATAAAGGGGCTCACTGTACTGCGGGCACCAATCCAGAGTATATCTACATCGTGTTCCAGGGCGAGTTGCACGTGTGTTGGGTTTGCTACTTCGGTAGCAATTAGCATTCCGGTTTCCTGTTTTACTTTTTGCAGCCATTTAAGTCCAATGGCCCCTACTCCTTCAAACATACCGGGTCTGGTTCTGGGTTTCCATATACCTGCCCTGTAAACGGTAGCATCGGTATCTTTAAGAGCATGCGCAATTTGTAATACCTGTTCTTCGGTCTCTGCACTGCAAGGGCCCGCAATAACCAGCGGATGAGGCAGATCAAAGTGGTTTAGCCAGCTTCGTAATTCTTTATTGTTTTCCATAGCTTTTAGCTTTTCTCAGGTTTTTGTAAAGTTATTCCGTTTAATATTTCCCGTATATAATTGGTGTCTTCCATTTCTTTATATACTGATTTGAAGTCGCCTGCTTCCATATACGATTTAAACTTTTTGAGATTATTAATGTATTCATCCAGAGTTTCCAAAATATTCTCTTTGTTCTGATCGAATATGGGTGTCCACATGGCCGGAGAACTTTTTGCCAGCCTCACGGTACTTTCAAAACCGCTACCTGCCATATCAAAAATGTCTCTTTCGTTTTTTTCCTTTTCAATTACTGTTTTCCCAAGCATAAACGAACTTATATGGGAAAGGTGTGACACGTAAGCTATGTGCTTATCGTGAGCGGCGGCATTCATATACCTAATACGCATTCCCAGGTCATTGAACAGTTTTAAGGCTTTTTCCTGAAGTTTAAAAGCGGTCTTTTCTACTTCGCAAATTATATTGGTTTTTCCGTTAAACAATCCATTCACGGCAGCTCCCGGACCGGAAAACTCGGTGCCGCTAATGGGGTGTGCAGCTATAAAATTACGACGCCTGGCATGCTGCGCCACACTATTGCATATAAGGCTTTTGGTAGAACCCACATCAAATACCACGGTCTCATCGTTAATATGGTCCAGTACTGTGGGAAGCATTTCTACAATAGTATTAACAGGGGTGGCTACAACTACCAGTTGTGCCTTATACAGATCTGCAAATGCAGCCTGCTTATCTATGATCCCCAACTGCAAGGCTTGATCTATATGAGCGTTATTTATGTCAATACCCAAAACATGCGTGTCAGGGTATGCCTTCTTGATATCAAGGGCCAATGACCCTCCTATTAATCCCAATCCAATTACAACTACGTTCATTTTTTCTATTTGCAGGTTTTACTAAAATTCTACAACCTTCCCATGGCTTCTTCAATTTGCTCTTCTTTCACACACAAAGAGAACCGAATGTATCCTTCTCCATTTTTTCCAAATACAGTTCCGGGGGTTATAAAGATATTTTTGTCGTATAACAGGGCATCTATAAATTGCTCTGATGAAGGTACTCCGTCAGGTAACTTTGCCCACACAAACATACCGGCTCCTTTAGAATCGAAGGAACAACCTAATCTGGAGGCTATTTCAAAAATACCATCTCTTCGGGAACGGTACATGGCATTTAAAGAATTAAACCATTCGGAGGCACTGGAAAGTGCCTCTACAGCTCCTTTTTGTATGCCGTAAAACATGCCGCTGTCCATATTGCTTTTTACTTTGAGTATGGCCTTGAGGTATTCACTGTGTCCGGCCACCATACCAATGCGCCAACCGGCCATATTAAATGTTTTGCTGAGGGAATTGAGTTCCAGGACACATTGAAGACCGGGGTCTGCTTTTAAAAGGCTCAGGGGTTCATCATTCAATATGAAACTATAAGGATTGTCATTTACCAGGAGTATTTGATTTTTTGCGGCAAATTGAATGAGCTTTCTGCAAAATGAGAGGTCTGCCCTGGCACCGGTGGGCATGTGCGGGTAATTCACCCACATAAGTTTTACTCTACTCAGATCCATAGTCTCTAATGCTTCAAGGTCTGGCAGCCATCCTGTTTTTTCAGTAAGGTCGTAATATCTGGGAACAGCTCCTAACAAGTGGGTTACGGAAGTATAGGTAGGGTAGCCGGGATCGGGAATAAGTACTTCATCTCCTTCATTGAGAAAAGCCATGCTAATATGCATAATACCTTCTTTTGACCCCATAAGCGGAAGTACTTCCCGATCGGGATCGAGTACCACATCAAAATGGGTCTGGTAAAAATCGGCCATTGCCTGGCGGGTTTGCGGTAAGCCCTGATAGCTTTGATACTGGTGTGCCCCCGGCTCGGTTACTGCCTGCTGAATGGCTTTTATAACCATTTGTGCGGGAGGGAGATCAGGACTTCCTATTCCCATATTGATAATAGGTTTCCCCGCTGCAGCCAATTGGCTTACTTCTTTCAGTTTTTTAGAAAAGTAATACTCTTCTATGGTATTCAACCTGTGCGCCTTATGTATCATATTCTGGCTTTTTTATATTCTCCTAATACTTTAAAATGATCTGCCATAATAGTTATAATGGTTTTGGCTTTTTCAAAATCAGCATACCTGAAAAAAGTAACATCTACAAAAAATGAATATTTCCAGGGAGTCTCTATTTTTGGTAACGATTGTATTTTGGTGAGGTTTAATTTGCAATCACTCATCACGTTTAATATGGCAGCCAGGCTCCCTCTTTTATGATCGAGCTCAAACATAAGAGAAGCCTTATTAATTTGATGTGGAGGCAGCACATGGTTTTTAGTCTGAAGGATCACAAACCGCGTTTCATTATTCTGTATGGTCTGTATGCCAGCGGCCAGGATAGGTAGCGCATACATTTGAGATGCGGCTATACTGGCTACTGCTGCCAACCCCTTCATTTTTTTAACATGTATCCTTCGAGCGGTTTCTGCAGTATCTACATCTTCCACCAATTTGATGTGAGGATATTTTTTAAAAAATTCTTTACATTGAAGCAATGCCATGGGGTGTGTATGCACTTCTTTTATATCTTCAATTGCCTGCCCCTGTAAAGCCATCAGATTGTGCTGTATGTGTATATAGTGCTCGCCTACTATATGTAAGCCATTTTCGTTAATACGTGCATAATTAGGGATAATGGAACCTGCGATAGAGTTTTCAAGTGCCATAACTGCACGAGATGCTTCACCATCAATAAGGCTTGTGATCACTCCATCAAATGAAAGGCACTCTTTTACGGGAACATCTTTGGTAAAATACTCTTGTGCCACCTGATGGTGAAAAGACCCTTTAATACCCTGTATGGCAACTGTACTTTTGTTCATAAACCGGCATAAAAAAAGTCCCGGTTCACGGGACTTTTTATTTATAATTTTTGGATAAACTAATTAATTATAACATGGAAGTCCCTCTTTTCTTTTAAAATAAAAAAAGAAAAAATAAAAACTTTGCCAGATGTAATTAATGTTTAACACGATGTTTTTTTAGTTAAATCTATAGCTAAAGTAGCACTATTTTTCAAATAACAAAATAGTTATCTTATCTTTTTTAAACGATAACGTTTGCGAAATTCACAAATTTTACGGGCCATTGCCTTATAACTGGTTAGAATATTTATTTTTGAAAAAAAACAACATGTCAATCCAGGTAGAGAGCATTGTAAAACGCTATGGAGATCAGTTAGCGCTCAATGAGGTTTCATTCCATGCAGAAAAGGGGGAAATTGTTGGGTTTCTGGGGCCTAATGGAGCGGGTAAATCGACCATGATGAAGATACTCACCACCTATTTAAAGCCAGATGAAGGCCGGGCTTTAGTAAGTGGCTACGATGTATGTACGCATCCCAGAAAGGTACAGGCCTGTATAGGGTATTTACCGGAACACAACCCCCTGTATCCTGACATGTATATTAAAGAATACCTCAGGTTTAGTGCAGACATTTATGGCACGGCAAAGGAACGGATACCTGAAGTTATGCATCTCACCGGATTGCTCCCGGAAGGACATAAAAAGATAGGTCAGCTTTCCAAAGGGTACCGCCAGCGCGTTGGGTTGGCAGCAGCTATGTTGCATAACCCGGAAGTACTTATACTGGATGAACCCACTACGGGCCTCGATCCTAATCAGCTTGCCGATATACGGCAGGTAATTAAACAGGCGGGCACGGAGAAAACTATTTTGCTATCTACGCATATTATGCAGGAAGTAGAAGCAGTATGTGATCGTGTGGTTATTATAAATAAAGGGATTTTAGTAGCAGATAAAAAGCTTAAGGCCCTGCGTGAAGGTCAGGAGCAGATTGTTGAAGTAGAGTTTGACTACCGGGTAGAAGAAATTCTTCTGGAAAAACTTCCGTATGTGCAGCACATAAAAAATATAAACGGTTTTGTTTATGAGCTTTCATTTGCTACTGAAAAAGATATGCGTCCGGCTGTATTTGATTTTGCTCATGATAACGGGCTAAAAACTTTACAGTTGCGGCAAAAAAATAAAAATCTGGAAGGCCTTTTCAGGGAACTTACTACTTCTTCTCGGGATCAATAGCATTAATTACGGCATCGAGCAAGCGCCTGATCTTTTTATCCATACGGGGGTTGCTCATGTTAGTGAGCATAGAGAATACGATCTGTTGTTCGGGGTAGATCCTGAAAATAGCATATCCTCCAACACCACTGCCGGTATGCCCTCTATACGGGCGATTTCTATGATCATAACTTACCTCCCAGCCAATTCCGTAATAGGTAAGCTTATCCTGAATTTTTTGTGAAGTTAGAAACTGTGCTGCAGTACTTTTTGATAAAAAACCTTCTGTTAAATAGGCATTCCCCAATCGGCAAATATCTTCTGATGTAGATAGAAATCCTCCTCCAGCCAGTTTGAAAAAGTTATTTACGGGAGGAGCTTCCTTAAACCTCCGTATTCCTTTACGGCTGTAAAAAACAGCCATCTCGGGTATTTGTGTTCGGTCTTCTTTAAAAAAAGTGGATCGCATGCCCAACGGTTCCAACACTTTGGTATATACGTATTCTTCAAAGGGAATATTGGCTACCTTTTGTATGATAAGGGATAAGAGTACCCAGTCATAAGTATTGTATTGGTAACTTGTTCCGGGTTCAAAAAGCAGTGAGTCGTTTTCAAAGAGGGCCACTCCTTCCCGAATGGAAAGCGGTTGGTTACTAAAAAACTCATTCCCACGATATGAACGAATACCGGCTAAATGCCCACCTAATTGCCGCAAGGTAAAATCATACGGTTTTGGCGGATATTCTGGAAGGTAATCATAGACAGAAGCATCCAGTTTTACAAGGCCCTCTTCTACCATTTTGGCCAGAGCTGTTGCGGCCAAAGGCTTAGAAACACTGGCAATCCTAAAAACGGTTTTGGCGGGATGCACCGGGGTGCGGGTATTGAGATCGGCAAACCCCAGTCCTGCCTGCCATACCATATCTCCCTGATAACTTACTGAAATAGCCATGCCGGGTACTTTTCTCTGTCTTACAATCCTTTTGGCAATACGATGGGCTTTTTTAAACATCTTGTCTGATGGTGGTATATGCGAACGTTCCTGGGCTGATAGCTGATTTAAAAATGAGCTTATACTGAATATGCACAAAATAAAGCAGTGCCTAAATCTCATTCTCTTATAATTAATCTGCCACGATAATGTTCTATAACCTCTATTTCCAAAGGCTTTTTTACTAAAACAATATTGCCTGTACCAAAAATATTGCCGGCCACTTTATTGTTTACCTGTATGATCATGTCATTGGTTCCCCGGTGAAAGATAGTTGCGTTCTCCGCCACCAGATCTGCTCCTTCAAAGCGACCGTTCCCGGACTGGAACTGAAGGTTGATAGACTGGCTTTTTCCTTTAATAAAACAGTTAGAAAGGTTATTAAAAACCAATCTGAATGTTTCGGTATCAATTTCAAGATAAAAATTACCTACACTCTGTAGCGACCGGTTTAAAAAATCTTCGGAAATAACTGAAAATTCAGGATAACTCAGTACACCATCTGAACGTACATCAAATTGTGTAGAGCTTCTTATCTCTTTTAGGTCTGGTGCTGTCACATAAATAGTAGTTATCCCATAATCACGAACAAAATTACAGATATTATTATCGGTAAGGAGAAGTCTCCCTTCTTCTACTTTTACATCAATATCATTCATTAGATTTTCTCCGGTCTCTACTTTAACCGTATATTCCGTATCCTGTTTTACTATGAGTTCAATACCTTCATTAACGAGAATACGGGAAAACTCAGGCACCTGCCTTTGTTCGGTAATGATTGGCCCTGCAGTTTGAAAACAATCCGGTGCATTTTCACTATCGCATGAAAAGCAGAGAACTAAAACCAGACTATAAAAAAGTTTTTTCATTACAACCGTATGCCTATACCAAATTCAAGAGTTTCCGCTTTGGCCCCATGTGACCTGAGCGTTAGCTCTCCAAAAAATCTTTTTCCAAAATACCTTTTTAATCCTGCACGAAAATATACACGACCTTCAAACTCTACAGGATACAAAACATAATACCCTACCTGTGAAAGTACGGAAAACTTGTTTATGTACAATTCATGACCAACAAAAATACCGGCTCTTGTGAAATCTTCATCGCCATCTATACCAAATTCTCCGGGAAAGGCTATTCCGCGAAACCTGATGAATTCTTTGAGAAAATTGGAAAAAAGGACTTCGGCCCCTGCATGTATTCCACTTTTCCTGCTCAACCGTTTATCTACATACCCGGTAAAAATATAAAAAGGATACTGGCCGCTCCCTATTACATCACTTTCATTAGCCCCGGTCCTGAACACCAGATTGTAATGCAACCGCTCTGCATAATTTTTCCCTTCGGAAGGAATGGTTACAAACGGAGGGTCTTCTTCATCCAGATTATATACTACCCCTAAATTAAGGGTAATGGAATTAATACTTGTATTTGGGGCTTTAAAATTAGCATTGCTGTAATGAATAAGAGACAGCCCTGCCTGTAAGCCAAACCTTCCGAAAATACGCTCTTTTTTATAATTGAGCATGGCATAGGTACTACTCAAAAGGCGTGTGCCGAAAGCTACATTCCTAAAATTGGTTTCCCGGTCATAGGGGTTGGTGGTCACTGCCAGCCCCTGCCCAATACGAAACATTAATTTTCTTTTGAAAAAATAAAAATTATAATGTGCATAAAGGCCATAATTCTCTCCCAGAAACTCATTCTTAAGGTTTTGGTAAGTGAATGAAAATCCGTAATCGGGATAATTATACTCCTGATGCCACTCTTGGCTACCAAATGTTTTTTTGTTCCAACTTACGATAAGTCCTTCCGGGCGGTCGGTAATTAAATGAAGGATATCGTCATTATGTCTGGCAATTTTTCCATAAAAGTAGTTGACGTCTATGAACGAACTATTCTCTTTTTTCTGGGAGTAGAGAATAGTTGTACCGGTTATGAATACAAGTAATAGAAGCCGTTTGTTCATAAACAGCCGTAAAAGTAGTATTATTTAAAAAATTTCTTTGGCAATCGCTTTAATATTTTTTGCTTTGCCCATAGAATAATAATGTAATACGGGTACGCCTCTCTGTATGAGCTCTCTGCTTTGAGAAATGCACCACTCTACTCCTGCTGCTTTTACCTGTGCATCGGTAGTACATTGAAGAACACTTTTTACAAGGGCATCAGGAAGATCTACTTTAAAACGATGCGGTATCAAATTAAGTTGTTTTCTGCTGGCAATGGGTTTAAGGCCAGGTATAATAGGAACTTCGATCCCGGCAGCTCTGCACTTTTTTTCAAACTCAAAAAAACGTGAATTATCAAAAAACATCTGGGTTATTATATACGAGGCTCCGGCTTCTATTTTTTTCTTGAGAAAATGGATATCACTTTCCATACTGGGGGCTTCCATATGTTTTTCGGGGTATCCGGCCACACCTATACAAAATTCGGTTTTGGCTACGTTCAATACTTCTTCATCAAGATATTTACCTTGATTGAGATCCACTATCTGCTTTACCAGATCGATCGCATACTGGTGCCCGCCTTTTTCAGGCTTAAAGTAGGTTTCCGTTTTCACTGCATCACCTCTCAGGGCCACTACATTTTCTATTCCCAGAAAATTCAGATCTATCAAAAAGTTCTCGGTATCTTCTTTTGTAAACCCTCCGCAAAGTATATGGGGTACTGCATCTACGTTGTATTTGTTTTGAATAGCCGCACAAATACCCACGGTGCCGGGACGTTTTCGAACTACTTTTTTTTCCAGTAAACCATTCTCTCTTTCTTTATATACATATTCTTCACGGTGATAAGTTACATCAATAAACGGAGGGTTAAATTCCATTAATGGATCGATCCCGTCAAAAATGGACTGAATGTTCTGTCCTTTTAGAGGAGGCAGGATCTCAAATGAGAAAAGAGGGGAGCCATTGGCCCTGGTGATATGATCGGTTACTTTCATTTTTTAGATTCTGTTTTTTGAAGAGAGGATGTTCGCTGCTCTCTTAAATTAGGACTTAGCCATTTTCGGGCCTGATCAAGTGTAATTGCTCTTCTTTTAGCGTAATCGGCCAGTTGGTCTTCTGCTATTTTTCCCAAACCAAAATAGCGGCTTTCGGGATGCGCAAAATAATATCCTGAAACAGATGCTGCCGGCCACATGGCCATACTTTCGGTAAGGGTCACTCCTATGTTTTTTTCTACTTTCAACAATTGCCATAGGGTTTGTTTTTCCAGGTGATCGGGGCAGGCGGGATAACCCGGAGCGGGCCGGATGCCTTTATAGGCTTCCTGAATGAGCTCTTCTTTTGACCAGGCCTCTGCTCTGGCATATCCCCAGGTCTCTTTACGAACCTTTTCGTGTAAGAACTCGGCAAATGCTTCAGCCAGACGATCGGCCAATGCTTTTACCATAATGGCATTGTAATCGTCATGGTCGGCTTCAAATGCTTGCGCCATGGCATCGGTACCAAAACCGGCTGTTACACAAAAACAACCTATGTAATCCTGAATCCCTGAATCTGCCGGTGCTATAAAATCGGCCAGGGCCATATTGGGTTTTCCATCGTGTTTTTTTAATTGTTGCCGCAAGGTTAGAAAGCGATAATTATTACCGGAAAGTGTATCTTTTACTTCAATATCATCATCGCTTATGGCTGATGCTTCAAAAATACCATACACTGCTTTTGCGGTGAATTTCTTTTTGGCAATGATCTCTTTCAAAAGCCTGCGGGCATCTTCGTAAAGAGAAGTGGCCTGTTCTCCCACGACATCATCAGATAATATTTTAGGGAACTTACCATGCAGATCCCAACTTCTAAAGAAAGGCGTCCAGTCTATATAGCTTTCCAAAGTATAAAGATCCTGCTCTTCTATTACCTGAATCCCTGTTTTTTGAGGAGTTACGGGAGAAAAGGCGGCCCAGTTAAGCTTCAGTTTGTTCTTTCGGGCCTCTTCCAGACTCAAATACACTTTCTGTTTACTTCTTGAAAGGAATTGTTCCCTGAACTTGTCGTATTCCTCTCGTATGGATTGTTTAAATACATTTCTGTTTTTATGCAAAAGGCTTCCCACTACGGTCACGGCTTTAGATGCATCGGTCACATGAATTACGGCACTTGAGTATTCGGGTGCGATTTTAACAGCCGTATGTGCCCGTGAAGTGGTTGCGCCACCTATAAGTAAGGGAATTGAAAATGATTGTTTTTCCATTTCGGCAGCCAGATGCACCATTTCGTCCAGCGAAGGCGTAATAAGGCCGCTAAGCCCTATGACATCTACATTTTGTTCAAGGGCTTTTTGAAGTATCTTTTCGGGAGGTACCATCACCCCCATATCTATGATCTCATAGTTATTACACCCCAGTACAACTGCCACTATATTTTTACCAATATCATGAACATCACCTTTTACGGTGGCCATGAGTATTTTTCCTGCCGATTCTTTTTTCCCGCTTTTTTCTGCTTCAATATAGGGTAATAAATAAGCAACTGCCTTTTTCATTACTCTGGCCGATTTAACTACCTGTGGAAGGAACATTTTGCCACTTCCAAAGAGGTCTCCTACTACATTCATCCCTTTCATCAGGGGTCCCTCAATTACCTCAATAGGTTTCTCTACCAGTTGCCGGGCCTCTTCTACATCGACTTCGATAAATGCATCCAATCCTTTAACCAGAGCATGGGTAACTCTTTCCTGAAGGGGTAATGAACGCCATTCCTGTATCTTTTCTTCTGGACTTTTTTGATTTTCTTTTACACTTTCGGCATAATCAAGAAGGCGTTCGGTGGCATCTTCTCTTCGATCCAGTAATACATCCTCTACATAATCAAGTAACTCTTTGGGAATATCATCATATACCTCGAGAAGTTCGGGATTTACAATACCCATATTCATACCGTGTTGAATGGCATGGTACAAAAAAGCAGAGTGCATGGCCTCACGCACGGCATTGTTACCCCTGAAAGAAAAGGACACATTGCTTACCCCCCCGCTAACGTTAGCGTATGGAAGGTTTTCTCTGATCCAGCGTGTAGCTTTAAAGAAATTCACAGCATTCCTGCGGTGTTCTTCCATGCCGGTAGCTACCGGAAAAATATTGGGGTCAAAAATGATGTCCTGAGGCGGGTAACCTACTTCTTCCACGAGTATATTATATGAACGTTTGCATATCTCTATACGGCGTTCAAAAGTGTCGGCCTGCCCTTTTTCATCAAAAGCCATAACTATTACGGCAGCGCCATACCTTCTAATACGTTGTGCCAGTTTTATAAATGCTGCTTTCCCTTCTTTCAGGCTTATAGAGTTTACTACACTTTTACCTTGTACGACTTTAAGTCCGGCTTCAATAATTTCCCATCGTGAACTGTCAATCATGACAGGTACTCTGGCAATATCGGGTTCGGCTGCGATAAGGTTTAAGAAGGTGGTCATGGCTTCAACGCCATCAATGAGACCTTCATCCATATTAACATCGATGATCTGAGCGCCTCCGGCTACCTGTGCCCTTGCTACCTCAACAGCTTCCTGATATTGTTTTTCTTTGATAAGCCTCAGGAACTTTCGTGATCCGGTAACATTGGTGCGTTCTCCAATGTTAATAAAATTACTGGTTGGGCTCACTATGAGGGGTTCTAACCCGGAAAGCTTTAAATATTGTGTGGGGGCATGTTTTTCCTTGTCTGGTTTATACACGTGCAGGGATTTTTCGGGGTTGGTGCCTGGCGGCTACTTCTGCTATGAGCCGTATATGTTCTGGTGTGGTACCACAGCATCCGCCTACTATGTTAACGAGATGATCCTGTAGATACTTCTCTATATACGATTGCATTTGAAGGGGTGTTTCATCATATTCACCAAAAGCATTGGGCAGGCCGGCATTAGGGTGGGCCGATGTATAAAAACCGGTTTCCCGCGACAACCTCTTTAAATAAGGCATTAACTGTTCTGCACCCAAAGCACAATTAAAACCAACACTGAGCAAGGGAATATGCGATACGGAAATAAGAAAAGCCTCCACGGTTTGTCCTGACAAAGTTCGTCCGCTGGAATCGGTGATCGTTCCGCTTACCATAACGGGAATGTCTTTTTCAAGGTACTCTTTCACTTCTTCTATAGCGAAAAGGGCTGCTTTGGCATTTAACGTATCAAAAACGGTTTCTACTAAAAGAAGGTCACATCCGCCCTTGACCAGTGCTTCTGCCTGTTCAAAATAAGCCTCACGAAGCTGGTCGAAAGTAACGGCCCGAAAACCGGGATCGTTCACATCGGGCGACATACTGGCGGTTCTATTGGTAGGCCCTATGGATCCTGCTACAAAACGAGGTTTTTCCGGAGTAGCTGCAGTATATTCGTCTGCTGCCTTTCTGGCAAGCCGGGCTGACTCATAGTTAAGCTCAGCAACAATATCTTCCATTTGATAATCGCTCATGGCGATGCGCGTGCCGGAAAATGTATTGGTTTCTATGATGTCTGCTCCTGCCTCTAGATAGTCACGGTGAATATTCAAAATGGCTTCGGGCTGGGTAAGTGATAAAAGATCGTTGTTCCCTTTTAGTGGCAGGTGATACTTTTGAAAACGGCTCCCACGGTACTGGTCTTCGGTAAAGCCATGTTGCTGGATCATGGTACCCATAGCCCCGTCTAGTATGAGAATGCGCTTTGCTAACTCTTCAGAAATAGTATTCATTTTTGGTTTTCAGTATTCAAATAGTTGTGTAACAAAAATTTACACTAAATGTTGTAGTTATGAAAACAAGAAAACGCGATGGAATACGACTGAAAAGTCTGTATGTGTCATCTTCCCCTTTTAGGGTAGAATTTAGCACCTTCTCCTAAAAAGATAAGGAGGGTTGCTAAGGCTTCATAGGGTCTATTCCCTTCACCTTTCCTGATAACTACAATAGATGATTAGTGAACGTGTTTACAAAATAAAGTATAAATTTTATCTTAGACAATACTTTTAACTACTTCTTTACGAGCTTCTTTTTTACTACCGTCAAAACCGTTAATTCCGCTTACTGTGGTGTATTTCATAACGTATCTTTTCCCGGGGTTAATGCGTTGGTATGCGCTCTGGCACATAACGGCGGCTTCGTGAAAACCTGATAATATGAGTTTAAGCTTTCCGGGATATGTATTTACATCGCCAATGGCATAAATACCGGGAATATTGGTACTGTAATCATAGGCATTATTTACTTTAATGGCATTTTTTTCTATTTCCAGCCCCCAGTTAGCAATAGGTCCCAGCTTTGGCGAAAGCCCAAATAAAGGTATGAATGCATCGGTTTCCCGTAAGGTGGTCGTTCCGGAATTATAGGTAATGGTAACACCGGTTAACCGCGCATCACCATGAAGTGCGGTTACTTCTGCTTCTGTAATGAGCTCTATTTTTCCCTGTTTTGAAAGTCTGGCTACTTTTTCTACAGAATCAAGTGCTCCGCGAAATTCTTTTCTACGATGAACGAGTGTCACTTCTGCTGCTATATCGGCCAGATATACGGACCAGTCTAAAGCTGAATCTCCTCCTCCGGCTATCACCACTTTTTGACCTTTAAAGATCTCGGGGTCACGAATAATATAAGATACTCCTTTGTCTTCATACCCGGCTATATGGTCTATAGGTGGTTTTCTGGGCTCAAAAGAGCCTAACCCTCCGGCTATGACCACTATGGGTGCCTGATGTTGTGTTCCCCTGTTGGTTGTTACAATAAAAGTATCGTTCTCGTCTTTTTCTATAGTTTCTGCTCTTTCACCCAAAGTGAAACCGGGATTGAAAGGCTTTATCTGTTCCATAAGGTTCGAAACCAGATCTCCTGCAAGCACTTCAGGAAATCCGGGAATATCGTAAATGGGTTTTTTAGGGTATATTTCAGAACATTGTCCGCCTGGCTGAGGAAGTGCATCAATAAGATGTGTTCTCATTTTAAGCAGGCCTGCTTCAAATACGGTAAACAGGCCTGTGGGGCCCGCTCCTATTATAAGGATATCTGTCTTGATCATGGGTAGTGGTTTAGTAATTATATAATTCGAATGTTTTATTGGTTCTTTTGAATTGCTGGTTTATGAAAGTAATCCCCTGGTCACATCATTCATTTTTTCTACTTTCTCCTCAAAGTCTCCTTTAAGTGTTTTTCGGTATTCATGAAGGTTTTTTACAAGATCATCTATATCTTCGGGGAGCACTTCTTCAAAAAATTGACGCAGCCGTTTGGCGGTGGTAGGCGATTTGCCATTGGTGGAAATAGCCACTTTCACGTTGCCTTTAGTGACTATACCCCCTAAATAGAAATCACAATAATCGGGAGTATCTGCTACATTTACGAGAATATGGCGCTTTTTGCAATCATTATAGACCTGTTTGTTTACGTCTAACGAATCGGTCGCGGCAATTACCATATCTTTTTCCGCAAGATCACTTTTTTCATAGGCTTTTTGTACCCGTTTTACCTGAGGGTGGCTCTCACATAAGGCTATTAATTCTTCATGAAACCATGTAGCTACTATTTCTACCCGGGCACGGGGGCTGGACTTAAGCATAAAAAAAAGCTTTTCAAGACCTACGTTCCCGCCACCTACAATAAGTACATTAAGTGTGTGTACTTTTAGAAAAACAGGATATAATTCATTCTTTTCCATATCTCTTTTTTTTTATTATCCTGAAACGGCCATTGCCTGTCTGTAATATTGTTTTAGCTTATGACTTTCTCTTACTACTTCACCAATAACTATTACTGCGGGAGAAGAAAGTTGTTTTTCTTTTACCACATAAGTAATAGTATCTATGGTACCTACGCCTACATTTTCGTTTTGAGTGGTGCCGTTTTGAATAACTGCAACCGGCATGGCGCCTTTACCTTCATTTCTAAAAAGCCTTACGATCTCACCCAGCTTACTCATACCCATAAGAACAACAACGGTAGCGGTTGATCGTGATGCGTGATACAGGTCTTTAGATAGTTTTTGTTGCGAGGTGGTTCCTGTAATGACCCAAAAACTTTGGGCAGTACCACGTCTGGTGAGCGATACTCCCTGGCTGGCCGGTACGGCCAGTGCTGAAGAAATACCGGGTACCACTTCGCAAGGGATACCGAAGCTTTCAATGTATTCTATCTCTTCGGTTCCCCGGGCAAAAACGAAAGGGTCTCCTCCTTTTAATCGTACCACGTGCCCGTAAGAAAATGCATGTGACACTATAAGTTCATTGATCTCATCCTGAGCAAAGGCTTTAAACCCCTTACGTTTTCCAACAAAAACTGTTTTGGTCTTTCCCGGGACATACTGAAATAAACGGTGGTTTACGAGTGCATCGTACAACACAACATCTGCACTTGCCAGTGCCTTTGCGCCTTTTATGGTGAGAAGATCAGGATCTCCGGGCCCTGCTCCTACCAGGGTTACTTTTGGTGATTTATTGGTCTGCATACTCGAGTTCTTTTTTTCTAAAAACATCTATGGCATGATAGAAGCTCCGGGCATCCTGGTCGTACTTTTGAGCAAAGCTTTCTGTAGGTTCATGATCGCGAAGTTGATACACCAATCCATCAAAATCCGTTTCCAATGCCAGTTTGCCGGTATCTATAAATACCTCCTGAAATTGTTTGATAATGCCTGCGTGAGAATTGGTTGTTACATCTTCTGATAACAATAAAGCTTTAGCAGTATTTACTATGGCAGTATAGGAATGATAAATACTGTCTGCCCATTTTTTTTGCTCAATTGCCTCTTTTGATAAATCCAGTTTTTCTTCGCTTTCAAAAAGAAGGGTCGCTACCAGATCAATTACCACACCGGCACATTCTCCTATCCCTACGGCTTTGATATAGGGTTTATTATGGCCCCAGTCAATAAAATCAGATTCCTCAAGATTGGTTACATCTGCAAGGGGCTTTAGTAATTCATAAAAGTATTTTTGCCCTTTCTGATCATAATAATCTGTAAAAGAAGTTTCTTTTTGGGTATTTGCTTCATAATCATCAAGAATAATTCTAAGGGCCTCCGGGCCTCTTTTACTGGGTATCTTAATTACTTTATCGGCAAAGCGGCCCAGACCATTCCCCAAAACACCACCTCCCAGCAACACCTGAAGGGCCGGGGCCACCATTTTTCCTGACTTAACGGACATTCCCTGAAAACCAATATGCGCCATATTATGCTGTCCGCAGGCATTCATGCACCCGCTTATCTTTATGGTCATATCTTTATTCTCTACATAAGAAGGGTACTCTTCATGTAATACTTTCTCTAACTGTGAGGCGATCCCGGTACTGCTGGCAATACCCAGATTGCAGGTATCTGTTCCCGGACAAGCTGTAATGTCAACGGTAGAATTATATCCGAGATCTGTAAAGCCCAACTCTTTTAAAACATTGTAAAAGTGGGGTAGCGCCTCTTCTTTTACATATGGAATAAGAATGTCCTGGCGCAATGAAAGCCTAAGTTCATTAGCAGCATGCTCTTTTACCAGTTTTGCTAAAAGACGTGCTTTATCTGTATAAAAATCTCCGAGATAGACTTTCACTCCTACGGCTACATACCCCTTTTGTTTTTGTGAAATTACGTTGAGGGCTTTCCACCGGTCAAAATCTTTTTGATCACTCACTTCTACGTGAGGTGTATCTTTTAAATGGGTAAAATCTGGAACAAACCCTTCTTCGGGTATGGGATACTCTTTTACCGACAGAGCTTTATATTCCTGTTTAATAAGCTCTAGAAAAGTTTCAAGACCTATATCTTTGATCAAAAACTTTATTCGTGCCTTTAAGCGTTTGGACCGCTCGCCGTGACGGTCAAATATTCGAAGTACTCCTTCTGTAAAGGGTATTATTTTCTCAGTTTCAAGAAAATCATATACCACATCGGCGTGTCTGGGTTGTGCACCCAAACCTCCTCCCAGCAGTACTTTGAAACCTCGCTTTCCATTCTCCAATACGGGTATAAACCCCAGATCGTGAATATAGGTAAGCGCGGTGTCTTTGGCAGATGAGGAAAAGGCTATTTTAAACTTTCTCCCCATTTCCTGATTAATGGGGTTACGCAAAAAATAACGAAAAAGAGCATCGGCATACGGGGTAACGTCAAAAGGCTCGTCTGCATCAATACCAGCAGTTTCACTGGCGGTAATGTTACGAACTGTATTTCCGCAGGCTTCCCGAAGGGTTACTTCATCTTTTTCCAACTCTGCCCATAATTGTGGCGTTCTGTCCAGGCTTACATAATGAATCTGAATGTCCTGCCGGGTGGTAATATGTAACCTTCCGGTTGAATACTCATCAGATACATCTGCAATACGAAGTAGTTTTTGCGAAGTTAAGCGTCCGTAAGGTATTTTTATACGTATCATCTGTACGCCGGGCTGTCTTTGTCCGTAAACACCTCTTGCCAGGCGGAGGCTTCGAAACCGTTCTTCATCTATCTTGCCTTCTTTAAAAAGATGTATCTTTTTTTCGAGTTCTATAATATCTCTCTCTACGGTTGGGTTTTCTATTTCAGTTCTAAAGCTTTGCATGATTAATCTATTTAGTCTATAGATTTATAGTAATTTATTGCTAAAGTAAGATTTTCTGTTAAAACTTCTTACTTTTTTTTATTTTTTTAAGGTTACTAATGCCTGATCAATATCGGCTATGATATCATTTGCGTGTTCTAATCCCACAGACACACGTATGAGTCCGTCTGTAATCCCTACGCTTAACCTGTCTGCTTTTGTAAGTTTGCTATGGGTGGAAGAGGCAGGGTGGGTTACAATGGTGCGGGTATCTCCCAGGTTGGCAGATAAGGAACACATATGCAGGGTATTCAGGAATTTTTGACCTGCCTGTAAACCTCCCTGTATTTGAAATGCGACGATGTTGCCCCCCGCTTTCATTTGCTTTTTTGCTATTTCATACGCGGGATGTGATCTCATGAACGGGTATTTCACCTCATTAACCTGCGCGTGATTCTCCAGGAACTGAGCCACTTTAAGCGCGTTATCACAATGACGATCTACTCTTACAGATAGTGTTTCCAAGCTTTTTGATAAGATCCAGGCGTTAAAAGGAGATAGTGAAGGACCTGTATTTCGGGCAAATGTATAGATCTCTTTTATAAGGCTTTCTTTTCCTACGGTAATTCCTCCAAGAACACGCCCCTGCCCGTCCATAAGTTTGGTTGCAGAGTGTATTACCAGGTCTGCACCAAAAGTTATGGGTTGTTGCAAATACGGGGTAGCAAAGCAATTATCAATAATTAACAGGAGGTTATGAGCCGAGGCAATTTCACTTAATTTTTTCAGATCCAGGACATCCACTCCGGGATTAGTGGGGGTCTCTGCGTAGAGAATACGTGTAGATGGCCGGATCAAGGCACTAATTTCTTCCGGGTTATTGCAGTTAAAATATGATGTATGGATATCCCATTTGGGAAAGTACCGGGTAAACAGGGTGTGAGTGGAACCAAAAACCGATCTTGCCGATATAATGTGATCTCCGCTTTTCAGAAGTGCAAAAAAGGTGGTAAATATAGCTGCCATACCACTGGCAAATGCGTATCCCGCTTCGGCCCCTTCTAGCCGGCACACTTTCTCTACAAATTCTGAGGTGTTGGGGTTACTGTACCGGGAATAGATATCGCGCTCTTTTTCTTCGGCAAATGAGGCCCTCATATCTTCTGCATCCTCAAATACAAATCCAGATGTAAGAAAAAGAGGAGTAGTATGTTCCTGATACTTTGTTTTTGGGATACCTGCGCGTACCTGAACTGTTTCTATATTCTTATAACGCTTCATATTTTTCTCCGTTTACATGTACTTCGTACGAAATAGGCACTGTTTTTTCCAGCGTTTTGGAAACCGAGCAATAGGTATCAAAAGACAGTTTTGCTGCACGCAGGGCTTTGGCAGGTTCTATAGAGCCCTCTAAAAATATTTTCACATGAATACTTTTAAAAAGTGAGGGTACTACTCCTTCTTCCCTGTCGGCATCTACTTCTACGTCATACGCTGTAATTTCCTGTTTTTGTTTTTTTAAGATAGAAACAATATCTATACCGCTACAACCGGCAACTGCCATAAGCAAAAGTTCCATGGGCCCGGCGCCTTTCACCTCTCCGTCTTCTCTTCCCTTGTTATCCATAAGAACGGTATTGCCTCTTTCATTACGAGCTTCAAAAAGGTATTCCTGGTCTAATCTTTTAAGATGTATTTTCATGTGATTTGTATTTATCTGATTTTAATTATAAGTATGTACCTCTTGTTGGTATGGGTTTGTATTTCTGTTTTTATACGTACTGTTGGCTATAGCTGCTATATCTGCTAAAACACCACGAGCTGTGATCTCTTTACCTGCCCCTGCCCCTTGTATCACCAACGGTTTCTCTCCGTAAGAAGCTGTGTAGATCTCAAAGAGACAGTCGGAACTTTGCAATTGACCTAACGGCGAATTTAAGGGTTCAGAAATTAATTTTACTTCTAATTTATGGTTTCGCCTGTCATATTCTCCTATATACCTTAAAACATGATTTGGTTTTTGGGTGATCTTTGCGGTTTCAAAAGGTTTGTCAAGCTCTGATAAATTTCTGTTGAAGCAGGGTAAGGACACATTGTTATCTAAATTTGGGAGCAGCAATGACCGTACGTTTATTTGATGAGGTTCTGCCGTTATCCCTAATTCCCTTACCAGAATAAGCAGTTTGCGGGCTACGTCCTTACCGCACAGGTCTTCTCTCGGGTCTGGCTCGGTAAATCCTTTTTGAACGGCTTCCCTCACTATTTGCGAAAAACTGTTATTTTCATTACAAAACCTGTTAAATATATAGCTAAGTGAGCCGGAAAAAACACCTCTTATTTTTAGTACCTCATCTCCCGAAAGTAAAAGAGAGCGCAATGTATGAATAACCGGAAGTGCTGCACCTACGTTGGTCTCGTACAGAAATTGCCTTTTGTTCTTTACCAGGCTCTTTCGCAAAATGTCATAAAATTGCTGTGAACCTGAATTCGCAATTTTATTGGCTGTTACAATATGGAATCCGTTTTCTATAAGATATGGGTATTCTTCAGATCTTGTACTTCCTGAGGTAACATCGACTGCTATAGGGTCTTCAAATTTATGATCTTTACAAAAATTCACTACATTTTGAACAGTATAGGGGATGCTCTTTTCTTTAAAATTGCTTTTCCAGTTATCTGTAATACCTTCAGAGCTGTAAAGTATATGTTTCGAGTTGGCAATAGCTATTATTTTCAGGTCAATATGCCTGCTTTCGAAAAGAAGGTTCCGGAATGTGAGTATCTGATCGATCAAAGTGCCACCTACGCTCCCTTTTCCAAATACAATAATTGGGACGGATCTAGTTTTCATGCGTTTTTTCTAATGGTTTAAAAATGGGTTCTAGTAATTGAGTAACCTGCTGGTGCTCTATAAGAAAGGCATCGTGCCCGTGAATGGATCGTATTTCATTGTAAAAAACGGTTTCACTGTTTTGCCGCAGCAGGCGCCAGGTGTCTTTATTTTCATAAGCTGTAAAAAACACATCCGAATCTATAGCTATAATGTAAATATGTGCCTTTGACCGTGTGACTACCTCCTCAATGGTTTGTACACCAGATGTAGCATTAATGGTTTTTAACAACTGATTCATAAGTTTATATGCGGGCAGACGAAACCGGTCGTCTAATTTTTTCCCATGATGAAATAACCATTTCTCAACATCGAAATACCTGCTTTCACTGGTTTTTCCTCTGTGAAATTTATGTTTAAGTGATTCGGGAGAACGATAGCAAAGCATGGCATGCATACGGGCATCATGTACCGGGTTTTTTGAGTTATTGAGAATTTGTTCCTGAACGGCACAATTAGCGATTAACCAGTCGGTAGATTTCCAGTCACTTGCAATAGGTATTAAAAACCGGGTAAGATCTGGTGCCTGAGCAAGCATTTCCCAAGCGATACCACCGCCTACAGAACCTCCAATAATTGCATACAGTTTTTTAATTTTCAAGTAATTAAGACCTCGTATAAAAATACGGGCCGTGTCGGCAGCTACAAAATCCTGATAATTCTTTATATAGAAACCATCGTACCCGTTTCCCGGAATATTAAAAGCAATTACAGAGAAAACGTTGGTGTCTATTACTTTCCCGTTTCCTACTATTGCATTCCACCAACCTGTAGCACCTGTTACCTGAGAATTGCCTGTTAAGGCATGGTTTACCAATATCACGGGAGCTGTTCCCAAAGGCTTACCAAAAACCTGATAAGACAATGGGAGTATTGGATAGTATGCTCCGCTTTTGGTGGTAAAGCCAGCCAGATGTATTTTTTTGAGTTCTTTTTTCATACGTTCTCCTTTTTACTATTGGAGGGTTTTATATTTATAGTACCTGTACCTGATGCTTTACTTTGTCTAGTGCCTGCCTCAGATCGGTTATCAAATCTTCTATAGCTTCCAACCCTACAGATATTCTAATAAGGTCTCCGGTAACTCCTGTAGATACCTGTTGCGCCTCCGTAAGCTGTTGATGGGTTGTACTGGCGGGGTGTATGATGAGTGATTTGGTATCTCCTATATTGGCCAGTAGCGAGAAGAGTTTTGTTTCATCGGTTACTATTTTTGCGGCTTCAAAGCCTCCTTTTACTCCAAAAGTCACAATACCGCTTTGACCCTCGGGAAGGTATTTTACAGCAAGGTCATAATATTTGCTTTCTTCGAGTCCGGGATAATTTACCCAGGAAACTTCTTCCTGCTGCTGAAGCCATTTTGCCAGTTGCAACGCATTTTTACTGTGTTTTTTAATTCGTAACTGCAAGGTTTCCAGTCCCTGTATGATTTGAAAAGTATTAAACGGACTAAGGGCAGCTCCGTAGTCCCGAAGACCTTCAATACGCACTTTGGCTATAAATGCGGCTTCTTTTAAAGCTTCATGATATATGAGTCCGTGATACCCGGGAGAAGGTTCTGTAAACTCCGGAAATTTTCCATTAGACCAGTCAAAAGTACCGGCGTCTATAATAGCACCTCCTAAAGCGGTGCCGTTACCGTTGATGTATTTAGTTAACGAATGTATTACGATATTGGCTCCATGTTCAATAGGGTTGAGTAAATAAGGTGTAGCTACCGTGTTATCTACAATAAGCGGGACTTTGTTTTCCCTGGCCCATACTGCCACTTCTTTAATATCGATCACGTCCAGTTTAGGATTCCCTAATGACTCTAAAAAAAATGCGCGTGTATTGGGGCGTACTGCCTTTTGGAAGTTTTCCGGCTGGGACGGATCAACAAAGGTGGTTGTGATCCCCAAACGGGGTAAGGTTACATTTAAAAGATTGTAAGTTCCTCCGTATAAACTGGAAGATGCCACTAAATGGTCTCCTGCTTTTAGCAGTACGAGTAAAGTAGTAGCAATAGCTGCCGTACCGGAAGCGGTTACTACCGCAGCGATGCCTCCCTCCAAAGCGGCAAGCCGTTGCTCCAGGATATCATTGGTAGGGTTGTTAATACGTGTATAAATGTATCCCGGTTCTGCCAGGGAAAACAAACTTGCCGCATGATCTGTATTTTGAAATACATATGATGTGGACTGATAAATGGGCACCGCGCGTGTACTTTTGGTTTCGTTTACATTGTGACCCGTGTGTAATGCCTGCGTAGCAAATTTTTGTGTACTCATGATTTTTGTTTTAAGTATATTCATAAAAAAAGGGCCCTTTTAGCATTGCCAAAAGGACCCCGTGTTTAACCAACTATTAGATTACGTCTTTTTTCGGCAATGAGCTTTCGGGCTATAACACATAGCCATCATTATAAACATGCTCATTAAAACCGATATATTTTTCATAAATAATTAAAAAAATAAAGCCTCTGTCGTGACAGAGGCTTTATTGCTGGATTATATATTTTTTCGTTTATGCAATAGAACACTCTGCAGAATTAATCTGCATAAGCATACAAAAACAAGACATAAACTTTTTCATTTTGTTACTAATTGTTTTACAAAGATTAGGAAACTAAATTTTAAATTCCAAATTTTTAAACAAAAAGTGCTTGGTTCTTTCAAATACCAAACACTTCTTTTACTTTATCTACATGATCTAACTTTTCCCAGGTAAAAAGTTCTACTTCTTTTTCAATTTTTCCTTCGTAGGGAGATTCGAACACTTTTTTAACCAGGCGAGGTTCTTTACCCATATGCCCATAGGCGGCAGACTCCAGATAAATAGGGTTTCTCAATTTGAGCCTTTCTTCAATAGCAAAAGGACGCATATCAAAAATAGTTTCTACTTTTTTAGCGATCGTTCCGTCGCTTAAAGGTACTTTAGCGGTACCATAAGTATTCACGTAAACTGAAGTAGGTTGTACTACTCCAATGGCATAACTTATTTGTACCAAAACTTCATCTGCCACACCTGCTGCTACCAGATTTTTGGCAATATGTCTCGCAGCATAAGCAGCGCTTCTGTCAACTTTACTGGGATCCTTGCCACTAAAGGCCCCACCTCCATGAGCGCCTTTACCACCATATGTATCTACTATGATCTTTCGACCCGTAAGCCCGGTATCTCCATGAGGGCCTCCTATTACAAATTTACCTGTGGGGTTAATGTGATAATCAATATCTTCATTAAACAGTTTCTGAACATAGGGAGGTAATTGCGCTTTTACTTTCGGGATAAGAATATTTAAGATGTCGTATTTGATCTTTGCCAGCATTTTGGCATCATCTGTATCAAAAGCATCGTGTTGGGTAGAAATAACGATCGTATCTATTCGCTGTGGAATGTTATCATCGCTATATTCTATAGTAACCTGTGCTTTGGCATCGGGCCGCAGATAGCCAATTTCATCACCATTCCTGCGCAATTGTGCCAGCACCTGTAAGATCTTATGTGATATATCCAGTGCCAGGGGCATATAGTTAGCTGTTTCACTGGTTGCATACCCGAACATCATACCCTGATCTCCGGCTCCCTGCTCTTCGCGTGTATTTCTATCTACTCCCTGGTTAATATCTTTAGATTGCTCATGTATCATAGAGATGACACCGCAGGAGTCACCACTAAACTGATATTCTCCTTTTGTATAACCAATTTTGTTGATTACATCACGAGCTATATTTTGTACATCGAGGTATGTTTTACTTTTAACTTCACCTGCTAAAATAACCTGGCCTGTGGTAACCAGCGTTTCACATGCTACTTTGCTATCGGGGTCAAAAGCTAAAAAATTATCTAAAAGTGCGTCACTAATCTGGTCTGCTATTTTATCAGGATGCCCCTCACTAACCGATTCTGACGTAAACAAATATGCCATAAATTTATTTTAATTTAAAAGGGAGGAAGTATATAGTGTACTAAAGGAGGTTTCTACTGCTTTAGCATTTTTTTTCTGAGGTTGCAATCAGTTCAAATCTCTCCTCCCAATAATTCGGCACCAAAAGTAAACAAAAACATTTGTTTGGGGAAAGATTTAACATTTATTTCTTAACGAAGAAATGGAGGTTTTTACTTACAACCGTATTGTCACATGTAAAAACCTAAAGATAAATTTAGTATATTGTATAGAAATTTAGCTCGAAAGGCCCTCATAAACAATTACATGGTATTTTACGATAAACCCATATTCTTTTTTATTGGCTTATTTTTTTTGTTGGGGTGTACTGATAAGGATTCACCTCAATGTGATATCCTCGTTTCAAACGTAAATATTGTTGATGTAGTTTCGGGAGAAGTTATTCCTTTCCATAATGTTGCTATTTCCGGAAATGTAATATCCCTGGTTGAAAAAGTACATGAAGATAAAAAATATCGTGCCCGAAAGATTATTGACGGCACGGGAAAATATATCATGCCTGGTCTTTGGGATAACCATGTTCATTTAAGAGGTGGAAATGCATTGGTAGAGGCTAATAAAGAATTTCTTATTCTATTTTTGGTAAATGGTATTACCGGAGTGAGAGATGCCGGAGGAGACCTTACGAACGAGATATTACAGTGGAAAAAACAAATCCAAAATGGCTCACTGGTGGGGCCTCGTATATTTACAAGTGGCCCGAAAATAGATGGTAAAAATGCTTCATGGGAGGGGAGTCTTGAAGTAGAGACCCCTGAAGAGGTAAAGAAAGCTTTAGATTCTCTGGAAGTATTGCACGTTGATTTTGTCAAGATCTACGATAGTAAAATATCAAGAGATTTGTATTTACAAACACTGGAACAGGCACGTGAACGGCACTTTATTACTTCGGGCCATATGCCTTTTACTGTACTTCTGGAAGAAACGGTCAATCAGGGTATTGGTTCTATCGAGCATCTGTATTATGTTTTAAAAGGCTGCTCATACAGAGAAAAAGAGATAACCCTTGAAATTCAGCAGGGCACTGTGGGTTTTTGGGATTCATTCGGAAAGATCCTCGATACATATGACCCGGTAACGGCAAGACACACTTTTAACCTTCTAAAAGAGAAAAACACTTATGTGGTACCCACACTACACATTGGCAATGTACTTAGCAATATAGGGGCTGAAGATCATGAAAAGGACCCTTATTTACAGTATGTAAATACAGAACTTGTAGAAACCTATGACCGAAGAATACAAAACCTTACCAAGACAAGCCCCGAAATGAAAAAAATGAGATGCAGGTTACAACAAAGATTTAAAGATCTGGTAACCAAGCTACAAACGGCAGGAGTTCCGTTAATGGCGGGTTCTGATTGCGGAGCTTTTAATTCTTTTATATATCCGGGAGAATCTCTTCATTCCGAACTGGAAGCTATGGTAAATGCGGGCTTAACCCCCCTGGAAGCTCTAAGAACTTCTACTTTCAATGGTGCTTCCTTTTTACACAAAGACAACTTTTACGGAACCATTGATGTAGGTAAGTCTTCTGATCTTATTTTGCTTGATAAAAATCCTCTGGAAAACATTTCCCATACGAGAACTGTAAGCACGGTTATAATGAATGGTAAGATATACAATACCAAAAAGTTAAAGAACCTGCTTAATACTACTCTTAATCTTTAAGCAAATACACTACATCGAATAAACTGCCTGTCATAACAGATTATAACTGAAACCTTTTCTGGAAAACAGGGATAACTTGTATATTTACCGAACCACTGTTACGGTTATTAATAAGTTAAATTGTAATTTAAAGTACCATGCACGTTGCTATCGCAGGAAATATAGGAGCAGGAAAAACCACACTTACCAAGCTACTTTCCAAACATTACAAATGGGAGGCCCATTTTGAAGATGTGGTAGATAATCCTTATTTAGATGATTTTTACAATCAGATGGAACGGTGGAGTTTTAATCTTCAGATCTATTTCCTAAACAGCCGATTCAGTCAAATATTACAGATTCGCGAGAGTGGAAAAAAGATCATACAAGATCGCACCATTTATGAAGATGCTCATATCTTTGCTCCCAACCTGCATGCTATGGGGCTCATGACTAACCGGGATTTTAACAACTACCGGTCTCTTTTTGATCTTATGGAGAATCTTGTTCAACCTCCTGACCTTCTTATTTACTTAAGAAGCTCCATACCGAATCTGGTAAAACAAATACACCGAAGAGGACGCGAATATGAAAACTCTATTTCGATTGATTATTTGAGTAGGTTAAATGAGCGCTATGAGGCATGGGTACACAGTTATGATAAGGGAAAATTATTGGTTATAGATGTCGATCAACTGGACTTTGTAGATAACCCTGAAGATCTGGGAAATGTAGTGAACCGTATTGACGGAGAACTTTACGGACTTTTTTAGAGATCATTATTTGATAAAATAAAAAAACTCATCAGTGTACTGATGAGTTTTTTGTTATCATATATTTTAAAAGTAAACTGTTATTAAACAGTCTCTTCTTTCCATAATTATTCTGCTTTTTCTACAACCACGGCAGCGGTAGTGTGCTTAACAGTGGTAGTATCTTCTATCAAAATCTCTTTTTGTTGTATTTCTTCAGAAGCATGTGCTTCTCCCTCTTCCATATGTCCGCCTAATATAGGGGCGATCACTAAACCTACCAAACATGTTAATTTAATAAGGATGTTCATAGAAGGGCCCGAAGTATCTTTGAAAGGATCTCCCACAGTATCTCCTGTAACGGCTGCCTTGTGAGCTTCAGAACCTTTGTAGGTCATTTTTCCATCTATTTCTACTCCCGCTTCAAATGATTTTTTTGCATTATCCCATGCACCACCGGCATTATTTTGAAAAATGGCCCAAAGTACACCAGATACTGCAACACCTGCCATGTAAGACCCAAGTGCTTCGGGCCCCATTATGAAGCCTATAAGTACTGGAGTTACGATAGTAATAAGGCCGGGAAGCAGCATTTCTCTCAAAGCAGCCTTTGTAGAAATATCCACACATTTGGCATAGTCAGGCGTACCGGTACCTTCCATAATACCAGGTATTTCTTTAAACTGCCTTCTTACCTCTTTTACCATTTCCATAGCAGCTTTCCCCACACTTTGCATGGCCAGTGCCGAAAATACAACAGGTATCATACCCCCAATAAAAAGAGCAGCGAGAACATCGGCTTTAAAAATATTAATTCCATCAATACCGGTAAAGGTAACATAAGCAGCAAAAAGAGCAAGTGCCGTAAGCGCTGCAGATGCAATAGCAAAACCTTTACCAACGGCGGCTGTAGTATTTCCAACAGAATCAAGGATGTCTGTACGGCTTCTTACTTCTTCAGGAAGTTCACTCATCTCTGCTATTCCTCCTGCATTATCTGCTATAGGGCCAAAGGCATCGATAGCAAGTTGCATAGCTGTGGTAGCCATCATGGCAGATGCCGCGAGAGCAACGCCATAAAACCCTGCCAGAGAATAGGAGCCCCAAATAGCTAAAGCAAACAACAATACTGATGAAAATGTGGACATCATCCCTGTAGCTAATCCTGCAATAATATTGGTTGCCGCACCGGTAGATGAATTCTTTACGATGTTAAGAACCGGTTTTTTACCCAGTCCTGTATAATACTCAGTGAACGCAGAAATAAGTCCTCCTACTGCCAAACCTATTAAGGTAGCGTAGAATACGTTCATACTGGATACTTCTTTAATACCCTCTCCAAAAAAGTTCATGGCAATCGTATCAGGAAGCATCCACTGAATAAGGAAATATCCAGCAACTGCGGTTATTACGATGGATGACCAGTTACCAAGATTAAGTGCAGACTGCACCTGAGCTTCTTTGGCATTATTATCTTTAATTTTGATGAAAAGTGTACCTATTATAGAAGCAATAATACCTACTCCTGCAATTACTATAGGTAAAAAAATAGGCCCCATACCGCCAAAGGCATCTGTAAACGGAGAACCATTGGCCAGTGCCATATCTTTAATAATGTAATTACCAAGTACCATAGATGCCAGCACAGTAGCTACATACGAACCAAAAAGATCAGCTCCCATTCCGGCTACATCTCCAACGTTGTCTCCCACATTATCTGCAATGGTAGCGGGATTTCTGGGATCATCTTCAGGGATACCTGCTTCTACTTTCCCTACAAGGTCTGCACCTACATCGGCTGCTTTGGTATAAATACCTCCACCAACACGTGCAAAAAGGGCTATAGATTCTGCCCCTAAGGAGAAGCCGGCCAGCGCTTCCAGTACAATGGTCATCTCATCATAGAAAGATCCGTCTCCGGTTAAAAACATTTTTATAAAAACAAAAAAGAAAAGGCTTAAACCCAATACTGCCAAACTGGCTACACCCAGTCCCATTACGGTACCTCCCGAAAAAGAAACATTAAGTGCTTTTGGTAAACTGGTACGTGCCGCCTGAGTGGTGCGAACATTTGATTCGGTAGCGATACGCATACCAATATTTCCTGCCAGTGCAGAGAAAAAAGCGCCGAAAACAAAAGCTACAATAATCAACCAATGCGTGGTAGGCACAAAATAGGAAATAGCCCCCAATGCAATAGCTGCAATTATTACAAAAACAAGTAATAACCTGTATTCTGCATTAAGAAAAGCAAGGGCTCCGTCTTTAATACTTTTTGAGATACCCTGCATTTTTTCATTTCCTGCATCTTGTTTCTTAACCCATAGGGCTTTTACAAGCATAAATGCCAGCCCTAGAATAGCCATGGCTATTGGTATAAAAATAGTGTTTGATTCCATTCTAATAGTCTATAATTAAGCGGTGCAAAAGTATAAAAAGAATGCTATAATAAAAAGACGTACAGGGCTTTTGTTAAAAAAAGAACCCGAAGGCACCGGTAACGCTAAAGCGCCGTGCATCTGGCATGTCAAGATAGTTTCCTCTAAAGTTGAAATCAATACGAAACACTTTAAAAATATTACCTATCCCGAAAGAATACTCCCAATAGATCTCATCGGAAGGAGCTATAAGCTCTATGTTAGAAGGGGCACTCAGTGCACGATTGGCCTCAGAGAGTTCTCCCCATACACCACGAACACCAACAATTTCTCTAAGATTAAGGTCTCTTAGCCAGGGGATCCTGGAAAACAAACGCCCTCCAAAATTATGTTCAAAATGTACTGAAGTATAGGTATCGGTAACAAATTCATAAAAATCGAGGTTGGGAAAGGTGTTGAAAATCGAGAAATACGTCTGGTTACCGGGTACTATGTTTAACAACCCAAGAGGAACTTCTCCAAAGGTTTTTCCGGCTTCTATAGTGGTAAGTAATCTTCCAAAGCCTCCGATCTGAGTAGGCTTACGATAGAAAAACTGAATTTTCTTAAAATCAAAATCACTTTCCAGAAACCCCTGCATACCTACGGTATAGTTCACAAAAAAACGTGAATAGTCATCATTTACATCTTTTCGTTCTACTCCATACCCAATCACTCTGCGGCGAGGGGTAACTTCGAGTGAGATATTCATTTCAAACTGATTCACCTGAGAAGATACACCACCCTCCGCCTCGGGATCAATATAATCAATACTAAAGTCTTCCGGTAATGCCGAGCGCAAGGTACGGTATGCACCTCCTGTTTTTAGCACTATATTCCTAAAAGGCTCAAACTCTATGGCAGCCGTGGTAAGATTAATATTAGTGAGGGTGTTGTTGGCCCCTGCGGTAAACAGTGCGGAAGATGCAAAACTTCGCCCCAGTACATCGGTAGTCGCTGTGAGATTTACTCCTATTTGCTCTACATCTCTGCGGTTACCGGCAGAAATAATAATCCTGTTTTGACGATCTAAAAGCCATTTACCAGATATCCCGTATTTAAATTTACGATCGGTAAAACCATATGCGAGATACCCTTCAAGACGCCAGAGGTCATTTTGCCCAAAATAGGTACGCCCGCCGGTTCGTATGCGTACCCCTTCTGCAGGGTTAAACCCGAAGGTTGAAAAAACGGGACCGTAATCAAAATTCCATTTATCTATTTCGGCATATCCGGAAGCCAGAATGGTCCCAATATTAAATAATCTTTTAAACTTAGGTACATTTTTAAGAGTGTCGATAAGCTTATAAATGCTTTCTTCATCCTTGTTTAACTTTTCGAGCCGGTTTTCTGCCCAGAAACGATCATCTCTTGAAAAAACACGTTCATCAAAAGGATCTACTTTCTGGCTGTAAAAGGAGGCCGGCTTTTCTTCATTAAATTTATATCGGTCATAAACGGTTGTCCTTTTTCCATAAATGCCATTAGCTTCTTCTTTTTTTGACAGTGCAAAGTCACTAAGCATATAATCCCTTTTAAGCAAAAAAACAGAATCGTTCAAAACATCAAATTCCTGCTCGATATAGATCTCTTTTACCCAGTTAATATTAGCACTTTTGGTAACTGCCATTCGTATTCTTTTAATGGCATAGGTACTGTCACTTACCCAAAAGTCCCCTTTAAACGTGAGCTCGTTAGACCTTCTCGGATAAAAAATAATATTGAAGCAACGTTTATTATCTATATAAGTGGTATCTGTAAGAACATAATTATATACATCAATTCCTGTTCTGGAAAGCGGGCTTGTAAAACTTTTATCAAAAAACTTGAGGTAGTTATCATAAATATCATAATCGGCATAAAGATCCTGAACAAAGGCAATGATACTCTGGTTGCTGCTAAAGCCGGAATTTTTATTTCCTATGAGATCTTCTTTTTCTCTGTTAAGTGTATTATCTCCCCATACTTTGTAAAAAGCTTCATTTATAAACACGGGTAAATAGGTTTTTCCTGTGATACGGGAGGTATCTACCTGATCAAAAACAAACTCCAATCCGCGAAAAAGCCTGCTTTTCATCATAGTACTGTCAATTGTATTGAGGTCAAACTCTACCTTTTCATATTTATCATAGGCATATTGATCAAACATTTTCAGTCCGTTCACACGCTTGCGGGCCCAGATCTTCCTGAGCAGGTCAATAGCAGGGTTATTTTTCTTGGATTGCTTTCCCGAATAAACAATAACCTCATCTAACTGCTCACCCTCAGGTAAAACTATTTTCAGATCGTAGGTAACTTTTTTATCCAGCGTGATTTCCTGAGTAGTGTACCCCACAAAGGAGATAACGATCACGGTGTAATCATTATCAGACTCCAGGTAAAAACGACCGTTATCATTGGTAATAGTTCCTTCGGAAGAATCTTTGAAGAGAACATTGGCAAAAGGGACCGGCTGCTCGTTTTGATCAACTACAATTCCACCTACTTTAGTTTGTGAAAAAACGCACGATACTGAAAAGAAAAGAAAAAAGAGCCCTAAAACCTTATTCATATAAATTAAAAATAAAAAACTTCACCAACATACGCCGGTGAAGTTTATATAACGTAACTATACCATTATTATTTGTATAAAACTTTTTTTACAGCCTTTATTACATCTCCCGCATTGGGTAACCACTCTTGCAGAAGTACAGGAGAATAGGGTGCAGGGGTATCTGCTGTATTTATTTTTATAATAGGAGCATCCAGATAATCAAATGCCTGTGATTGTACCTGATAGGTAATTTCTGTAGAAACATTACCAAAGGGCCATGCTTCTTCCAGAATTACCAGTCTGTTTGTTTTTTTAACAGAATCTATAATAGTTTTGTGATCCATAGGACGTACGGTACGCAAATCGATCACTTCGCATGAAATGCCTTCTTCGGCAAGTTCCTCGGCGGCAGCCATAGCTTCTTTAAATATTTTTCCAAAAGATACGATAGAAACATCAGTACCTTCGCGTTTCACATCGGCCACACCCAAAGGTAAGGTGTACTCGCCTTCCGGAACTTCTCCCTTATCACCATACATTTGTTCTGATTCCATAAAAATCACCGGGTCATTATCCCGTATAGCACTTTTAAGAAGCCCTTTGGCATCATAGGGATTGGAAGGAACTACTACTTTCAGGCCCGGGCAGTTGGCGTACCAGCTCTCGAATGCCTGTGAATGCGTAGCAGCGAGTTGCCCCGCAGACGCGGTAGGCCCTCTGAATACCATAGGTATATTGAACTGCCCCCCGCTCATTTGTCTCATTTTTGCCGCATTGTTTATAATCTGGTCAATGCCTACAAGAGCGAAGTTAAAAGTCATAAACTCAATAATGGGCCGGTTACCGTTCATGGCCGAACCTACCCCTATTCCAGAAAAGCCCAATTCGGAAATTGGAGTGTCTATTACTCTTTTAGGACCAAATTCATCCAGCATTCCTTTAGAAGCCTTATAAGCACCGTTGTATTCTGCTACTTCTTCTCCCATGAGGTAAATAGACTCATCTTTTCTCATTTCCTCACTCATGGCTTCTGCCACGGCTTCCCTGAATTGAATTGTTCTCATATATGTACGATTATGAAAATGCGTATTAAAATTGAAAAGCAAAAATAGTAATATTTAAAAAACTTTTCCGGGCGATTCTGTATAAAAATTTACTATGCATGCATAGTATTTTTGAAAAAATATCAGTATCTTCGTGGCGATTTAAAAACATAAAATTCAGCTAGAAATGAAAATATTAGTTTGCATAAGTCATGTTCCGGATACGACATCAAAAATCAATTTTACCGATAATGACACCAAATTTGATGTAAACGGCGTACAGTTTGTTATTAACCCTAATGATGAGTTTGGGCTTACCCGTGCCATGTGGTTCAAAGAAAAGCAGGGTGCCGCGGTTACTGTAGTGAATGTAGGAGGGCCGGAAACCGAGCCTACCCTCAGAAAAGCACTGGCTATAGGTGCAGACGATGCGATTCGGGTAAATGCTAACCCTACCGATGGTCTTTTTGTTGCCAGACAACTTGCCAGCGTAGTGAAAGAAGGCGGGTTTGATCTCATTATTGCGGGAAGAGAGTCTATTGATTACAACGGAGGCATGGTACCCGGTATGCTTGCTGCCATGACCGATGCCAGCTTTGTAAACACCTGTATTGGCCTGGAGGTAGAAGGTGATACTGCTACAGCGGTAAGAGAAATTGACGGTGGGAAAGAGACCTTAAAAACCAAACTTCCCCTGGTAATTGGCGGACAAAAAGGACTGGTTGAAGAAAGTGACCTTCGAATACCCAACATGAGAGGTATTATGATGGCAAGACAAAAGAAACTGAACGTTCAGGAGCCTGTAGAAGCTCAGGCGCCTACTCAGGTTACCAAATTTGACAAACCGGCTCCTAAAGGTGCAGTAAAAATGGTAGATGCTGAAAACCTTGATGAACTGATCTCTCTGTTGCATAACGATGCAAAAGTTATCTAAGCTGAAAAAATATCTAAAGTTTAAACCTGTAAACTCCTTCTCTGTTGAAAAACAGAGATCTTAAATAAAAAAATACTATGTCTGTCTTAGTCTATATAGAATCTGAAAACGGAAAATTCAAAAAAAACGCACTTGAAGTAGCGTCTTATGCCAAAGAACTGGCAAACCAAATGGGAACTTCAGTAACTGCTGTTACCATCAATGCCAATCAAACCTCTGAGTTGTCACAATACGGTACAGATAAAGTACTCTCTGTTAAAAACGAGCAGCTTAACAGCTTTAGTGCAAAAGTGTATGCCAGTGTCTTAAAACAGGCCGCTGAAAAAGAAAATGCTAAGGTGGTAATAGTAAGTTCCAGTGCCGACAGTAAATTTATGGCACCTATTCTGGCTGTAAACCTCAATGCAGGGTACGTTCCTAACGTAGTGGCACTTCCTGAAAGTACTGAGCCTTTTACCGTGAGACGTACCGCTTTTACCAACAAAGCATTTGGGACCACTCAGATCCAGTCAGATATTAAACTACTGGGTATTTCCAAGAATTCTTTTGGACTTCACGAGAATGAAGGAGCCGCTACAGAAGAAGCTTTTTCTCCAGAATTGTCTGATGATCTTTTTGGAGAAGAGATAGTAACCGTAGAGAAATCAACCGGTTCTGTTACTATTGCAGATGCCGAAGTCGTAGTCTCCGGAGGACGAGGGCTAAAGGGTCCGGAAAACTGGTTCCTGATAGAGGATCTGGCCGAAGTACTGGGGGCAGCTACTGCCTGCTCCAAACCGGTTTCCGATCTGGGCTGGAGACCGCACAGCGAACACGTTGGGCAAACCGGAAAACCCGTTGCTACCAATCTGTATATCGCCATCGGAATTTCAGGCGCCATACAACACCTGGCAGGGGTGAGTGCTTCCAAAGTAAAAGTGGTGATCAATACCGATCCCGAAGCTCCTTTTTTCAAGGCAGCAGACTATGGCATTGTGGGAGATGCCTTTGAAGTAGTACCTAAACTCACCGAAAAATTAAAAGAATTTAAAGCTCAAAACGCATAATTTTTGTTAAATTGTGCCCGATTAGGGCTGCCTGAAAAAGGAATGATCCCAATTTTCAGGCAGCCCTTTTACTTTTATGACAGGTATGAGTTTAGTTCGATTAAATATAAAAGGAATTTCTTACAGCCAAACTCAGAATGGGGCATACGCCCTTATTCTTAATGAAGTAGATGGTGAACGCAAGCTTCCCATTGTTATTGGGGCTTTTGAAGCGCAATCTATTGCCATAGCACTTGAAAAAGAAATAAAACCACCCCGACCGCTTACCCATGATCTTTTTAAAAATTTTGCAGATCGCTTTGATATTGCGGTTAAACAGGTAATTATACATAAACTGGTAGATGGTGTATTTTATTCAAGTATTATTTGCGAAAGAGATAAAATTGAAGAGATTATAGATGCACGAACCAGTGATGCAATTGCTTTAGCTCTTCGTTTTAATGCGCCTATTTTTACCTATAAAACTATTCTTGATAAAGCAGGTATTTATCTTAAGTTTACACAGAAAGACGAAGAGGAAGAAGACGGGCAAACCGAAAGCATTGAGGTGGACGAAATAATGTCTGGCAAGGCCAAGAAATCTACCCCCTCTGCAGAAAATTACAAAACCTACTCTTTACAGGAATTATATACTATGCTTAATACTGCGGTTGCCAGTGAAGATTATGAAAAAGCCGCTAAAATACGAGATGAGATCTCAAAAAGGGAAAAGAAATAAGCAGCATACATGAGAAAATTTTGTTTTGTGTTACTCCTCTTTTTGTACACCACTACTCACTGGTCACAAGAATTGAGGAAGCAATGGCATTTTACTTCCATTCAAAATGAAAAACAGGAAAACCTTTTTGCAACTCACACTACGGATTATCTACAATTTAAAGAAGGTACATTTTACTATCAACTCACTGCCAGGAATAATTTAAAGGCAAAAGGTGTTTACATAAAACAGGAAAAGCAATTAATTTTCTATTATCAGGAGCCCACTGATACCATACGCTTCTATAAAATCAAAGAACTAACCGATTCAACACTTGTTCTTTCCGAAAACAATATAAAGTACTCTTTTCACTATACACCTGTACCAAATAATACAACAGGCATTTCAGAAGTGAACACGCCTGACATTATAAAAAGCAAAGGGTTCTCATTTCAAAGTATATGGAAAGGGATCCTGGGCATGGGTACCTTGCTTCTTATTGCCTTTATGTTTAGCAGCAACCGAAAATACATTAACTGGAAAACAGTGGGTATTGGTCTGTCTGCTCAGGTACTGCTTGCTATTGGTGTACTCAAAGTACCGGTTGTTCAGAAAGCATTTGAAGTAGTGGGAGGGTTTTTTGTAAAAATACTGGATTTTACCAGAGCAGGAAGTGAATTTTTACTGGGAGGCATGATGGATGTGGATAGCTATGGATTCATTTTTCTGTTTCAGGTGCTGCCTACTATCATTTTCTTTTCCGCACTTACTTCCGTTTTATTTTATTTAGGCATTATTCAGATCGTAGTAAAGGGAATGGCGTGGGTACTCACCCGCCTTATGGGGATTTCGGGTGCTGAAAGCCTTTCTGTTATTGGAAACATTTTTCTGGGGCAAACCGAGGCTCCCCTCATGATAAAAGCCTATCTTGAAAAAATGACCCGCTCAGAGATCTTACTGGTTATGGTAGGCGGTATGGCTACCGTAGCAGGCGGCGTACTGGCAGCTTATATTGGATTTCTGGGAGGTAACGATCCCGTAATGCGGCTTCAGTTTGCCAAACACCTTTTGGCAGCATCTGTTATGGCAGCTCCAGGCGCTGTGGTGATCTCCAAAATATTATATCCTCAACAGGAAGCCATTAATCAGGATGTAAATGTATCAATTGACAAAATAGGCTCTAATATTCTGGATGCCATTGCCAATGGAACCACAGAAGGACTCAAACTGGCAGCCAATGTAGGCGCCATGCTACTGGTATTCATCGCTTTTATTGCCATGATCAATTACGGTTTCTCATTAGTGGGTGGGCTTACTTCACTAAACGACTGGATCGCTACACATACACCATATAAAACCTTTTCACTCGAATTCCTGTTGGGGTATGTATTCGCACCGCTGATGTGGCTTATAGGTGTGGCTAAAGATGACATGGCACTCATGGGGCAACTTTTGGGTATAAAACTCGCTGCCAGTGAGTTTGTGGGATACATTCAACTGGCCGAACTCAAAAATCCCGAAAACCCCATACACTTTACCTATGAAAAATCTGTGATCATGGCTACCTATATGCTTTGTGGTTTTGCCAATTTTGCTTCTATTGGTATCCAGATAGGGGGTATTGGTTCACTGGCACCCAGCCAGCGAAAAACGTTGTCAGAGTTTGGGATAAAAGCAGTCATTGGCGGTACCCTGGCCTCGCTTATTTCCGCTACACTGGCAGGTATGATCATTGGCTAACGTTAATAACCTTTTAATAAATTGTATGTGCACAACAACCCGGGCTAACTCCTTTTTTTAGTATTTTAGACCCGTAGAATTTCTAGAGTGAAGGTAGTTATGAAGCAGTATCACGATCTTTTAAAGCATGTTCTTGAAAATGGTGACCTAAAAGGTGATCGTACCGGTACAGGCACCCGAAGCGTTTTTGGATATCAAATGCGCTTTGACCTTTCTGAAGGCTTTCCTTTGGTAACCACCAAAAAACTTCACGTAAAATCTATCATACATGAATTACTATGGTTCCTTAAAGGAGAAACCAATATAAAGTATCTTAAAGAAAACGGTGTTCGTATCTGGAACGAATGGGCAGATGAAAACGGTGACCTGGGACCTGTGTACGGGTACCAGTGGCGCAACTGGAACGGAGAAGATATCGATCAGATACAACAGATCATACATCTTCTTAAAAAAGATCCTAACAGCAGAAGAATGCTGGTTACCGCCTGGAACCCCGGTGTACTCCCCGACACTTCGCTGTCGTTTTCAGAAAATGTTGCACAGGGTAAAGCAGCATTGCCTCCATGCCATGCCTTTTTTCAGTTTTATGTAGCCAATAACAGGCTTTCCTGCCAGCTTTATCAACGTAGTGCCGATATTTTCCTGGGTGTTCCTTTTAACATTGCCTCGTATGCGTTGTTTACCATGATGGTCGCACAGGTATCGGGCTACGAACCAGGTGATTTTATACATACTTTTGGAGATGCCCACATTTATAATAACCATCTGGAACAGGTTACACTGCAATTATCCAGAGATCCAAGACCCTTGCCACAAATGGTAATTAATCCGGAAGTCAAAGATATTTTTAGTTTTACTTACAACGATTTTAACCTCCTTAATTATGACCCTCATCCGCATATCAAAGGAGAAGTCGCTGTGTAGGATTTTCATATAAATATGTAAAGATCAGACACACAGTAGTTTTTAAGCAATCTTTTTGAGAATGTAGGTTTAACAGCTTTTTAATTCGCTTTGACGAGGTACTTATCCAAAAATTATTACCTTTAACCAGGAATTAGTAATGCCGATATGATTCTTACAAATAATTTACTTACATTTTTTACAGATACCCGAAAACATACTGAAGATATATGTGCACCACTTGAAACCGAAGATTATGTAGTACAACCGGTAGTAGATGTATCACCTCCAAAATGGCATTTGGGACATACTACCTGGTTTTTTGAAGAGTTTATTTTAAAAAAACACCTTCCCGAATATCAGGTTTTCAATGACGACTTCGCCTTTATTTTTAACAGCTATTACGAAACCGTAGGCAAAAGAGTTGTTAGGGCCCATCGAGGTAACCTATCCAGACCAGGCGTTTCAAAAGTGTATGCATATCGTCGCCATGTAACCCGTGCTATGGAGAAACTTCTTGAAAGAGAACTACCCTCAGATATCATAGATGTTATAGAAATTGGGATACATCATGAAAAACAACATCAGGAACTGTTACTTACTGATATAAAATACATACTGGGTAACAACCCTTTGTTACCCGTTTATCATATTGACTTTAAAGAGAACCATCATACATCAGGTCTGGGAGACTGGATCAGGGTTCCCGAAAGCACCTACGAGATAGGGCACTATGGCAATCAATTTTGCTATGACAATGAACTGGGAAGGCACAAAGTCTATTTACATGAATTTGAAATTTCCAAAAATCTGGTTAGCAATGCCGATTTTCTGGCCTTTATTCAGGATAACGGATACAAACGTTTTGAATTCTGGCATGCAGAAGCCTGGGATTGGGTGAAAAATAAAAATATCACATCACCTCTATATTGGCATCTTGTGGATAACCAATGGCATCAATTTACCCTGAGCGGGCTTCAGGAACTAGACCTTCAGGCGCCGGTTACACACCTCTCCTACTATGAATCGTATGCATTTGCACAATGGAGATCACTAAGGCTCCCAACTGAATTTGAATGGGAAGCTGCTCAACACCTTTTTGACTGGGGGCAACGATGGGAATGGACCGAGAGTGCATACCTTCCTTATCCCGGCTATCAAAAAGCTCCCGGAGCACTGGGGGAATACAATGGCAAATTTATGGTGAACCAAAAAGTATTGAGAGGAGGGTCTATAGCAACCCCTTCAAACCACACGAGACCTACTTATCGTAATTTTTTTCACCCTTATTTACAATGGCAATTTACCGGATTAAGGCTTGCCCGATAACCACCACGAAACAAAGATGAAGACTGCAACTATTACAGAATTCGACACAAAATTTGAAGAAGATGTTTATAAAGGGCTAACCTCCTACCCAAAAAACCTTTCGTCAAAATATTTTTATGACGAAAAAGGAGATAAGCTTTTTCAACAAATCATGGAACTGCCTGAATATTATCTTACCAATTGTGAGTTTGATATTCTAAAACAGCATAAAGAGGCCATTGTAAACGCTTTTCAACATGAAAACGGTTTTGACCTTATAGAGCTGGGAGCAGGTGACGGCAAAAAAACAAAGATACTTCTCAATGAACTGGTAAATGAAGAGCTTGCTTTTAACTACCTCCCGGTTGATATTAGTCAGAATGCATTAAACCTTCTTAAAAAAGCACTTAATGATGAATTGCCTCAGGTAAAGGTTACTCCCAAACAAGGCACCTATTTTGAAATACTCGAAAAACTGGGTTCCTACAATCAACGTAAAAAAGTGATCATGGTGCTGGGGTCTAACATAGGGAACCTTCCTCATGCTAATGCCATTGATTTTCTTAAGCAGATACGGCAATCTATGAGTGCAGGAGACTTGCTTTTCATGGGGTTTGATCAAAAAAAAGATCCCCAGATTATATTGGACGCCTACAACGATAAAACCGGAGTGACCGCAGAGTTCAATAAAAATATCCTTACCCGTATTAACAAAGAAATGGGAGCAAATTTTGATATTGATACATTTAGCCACTGGGAAGTTTACGACCCTGAAACGGGAACAGCAAAAAGTTTTCTGGTAGCTAAAGAGGCCCATACGGTAAATATTGATGCACTATCTTTACAGGTTAGTTTTGACAAATGGGAAACCATTCATACAGAGATCTCTCAAAAGTATGACGACAAAGTAGTGGAATGGCTGGCCGAACAGTCTGGCCTTGCCATAGATTCATCTTTTAGCGACCTCAATAACTACTATAAAAATTATTTGTTTACCAAATTACCTTAGCGTATGAAAGCAATATGGAACGGACAGATTATAGCCGAAAGTGATGACACTGTAATTATAGAAAACAATCATTACTTTCCTCCTGGGTCTGTAAAAAAAGAATTTCTGCAAAAAAGTGAAACCCATACACACTGTCCATGGAAAGGAGAGGCTTCCTATTACCATATTCACGTAAATGGCCAAAAAAATGCAGATGCTGCGTGGTACTACCCCGAAACCAGTGAGCTGGCAAAACAGATAAAAGGTTTTGTGGCATTCTGGAAGGGTGTTCAGGTAACAGAGTAACTATCATATCCCGAACCCACAAGCTTGATATATAAATAGTTCGATCAATGAAAATGCTTCCTGACCATTTAAAAAACGGATTGAGAACAACAGGAAGCAAGTTCGGGATTAACTAACCAACAATTTAATTCATCATTATACGACCAGGACAGCATTTTCTGTACCCGCAAAATCATTCCATTGAAAACGATCGGCTTCCTGATCATTTACATATCTTCCGTCTATAATATACCGAAATTCATATGTTTTATCTTTTTCCAGGTTTACAGTTCCTTTAAAACTTCCATTCTTAAGTTTTTTAAGCATGGCACCTTCGGGGTTCCATTCATTAAAATCACCCACCACCGCTACGTTTTGAGCCTCTGCTGCAGGAACTGTAAAAGTAACCTTGCAAACAGGCTTGCTTTTTAAGTATTGTTTTGTTATTGCCATAATCTGTTTAGTTTAGTTGTTTATAAAACAAAAAAAAAGATAAATCGTCTCATAAACAACTACTTAACACAGAATTGCCATATTCGTAAAATAGCCTTTACAAAAATTTGTTTTTAGCAAAAGAGACCGCCTTAGAATGTAAAATTATTAGTACAAGATTATATACCAAGTACTTTCAAAAGCTTTTTAATATCTTTTTCTGTGTTGTACATATGAAAACTAATACGAATACCGCTTCCTCTCATAGAGGTCAAGATGTTATGAGATCTCAACTTGTTGTAAAGTGCCTGATCGCCTTTAATATTAAATATAGAAGAATGCTTTTCTTTTCGGTTTACAACAAATGCTTCTAAAAATCCTTTCTGCGAGAGTTTTTCAAACACTAATGCAGATAAGGTATCTACATGATCCTGAATTGTTTCTTTTCCAAGCCTGTCAAGAAACCTCAGCGAAAATTGAAGACTTCCAAAAGAAAGCGTATCCTGATGACCGGGCTCAAAATGGTTAATAAGGTGTGCCTGCTCTTCTGAGTATCCTGTATTGGCAGAGCGCATAGCATAAGTATGACTATAAAGCAATGGCAAAACGCCCTTTCTAAAAAACATAAACCCATTGCCATATCCCGCAAGCAGCCATTTATAACCACTGGCACCCAAAACATCGATCCCCGAATCTTCAAAGTGAAAAGGTTCCGTACCACAATACTGTGTACCATCTGCCACAATGAGTAATTCAGGAAACTTTTTTTTTAGGTTTTTTAGAAAATCGAGATTTACCTTAATCCCGTTTATATACTGCACAAGGCTCAAGGCCAGTACATCTGGTTTTTCAGCTATTACCTTTTCTTCGATCGTACTTTCCAGATTCTCGTCTATGGACGCATAACAAACTGAAAAACCTCCGGTAGCAACAGGCCAGCTCACAGAAGGGTAATCATCTTCCAGAAGAAGTATCTTTTTATCAGTACCCAAGCCTTTTAACAAAGTGTTATATCCAAAAGAAAAATTAGGTAATAACGCAATCCTTTCAGGTGCACAGCCAAAAAAAATGCCCAGGTCTTTTCTTACCCCTTTTAAAAAAGTATGATGTGCATCTCTAAACAGACTTCCTTTTATTAAAAAATCCATATCGTGCTCCTGTCGCCAATACATCAGGCTTTCAGAAAGCAGGCCCGAAGAGGCTGTATTCAAATAGGTGTATTGGGTAAGTAGCGGGAATTCTCTGGTGAAATCTTTCATCTGAAACTCTGGTTTAAAAGGCTTACATTTGTAAGGTTAAAGGTAAGAAAGTATGTTTTCAAAAAAGACCCCTCCACAAAAAATAGCACCCGAAGAGCATGAGCTGCTAGAGAATGCTCAAAAGAGAATACGACAAAAGAAAAGGCTTTATTATCATTTTGTATTTTTTCTTGTGGGAAGTGTTTTTCTTATCATAGTGAACAAGGTACTGGGTTATGGGGAGCCATATGACTGGTTTGTATGGGCGGTTTTTTTATGGGTCTTTCTTTTAATACTCCATTTTTTTAATGTTTTTGTTACGCATCGTTTCATGAGTAAAGAATGGGAGCGCGAACAACGGGAAAAACTGGTAGCTCTTCAAAAAGCAAAAATAGCCAGCATACAAAAGGAACTGGACAAAACAATCAGTACCGAAATCCCTCCAAAAAAAGATACCCCATGATCACCATAATAGCGGCTGCATCCGAAAACCATGTTTTAGGAAAAGAGAATGATCTGGTCTGGCATTTACCCGATGACTTTAAAAGATTTAAAGAACTTACAACCGGACACCATATTATCATGGGGAGAAAAACATTTGAAACATTTCCCAAACCTCTGCCCAATCGCACTCACATTGTACTTACACACCAAAAAGATTACCAGGCCAAAGGTGGTGTGGTAGTAAACACTATGGAAGAAGCCCTTGAGTTGTCTAAAAAAGATAACCAACCCTTTATCATAGGTGGTGGTGAAATTTACAGACTCGGAATGCCTTTTGCCGATAAAATAGAACTCACCAAAGTACACGAAACCTTTGAAGGAGATGCTTTCTTTCCTGAAATTGATCCTAATACCTGGCACCTTACAGAAAGTGTTTACCATCCAAAAGATGAAAAGCATGCCTATGCTTTTACCTATTTAACATACGTGCGAAAAGTATAACTTTTCACATAGGCCGCGATGGATGAAGTTTTTAAAAACTTTCTGGAAAATCAGTTAAACACCCGTATAGTTTCCGTTTCCCCTTTGCAAGGAGGCGATATCAACCAAGTGTACCATCTTAAAACTCAGTTACAGAATTTGGTTATCAAGACCAATAATGCCCGTAAATTTCCGGGAATGTTTGCTGCAGAAGAAAAGGGACTCAAAGCGCTTGCCGCTACTCATACCTTGAGAATACCAAGAGTAATTCTTGAAGGTACCTATAAAGAAAAGTCTTTTCTAATACTTGAATACATTCAAAGAGGTGTTCCCAAAAAAGATTTCTGGCCATACTTTGGGCAGCAACTCGCCCGGCTACACATACACACCCGCAGTCATTTTGGTTTTGATACTGATAATTATATAGGAAGCCTGCCTCAATACAATACACATTTTGAAAATGCCGGCACTTTTTATGTTGAGATGAGGCTTCGGCCACAATTCAAAACAGCTTTTGACAATCACTTTACCTTTCAACACCTGGAAAAGCTATTCAGAAATATCCAAACTATCATTCCTGAGGAAAAGCCTTCCCTTATTCACGGAGATCTCTGGAGCGGAAATTATCTTGTTGACAAGTGTGGAGACCCTTGTTTAATTGATCCGGCCGTTGCCTATGCACCACGAGAAATGGATCTGGCCATGATGTTACTGTTTGGCGGATTTCAAAAAGAACTTTTTAACGAGTATCAGGAGGTATATCCGTTAGAGAAAAACTGGGAAACCCGTATTGATCTCTGGCAACTGTATTACCTATTAGTACACCTCAACCTTTTTGGTTCTGGATACTATGAGCAGGTAAAGAACATCATATCAAAATACCGGTGAACTAAAAATCAAGGTACCTCGCTACAAACGCTGTATCTATATCCTTTAAAAACATTTTTAAAAGCTTCACATCAGCATTGGTATAAAAAGCGTGCGTTCCCGGAGTATTTTTATTGGTTAAAAGTTTTTCTTTTTCCAATACAGCTCTTGTTTGCCTTGCTACGGCCTCTCCAGAATCTATGATCTTCACAGAAAAAGGCATCATTTTTTCCAATAGCGGTCTCAAATAGGTGTAATGGGTGCAGCCCAGTACCAGATGATCTACGTTGCCCTCCAACATAGGTGTGATGTACGTATGTAACAGCGTCTCCATTTCTTTCGAATTGGCCAAACCCTTTTCAATAAGAGGTACCAGCCCTTCTCCTACTCTCTCAATAATTGCAACACCATTACGGTGCAAGTGAAAAGTTTGATGAAAAAGTTTACTGCTTAAGGTTCCTTTAGTAGCAAGTACGCCTACCGCTCCTGTATGGGTCTGCAAAGCAGCCGGTTTAATAGCAGGTTCAATTCCTATAAAGGGTATGTCATATTTCTGCCTAAGACAGCTTATGGCATTGGTAGTAGCCGTGTTGCACGCAACTACAATCAGCTTACACCCCATATTGAGTAAAAGCTCTGTGTTCTTGACACTCAATTGTACAATTTCTGCTTCAGTACGTTCCCCGTAAGGCGCATTTTTACTATCTGCCAAATATACCGTTGACTCATGAGGCAACAATGCCTGTACCTCTTTCCAAATAGAGATACCGCCAACTCCCGAATCAAAAAAACCTATGGCCCCTTTATAGTTCATGCTCCAAAAATATAAATTTAAGTTTTTAGCAGGTACGCAATACACAGAAAGTAATTTTCAAATTAGGATATTCCTTAAAAGCAAAGCATACAATATTTGTGATATTCAAAAGAGAACATCTCTTATATTCCTGAATTACCAACTCAATACCATAGAAAAAACACACTCTACAGTTTGTTAATTTTCCCTTAATAAAGATGTTTTTTATTGTAAATTTTGTAAAAAAAGAACTATATTCATGCCTCTTTTTATCTATTAAAATTCTTTACAAAAAATAGCTCATGGATCAGAAAGCCACGCTTGAAAAAAAACTGGAAGAAATAAGTGCCATTTTAAAAGACGAGTCTCAAAAAAATGAGCATCTCGGAGTTCTGGCCGGAATATCTGGAATTGCCCTTTTTAATTTTTATTACTCCAAATACCTCGATGTAGATACGTATGCAGATATTGGTGTTGACCTTCTTAACGAGTCTGTGAACCGTATTAATGAAGGGTACCAATATCCTACCTATTGTACAGGTATTGCAGGGGCGGCATGGGTATTCGATCATCTGGTAGAAGAAGATTTTATGGATTCTGAAAATGATGAGTTGTTAGCAGAACTTGATGAGTTTCTATATGCCATGATGGAGAGTGATATGAGCACCGGAAACTACGACTTCCTTCATGCAGCTATTGGCTATGCCTTCTATTTTTTAAAAAGATTCCGAAATACGAAAGACGACACATTAAAAGAAAAGTACCGCCAGTATCTTCTCAATATGCTGGCCATGTTAGAGAAAACAGCTCAAAAAGACGAAAATGGCCTTAAGTGGGAATCTACTCTTGATATTGAAAAAGGTACCCGAGGCTATAATTTAAGCCTTTCTCACGGTATGTCAAGTATTGTTATTTTCCTTTCCAAACTTCATGATTTCCCTGATTTTAGAGAGAAGGCTGCCCCTTTGTTAAAAGGCGCATTAGATTATATTTTAAGCAAGGAGCTTACAGCACCAGACCGTACCGTTTACTTCCCCAGTTGGATAACGGAACCGGCGCGGGAGGAACAGGGTAGCCGACTTGCCTGGTGTTACGGTGATCTGGGCCCGGGCCTTGCATTGTGGAGAGCGTCTAAAACCCTTAATGATAAAGTAATGGCGCAAAAGGCCCTGGAAATATTCCGGCATTCGGCCGAGCGTACCCAGCCAGATGATACCGGAGCCCGTGATGCAGGTTTGTGTCATGGTTCTTACGGAAATGCACAAATATTTAACAGGCTCTATAAAGAAACCGGCGAAGACATCTTTAAGAAAGCTGCTAATTTCTGGATAGATTCTGGTATTGCTATGGCTGTGCATCCCGACGGCTTTGCCGGATATAAGCAATGGCATGGTATGGATAAAGACTGGAGACCCGAAAACAACCTGTTGGAAGGTATTGCCGGCATAGGACTCTCCATAATAGATCATCTGGCCGACTTTGACACCCATTGGGACGAGTGCCTAATGATCAGCTAGTAATTGCCCGCATTACCCTTAATTTTATTACAATTCTAAATACGAGCTTACGCTTGTCATAACTATGAAGAAATCAACAAATCCTTATAAAAGTTTTGATAATTTTGTTTTAAGAACCCCGCTGCTTCCTCTAAGTTTTTTTAAAGACCTTACTTCGGAAAAAACGGTGAGTGATGAAAAACTAAAAGAAGTCTTTAAAATACCCACCATTAGAGAAGCCATATTTCTGGCATCACCCTCTCTCTATTTTGAAGCCGAAAAGTGGGCTGAAGACCCCGAAAAAAAGGATGAAAAATTAAAGTTTTCTCTACTAAAATACATCGCAAGAATGTCTTCCAGATGTACACCCTTTGGGCTTTTTGCAGGGTGTTCTGTTGGGGATTTTAGTGATGAAACCCATATTTCCCTCAATAAGCCCGAAAAAAATAAGCGTCACACACGTCTGGACATGAACTATCTGGTAGCCTTGTCACAAGACCTCGTAATATCTGAAAACATTCGGAAACAGTTATTGTTTTACCCCAACTCCAGTATTTATAAAACCGGGAACCAACTGCGTTATGTAGAATACAAATATGTAAACAGTAAAAGACACCATCATATCGTGGCTGTAGATCATACCGATTATCTTCAGCTTATTCTGGACAAAAGCCGTGAAGGTGCATATCTTCAAGATCTCGCCCGGGAACTCGTAAGTGATGAAATTGCTATTGAAGAGGCCCAGGAGTTTATTACCGAACTGGTTAACAGCCAGCTTTTAATAAGTGAACTGGAGCCATCTGTTTCCGGACCCGAATTTCTTGAACAAATTCTCAAAGTATTAAAAAAGCTTAAAGGCACTGAACAGATTGTAGATTTTCTTACCAATGCCGACAAAAAAATTGCAGATATTGATAAACGTATTGGCAACAGCCCTTCTGCCTATACAGACCTGAGTGAAGACCTAAAAAAGCTGGATACCAATTTTGAATTAAAGTTTCTTTTTCAAACCGACATGGAACTGTCACCCAAATCCAACACTCTTAATAAAGAGTTATTAAGCTCCATGAAAAAGGCTATAAACTTTCTCAATAACATTAGTGTTTCTGCGAGAGAAACCAATCTCACCAAGTTTAGAGATGCTTTTTATGAACGCTATGAGGAACGGGAGGTTCTTCTTGCCAATGCTATGGATATAGAAGTTGGTGTTGGTTATCGTCAAAATCAGGGAAGCGGTGATGTAAATCCGTTAGTAGATGATCTGGTACTGCCTCCACGAAACAACAATGGAGGAATGAGTGTACAGGATATTCAGTGGAACTCCCTGCACTCTATTATCCATCAGAAAATGATCAATGCTTTTAAAAATAATGACCATACCATAAAACTTAAGGAGTCTGATTTCAAAGATTTTTCACAGGAGTGGTCAGACCTGCCGGATACCATGTCTGCTATGGTTGAATTAGTAGTAGAAAGCGGAGAGCAGAAAATACGGTTTTCCGGTTCAGGTGGTTCCAGTGCAGCCAATCTTTTAGGGCGTTTTTGCCATGGTGATGAAGCCCTCAATGCCTATACCCAATCTATCATTGATACAGAAGCGCTCATCAATAAAGATAAGATCATGGCAGAGATCGTTCACCTGCCCGAATCCAGAGTGGGTAACATACTTATGCGACCTGCCTTCAGGAAATATGAAATACCCTATCTGGCAAAATCTATACTGGACGAAACAAATCAGCTCCCGTTAGACGATCTAATGGTATCTATCAAGAATAACAGCAGAGTAGTACTCCGCTCCAAAAAGAATGACAAAGAGGTCATTCCGCATTTAACCAATGCTCATAATTTTTCTTTTAACTCACTTCCTATCTATCATTTTCTCTGTGATTTACAAACACAGGGCATACGTGGCGGTATTGGTTTTAATGCAGGGCCATTTACCGGTGAATATGAATTTGTTCCGCGATTTGAATTTGAGAACATTATTTTGAGCGAAGCCTTCTGGAACCTCAAAAAAGCAGATATTGAAAAAATGCTGAAAGTTATCAATGACGATGACGCACTGGAGAAAGAACTGCAGGCATTTATGAAAACAAAGAAAATTCCTCAATACGTAATGCTTTCTGACGGTGATAACGAGCTATTGGTAAACCTTCGTAACCTCACTTCTGCACGTATGTTACTTGATACTGTTAAAAAACGGGGTAGCTTCAAACTCACAGAATTCCTGTTTGATGAAAATAGCCTGGTAAAAGGAGATGATGGATATTACACCAATCAAATAGTACTTTCTTTTTATAACGAAGATAAACTCCCCGCAGAAGAAAATAATTAATTACGCATGGAAAAGAAAACACAACGCAACTTTATTCTAGGAGACGAATGGTTATATTATAAAATATATACAGGGCCCAAAACCTCTGATCTGGTTCTCACCGAAATTATTAAGCCCAGTGCTGAAAAACTGCTGGAGGAAAATATTATCACACAATGGTTCTTTATCAGGTATGCAGATCCTAAACACCATATAAGGGTACGCTTTAAATATGCAAAACCCGAGGGAGTAGGTGTGATCATTAATAACCTCTATCCTTACCTGAAACAATTTGTTGAAGAAGACCTTATCTGGAAATTACAAATTGATACGTACCAAAGAGAACTGGAACGGTATGGAGATAACACGATTGATCTGGGAGAAGAACTTTTCTTTTATGACAGTAAAATGATTACTGATTTTCTGAGCCTTATTGAAGGAGATGAAGGAGAAGAATTAAGATGGCTTTTTGGATTGAGAAGTATTGATAACCTACTCGATTCTTTTGAATATACTGATGATGCAAAGCTTACTTTGTTAGACCGTTTAAAAACCGGTTTCGGAAACGAGTTTGGTATGTCCCGGCCTTTGAAAAAACAGTTGGATGATAAGTTCAGGAAGGAAAGAGAACAGATTGAGCATTTCATGGTATTTACCCGTGAAGAAAATGAAGAATTCTCACCTATTATTGATGTACTGGATGAAAAAACGCAAAATACGGCAACAGTTGCACAAAAAATTCTTCAGCATCAGGAGAAAGAGACCTTAAAAGTAGAACTGGATAGTCTTATGGGGAGCTATATCCATATGCTTATGAACCGATTATTTAAATCGAATAACCGATTACATGAAATGGTATGTTATGATTTTCTGTACCGATATTACAGATCTATGATTGCCCGTAAAAAGAAAAAGCAAAAAAGCAAAACTATGGTATGATCAAAGACCAAAAAGACCATAACAAAGTACTCATCAAAACAAAAAAAGGAGCATTTATAAGGCCCATTAACGACATTATGTTTATTCTGGCCGAAGGGAGTTACAGTGAGCTTTTTTTTACTAAAGGAGACAACCTTATGATGAGTAAAAATCTGTCTCAAATACGCTTACCAGATGAGCGATTTTGTAGAATTCATGCCTCTGTTATCATCAATATATCATTTATTAAAAGAGTAAGAAGCGATCATGTGGTACTCACAAATGATCGAAAGTTTGCAGTGTCTCAACGCAGGCGAAAACACTTCTTTGAACTTTTGGATAAAGTATTCTACAACCTCTGAGTTACTGTTTTAGGATCTGGCAAATAAGATCTTTAAAAGCGCCGCTTATCCTTAAAAAACAGTTCATTTCGAATTTATTACCCGAAACCACTATTGCCAGGAAGTGTATTGCTATCCCGTGAACCGGTAATGGCCACTCCAGGATCACCATAAAAAAATCATCTCTTTTTACTACTGCCATAAACACCAAGATCTATCCCCACATCTTTTTAGCCCATATCTATCTGGCATGTTTTTATTACCACACCTCATTATTAATACACTACCTATTTAACATTTTTATAAAGACCCTATGATTTTAATAGTTAATTAATACATATATAAACAAAAAATATGCTTTTATTGTTTATTTCATTACACATATAAAGTATTTGCTTCACTGTTAATACAAAATAGAGAAAACGCATATATTGTGACCTGAAAAAAAATTGTTATGAAAAAGAAATTAGTAAAAACGACACTTACACTTAACAGAAAAGTAGTTTCAAAACTGGATGCTCGCGAAGTAACCGGTGGGTTAAGCAGAGGTTGTTCTCAAACTATGTGTGGCAGCTGTAGCTGCCCCGAAGCATGTTTTGACGGCCCCGCTCCTACCCGGGATGATGCTTCAATGTGTATTTGTCTGTAAGAAATTTGTAAAGATCGATCACTGTTAAGAGATTTCTAAACCTGAACAATATTGATCTTAAAAACACTTTTCACACAATAGCCACTTAGCAAACAGCGTAAGTGGCTATTTTTATATCACTTTACAGTACACATATTTACGAAGGAAAATCAAAAACAGAAAGTTTCAGGAAATCATTCTGTTTTCACAAATACATTTATTTATTACCAACCCTTATTTGGTGTTAAATACCATCAAATCCAAAAATTAGGTATTATGAAAAAAAAGCTCGTAACCCCACTGACCTTGAGAAAAAAAGTGATCTCAAATTTCAAATCAGAGGTAGCCAAAGGCGGTGGTGCATCAAATGAACCCACGGAGTGTTGTATTGACCCAGGGGCTTCTGCATCCTGCGCCCCCACGTATTGCCGTACCTGTGATATTACCTGTCGGTTTTGTTAATCAAATATTAATACAGTAAGCTATGAAAAAGAAAAATCATTTAAAAAAACTACATTTTACAAAGAATACCATTTCGCATTTGTCATTAAAAAAAGTAATAGGTGGTACCCGTACGTCAGATCTTTGTACCGTGTTTTGTACACTTCCCTGCGGAACGGAAGTTTCCTGTGAGATTGGTTGTGAAACTTTTGACTGCCCTGAAGAACCTACTCTTGAAGAGAACTCAAATTGCAGATGCCTTTAATTTAAAAAGTGTTTTAGGAAGTACTTTTTATAGTCTATGAGACCGGAAAGTCCTGTTATATCGTAAAAAGTACTTCTCTTTGGCATATTCAACACAAACTTTTGTAGGGTTCCTGATCAAAAAAGCTGCACACAACCATTTACTTCAGCGACAACTGCCTTTTACAGGTACTCTGGCAAAGTAGCGAGAATCTCTTTTGTCTTCATCACTGCATTATCTTTTCAAAGAAAAAATATTTTATAAAATAAGGCAATTACTACAATAAAAAATTGATTTTATGTATATTTATAGAAATCCTTTATAAGTTAAATCATGAAAAAGCAACAAATTAAAAATCTTTCATTGAAGAAGCGTGTTGTTTCTACATTCAATTCTGAAATCAAAGGCGGACAGGATCTATCCTGGATAGAGACCTGCTATTCAGACTGTGGTTATACCGAAAACTGTGCCACGCGAAGGAACTGTGGTACCGGAGGCGGATCACAAAACTGTGGTACTATACATTGTACCGGAGGCATTTCCTGTCCCGGGTATATATGTTAAACAAATTATTTTATAAACTCTAATTCCATACATTATGAAAAAAAGCAAAGTAAACACATTAAGATTCAACAAAAGCACCGTATCCCGATTTAGGATTCAAAAAGTGGCAGGGGGTAACGGAACCATCTCTACCGCAGAGTGGTGTATTGCTACCGGTGTACCTGACGGGTGTATTATTTCTGAAAATTGCCGGACCAATGGATGCGGGGGTGGCGGTGGCGGAACCCACACCTGCCAGACGGTTTGCCAGATAGACCCTTGTTATGGATAAATGAAAAAGATTTTTATTTAAGGCCTTGGTTTCATGTAATTGTTACACAAAATTACTTCAAGTATAATTCTTACCAAATGAATAAAACAAGTGTATTCTGACTTAACAAAAGTACTGTTTCCAGACCGGGGAAGCCATAAATTAAATAGGTGGCAGAACCCTTTCTGTTAAACCATTTGCTAAGCACATACTTGTTCTCCATAAAAAGAAAGGCTTACTTTTTCTGAAACTTTTTAATCCCCGGCTCTCACCGGGGATTCTTATTTTGTTTTTTGGTTTCCTTTCCGTTCTGTTAGGTGGCTCCTAACACTTCCCGAAGTTGATAAAAAATACGTTGTAAAATAGTTAATTCTTCTACAATTATCTCTGCCGAACCCTGCATTTCCTGTCTAAATTCAATTTCTTTATCATAAGAGGTTTCCAGTGTATTGATATCGACATACATGGCATAATACGGAGCCTCTGATCCTGCTGCCTGTTTAGGCACGTCTGATATATTGGTGATACGGCCCCGTAAACTGCCCCATTCCTGATTAGGGTAATTATCAAGTTTAATGATGACTTCCTGCCCCAGTTTTACTTTACCTGAATTTTGAATAGGCATAGATACCTTTCCTATGAGTTTCTGATAGTCTGATGGTACAATGGTAAAAATTACTTCTCCCGCAGTAACGTTCTGGTATTTGTTCCAGATATCAAAAATGGTGATCCTTCCGTCTATGGGGCTCTTAAGAATAAACATCTGTTCCCAATTCCTGATCTCATTGAACAAATTCTGATACGCTTTTTCAAGCTGTTGCCTGTAGTTATTACTAAACTCTTCGCCCTGTATATTGGTTTGGGTAAGCATATTGTTATTGTTGGCAATCGAGATCTCTGTATTAGAAATAGCTGTTTCCAGATTTTCATAACGCTGACGGTCTGATAAATAGGCACGGGAAGCATCTTCAAACTCTGATTTTGACAGTACTCCTTTTTCGTAGAGCGTCCGGCTCCTTTCAAAAGCAGCTTTTGAGAATGTTAATTCTTCATTAAAAAGTGATAATTGTTTTCGTTGTTTAGACAATAAATCTTTCTGTTCTTCTATCTGTTTTTTAATAACTACCGACTCCCTCCTATTGGGCTCAAGGGTATTAAAAAGGATATAGTTTTGATACTCGGTAATAAATGCCCCATAGGCAGTTTGTATAGGCCCTAACTCCAGTAAAGAAGGAAAAACTAAACGCAAAGAATCTATGTTATAGATGGAAGGAACAAAGTTTTCAATTTTACTTTTCAACAGGTACACATCATCAAAATTTGCTGTATTCTCTATCTCTGCCAACACTTCTCCTTCTTCTACCATTTGATCGGCTTCTACAAAAATATTGGTAAGCCTGCCCGAAGTTTTGGCAGCGAGATAGACCGGAGGATTCTCTGAGGTAATCACAATACGTGCCGGGATGATATCATTATAACTTATTAAAGCCGCTCCCAGCAATATGACGATCACAATAATGAATACTACGGTAATACCCCATTGTATTACCCAATTAGGGGCTCTACCCAGGATCTCTTTTACCTGATCTGAACGTTCGTCCAGTGCTTCAAGCTTATTTTTTTTCTTCTTTTCGGTTTTTTCTTCTTCTTCAGCCATATACTAATTTCCTAGTTCTAACTGGTTTTTTACCAATGTGTAATAAGAACCTCTTTCTTCTGTTAACTCTTTATGGGTTCCCCGTTCAATGATTCTTCCCTGATCCAGCACTATGATCTGGTCTGCATTTTTCACTGTACTTAAACGGTGTGCTACCACCACTACAGTTTTTCCTTTATAGAACTCCTGCAGGTTTTCCATAATTACCTTTTCATTGTTGGCATCTAACGCGCTGGTTGCCTCGTCAAAATAAATAAATTTGGGATCTTTATACACAGAGCGGGCAATAAGGATACGTTGCTTCTGTCCGCCACTAATGTTCACTCCACTACTACCTATTTTAGTATTAAAACCAGAGGGTAATCCTTCAATAAAATCATCAATATTGGCTACGTTTACGGCATGTTGCAATCGGGCTTTATCTGTAATTCCCTCAGAATCAGATTCTGTAATATTACGGGAAATAGTGTCTCCAAAAAGAAAACCATCCTGCATAACCGAACCACATGATCTACGCCATACATTAGTGCTTATATTACTCAGTTTAGTGTTTCCTACTAAGATATCGCCATTAGTAGGTTCATAAAACTTCAACAATAATTTTATAAGGGTTGTTTTCCCACTACCACTTGCGCCTACTATAGCTGTCACTTTTCCTTCGGGAATCTCAAAGTTAAGATCTTCCAGAACCCATGGTGAAGAGGGCCCTCCATAACGAAAACTCAGGTCTTTTAGTTTTATACTTTTATCTTCCGGGAGTTCTCTCACAAAATCTTCATCTCTACTTTCCTCATCGTCTTTTAGGTGAATTTCTGCCAGACGCTCCAAACTTATTTTAGCATCCTGTCCGGTTTGAATAAATGAAATGAAGTTATTTATGGGTAGGTTAAGCTGCCCAATGATGTATTGTACAGACAGCATCATACCCAAGGTAAGATCTCCATTGATCACTGCCCGGGCTGCAATAAACGTTATTAATATGTTCTTTAATTCGTTGAGAAACTGCCCACCGGTATTTTGGGTTTGTGAAAGCGCCAGTCCTTTAATAGATATTTTGAATAACCGAACCTGGATAGCTTCCCATTCCCAGCGTCTTCTTCGTTCTGAACCGTTTAATTTTATTTCCTGCATCCCTGAGATAAGCTGGTAGAGGCTACTTTGATTGTCTGATGATTGATCGAACCTCTTGTAATCCAGTTCTGCCCGTTTTTTCAGAAATAAAAGGGTCCATCCTATATAAGCGATCGAACCTACGAAAAAGAGCAGAAAAATAGTTAAGTTGTAATAGGCCAGGATAACTCCAAAGATCACAAAGTTAAATGCGGAAAACAGTGTGTTTAGTGTGGTTGATGACAAAAAGTTCTGAATACGGTTGTGATCATAAATACGTTGGATAATATCTCCCGTATTTTTCGAATCAAAGAAAGCAATGGGCAACCTCATTAATTTAATAAGAAAATCTGAGATAAGGTTAATGTTGATCCTGCTGGTCATATGCAGTAATATCCACCCTCTTATAAGCTCTACTGTAGTTTGTGAAATAAACAGCGTTAATTGCGCCAGGAGAATAAGGTACACAAAACCCAGATTTTGATAATTAATACCATAATCTACCACTGCCTGGGTTAAAAAGGGAAATATAAGCTGTAGTAAACTACCTACTACTAATCCTAAAATTAATTGGGCAATATATTTTTTATAAGGGCGAAAATACCAGAATAGGAATTTAAAACCATATTCCTTTTTTTCATCGGGGTCAACATTATAGAACTCGGGAGTTGGCTCCAGAAGTAGCAAATACCCTTCTGAGCTGTCTATATCTGCACTCTTTCCTATCCACCCCTGTATAAAATCATTTTTATGGTATTTTACGAGCCCGTGTGCCGGGTCTGCAACGTAAACAGTATCTTTTTTAATTTTATATACTACTACGAAGTGCCTTTGCCTCCAATGGGCAATACATGGTAGCGGTACTTCTTCATCGAGCGTTTTGTAATCTATACTTACTGCGAGCGTATGAAGGCCTATATCTTCAGCAGCTTCTGCAATGCCTCCTAATGAAACGCCTTCTCTGGTAATATTCGCTCTTTTACGCAAGAAATCAATAGGAATTGATCTTCCGTGATGCTTAGCTACCATTCTTAAGCAGGTAGGGCCACAATCCATTTGATCCAGCTGCTTATAAAATGGGAACTTTCTTAACTTCATATAAATATTTTAGCTATAAAAATATTACAATTATTTGGATTACCTACTAATAGCTCCAATATTAAGAAATACTTAAGAAGTAAACTCTGCATCTATAAAAAGAAACAACCTGCCTAACAAAGTAGGCAGGTTGTATTCCTGATTTTACCTTTAGAAGATATACTATCCTAGAACCCTAGTTCCTGCTTTACATCTGCCATAAGGTCTTTACCGTCTGCCAGGATCACAGAGCCTCCCGTACTTGCATCAAGTACATATTCATAACCTTGTGCACGCGCTACTTTTTGTATGGCTGCGTTTGCTTTTTCAAAAATAGGCTGTAGTAATTCTACCTGCTTTTTCTGGAGTTCCTGCCCGGCCATTTGTTCTGCCTGACGAATACTCAATTCTTTTTGTCTTACTTCCTCTGCACGTTTCTCGTTCTCTTCATTGGTTTTAGACGGTGCTTCATTTTGATACTTGGTATAAAGGCTTTGCAATTCTTTAGCCGAGTTCTGAAGATCTGCTTTATACGTCTGTTCCAATTTTTTAATTTCTTCCTGCGCTGCTTTGGTTTCCGGCATTTGATTTACCAACTCTTGTACATTAATATGAGCAACTTTGCTTTGTGCATTCGCAAAACTGGCAGCTCCTACAACTAATGCAACAGCAATTACAAAAGATCTCAACTTTCTCATGGTATTACTAATTGTTTAAGTGTTATTTTAAATTATTATCATTTTCATCGGACTCATCTTTATTTTTTTGGTCCTTCTCTTTTTTCTTCTTTTCTCTGGCTTCCTGGGCTGCTTTCTTTTTGGCTTCCCGCTCAGCAAGCAATTTTTGCCTACGCTCTTCGTATGCTTTTTTAAGCTCTTCTCTTTCCTCTAATCGTTTTTGCCTTCTTTCTTCTAAGGTTTTGGCCTTTTCCTGCCTCATTATTTCTGCTTCTTCTTCTCTGGCCTGCAAGGTAGGATTGGGAGAGGCATCTTCAAACTTATCTTTTTCACTCTCTCCGGGAGGAGTATTCCTTCCTTTTCTCTCGTCCTGCTTACGTGTTCTGTCAATACTTCTTAAAACCAGGTCGCTAATATCGTAACTTTTATTTGAATACAGCATAACCACGTCTGCAGATTTATCAAAAATAAAATCATACCTTCTTTTGGCCGCAATATCCTGCACTGCATTAAACACCTGGTCTTGTATGGGCTGCACCAGTACTCTTTTTTGAATCACCAGATCGCCCTCGGGACCAAAACGGTCCTGCTGGTACTCCAGCATTTCTTTTTCCAGTATATCGATTTCTTCTTGTCTTTCATCAATAAGCTCTTTCGTGAGAAGTACTTTTTCTGCATCCAGGTCTTTCTTCATCCGATCAACCTCACTCTTTTTTTGCTCGATCTCTATCTTCCACTTTTGAACTCTTGAAGCCAACTGCTTATTTGCTTCCTGGTATTCTTCCACATTTTCCAGTATATATTCCATGTCTATATACCCAATACGAACTCCTCTTTGTGCCTGCAGCGCTCCTGCTGCAAACAGTACAAGGAGAATAAAAACCTTTGTTTTCATAAGCTTGCATCTTTATGATAGAAAATATCGTGCCAAAGTTAAAACTGTTGACCAATAATAAAGTGGGTTTCCCAACCGTTTGCTCCGGTGGCTCCGGGTATAGGATCAAATCCGTACCCAAAATCAATACCCAATAAACCAAAGGCCGGCATAAAGATCCGTATTCCAAATCCGGCCGACCTGTTAAGATCAAACGGATTATAATCCCTAAAATTGTCAAAGGCCTGACCTCCTTCGAGAAATGCTAATCCGAAAATAGTGGCAGAAGGATTAAAAGTGATCGGGTAACGAAGTTCCAGTGATAACCTGTTATAAATGGTAGAGCCATCATTATTAGGAAGACCGGTTTCCTCGTTTATGGTCCTGATAGACTGGTTGGGATATCCTCTTAAAGCAATATTCTCTCTTCCGTCGAGTGTAAAGTTCCCTAAACCATCACCTCCCAGGAAGAAACGCTCAAAAGGAACAACGCCTCTGTCATTATTATACGCACCTAAGAAACCAAATTCTGTTTGGGTCTTTAATACCAGTTTATCAATAATATTGGTGTACCATGCACCATTGAATTTTACTTTATAGAATTCCAACCAGCGAAAACGCTGCTGGTCTATTTCTTCTACCCGATTCCGGTCATTATCGGCCAGTGCCTGTTCTCTTTCTTCGCTCAATGCGCTGTAATCGGTATTGTCAAATAATGAATAGGGCGGTGTAAGTTTAGCCGTTAGGCTAAATTGTGACCCCCCCATAGGAAAAATAGGGTTGGTATAAGTATTATTTCTGCTTATACCAAACGTATATGATATGTTATTTGAGAAACCGTCTCCAAAGGTAAACAACCCGGTATTATAATTCTTGAGGTCATAGTGCTGGAAGCTCAAAGAGTGTGAAATTGTAAAAAAGTTATCTGGCCATTCCAGTCTTTTAGCCAACCCGAATGTAATACCGGTAATGAGGAAACGACGATCTCTGTCAACATTTATTCTTCCGTTATTGGTAAAACGGTCAAACAAAAAGTTTACGGTATGTGACAGGGAAGCGGAAAACTGAACGGGTTTTCTTCCTCCAAGCCAGGGCTCTGAGAATGAAAAACTATAGGTTTGGAAAGCCTGACTTGCCTGTAGTCGCAAAGCAAGACTTTGCCCGTCTCCCATAGGTATAGGTTTGTATGCATCTTTTTTAAAGATGTCTTTAATAGAGAAGTTACTAAAGGAAAGTCCCAAAGTGCCTATGAAACCACCGCCACCAAAACCTCCCTGAAGTTCTATCTGGCTGGAGCCACGTTCAACAACACTGTATTGTACATCTACGGTACCTGCATTAGGATCGGCATTTTGAATATCAGGTACTACCTGTTCCGGGTCAAAAAAGCGCAATTGCCCTAATTCACGTATGGTACGTATAATATTACTTTTGTTGTATAGCTGTCCGGGTCTTATACGTAACTCTCGATAGATCACGTGGTCATTGGTCTTTTCATTACCTACGATACGTACATTATTAATGTATGCAGGTTTTCCTTCGATAATACGTATTTCAAAATTTATGGTGTCGTTTTCTGCGGAGACCTCTACCGGGTTTATACGGGAAAACAAATAACCATTGTTTTGATAAAGGTTGGTAATATCTTCAGCATCGGGTTTGGTATTATCTGCAATACGCTTTTTCAGCATTACCCCGTTGTATGTATCTCCTTTTTCAATTCCAAGAAGTGTTCTTAACTGTTCATCAGTATAAGCCGTATTACCTACAAAATCAATTTCTCCAAAATAATATTTATTCCCCTCTTCCAGAGTAATGCCAATATCCAGGGTATTCTTTTCGCGGTCATACACTACGGTATCTGAAATAATACGGGCATCTCTGTATCCTTTTTCTTTATAGGCATCTACTATAGAGACAAGGTCTTCTTTAAAATCTTCAGGAATGTATTTTGACTTTTTCCAGAAACGCAAGGGCACTTTGCGCTTGGTATTTTTCATGGCCGACCTTAGTTTCTTGTCTTTTAGCTTTTCATTCCCTTCAAAATTAATTCTCCTGATCTTTACTTTATCGCCTTTGTCTATGTTCACCAGCAATTTGAGTGCGTTTGCTTCAGTAGTATCTACTTTGCTTACCAGATTAACTTTGGCATTTAAAAACCCTTGTTTTTTGTATTTGTTTACAATATAGTTTTTGGTATTGGTAAGAAAGCTTTCTGTTAATTTCTTTCCTTTTTTGAGTTCGGTGTCTTTCACTATCTCCTGTGCCTTTCGCTTTTTTATACCCGTAACTTTCACTTCTGACAATGTAGGCAGTTCTTGTATATCTAGCTCAAGAAAAACACGGTCTCCTTCTATATTGGTAATATAGAGGTTAATGTCGCTAAATAATTCGAGTTTCCAGAGTTTATTAAGCACTTTACTAATCTCCTCACCGGGAATGGTAATTACTTGTCCTTCTCTCAGGCCTGTATAAGCCACTACGGTTTGCTCATTGTAACTTTTTATACCGGTTACGGTAAGTCCGCCAAGGATATATTCTTTCCCTTTGTCAAAAGGGATATCTTGTGCGGTCATGTTTTGTTGGTTTAAAAATAAAAAGGCCAGGATTACTAGACTAAAATATCCTCTCAGCATGATATTTTTAGTTAAGTTGTTCGCTTGTTTTTCCAAATCTCCGTTCTCTATTTTGATAGTTTAATATGGCTTTAAACAAATCTTCTTTTGTAAAATCGGGCCAAAGAATATCGGTAAAATACAATTCGGCATAGGCTATTTGCCACAATAAAAAATTGCTTATTCGGTGCTCTCCACTGGTACGAATAAGCAGGTCTACGTCTGGCAGATCATGCGTGTAAAGATGTGCATTAATAATCGATTCGTCAATATTTTCTAAAGAAATTATATTATTTTTAACTTTGGAACACAGTGAGATAAAGGCATTTTTAAGTTCTTCTCTTGCCCCATAGCTAAGCGCAAGTGTAAGTGTCATTCTATTATTATGGGCCGTTTTTTCTATTACTTCTGAAAGTTCTTTTCGGGCGGTTTCAGGGAGGTTGTTTAAGTTCCCAATACTTTTTAGCCTGATATTGTTTTCATTGAGAGTTTTCATTTCTTTGCGCAGCGCGTTCACTAACAGTTTCATAAGGGTATCTACCTCTAGTTTGGGGCGATTCCAGTTTTCTGTAGAAAATGCATATAGCGTTAAATAATCTACTCCTAATTCAGCACAACCCTCTACCACCTGTTTAACAGATTTGGTGCCGTTTTCATGTCCGAAAATGCGAAGCTTACCTTTTAATTTAGCCCAGCGACCATTGCCATCCATAATGATCGCAATGTGCTTTGGAAGTTTCTTTGTATTTATTAGATCTTTCGCATTCATTCTATCAAACTACTCGTAGCAGTAATAACATGGCCTCCTGCCAAAAGTATATGTTAAGGTAAATCCTGTAAACACGTACCAGTCATCACTAAATATATTTCCAAACCTAAGGTCTCTATTATTACTTACATCCGGATTGCTACCATCCAGATTATCGGTAAACGCATATCTTGCGCCTATCTCTGCACCCAATACCAAGTGCTGGCCAATTTTACCTTTTACTCCAAGGGTCATTGGAATTGCAAATGTATTACGATTTCCATTATCTACGACCTGATTTCCTTGAAAAAAGAAATCGGAATGGTTAAGGTATGAGATCCCCCCATAAATATAGGGTGTAAACGGCTTTCTGAAATTATGCAGGTTGAAAGGTAAAAAATTAAATTCCATTCCTATAGAAAATTCAGTAACATCACTACTAAACTCCAAACCCCGTTCTTGCCGTGATCTTATATCCGAATCAGCATCATTAGCCGCTAGCCTGGAAAAAAGTATACTTGCCCGGTATGAATACCTGCTACTTTTATTCCACTTATAGATCACCCCCAGTGCGAGGCGATTAGGGTTTATATAATCAGTAGCACCTACATCACCAATGTAATTGCTTCCTCCTGAAAAGATACCAATTTCATGTATTTGAGAATTAACGGAAAACATCCCCATGATCAGAAAAAACAAAAGCACTATTCCTCTCATAAAACTTAAAGTTTGCAAATATAACAATTATGATTGCTCAAGGGCAATTTCACACAAAAACGATGTGTTTGATAAACACTTTTTGTACCTTTTTATTGTTTAATTGCGTTTGTCCTCTCCCCATAAAAGCTTTTTTCTCAGGGTTTTTAAAAAACTTTCAGAGGTTAACTCAATCATTTTAATAGAAAAGGGGGCTTTTTGTATACAAATTTCGGTTTCGTTATCCAGAGTTGCTATACGGGAATCCAGTGAAACCAGAAAGCTTTTCTCTCTTCCGGATACTTCAAGCTTTATTTGCTTATCATCCGGAATAACCAGGGGCCGTGCATTTAAATTATGAGGTGCTATGGGGGTGAGTACAAAGGCACAAGTTTCCGGGGTAATTACCGGCCCTCCACAGCTTAAGGAGTACCCGGTAGAACCTGTAGGCGTAGAAACAATGAGACCGTCTGCCCAGTAAGAAGTAAGATACTCATCATCAATACTGGTAGCTACTGTAATCATGGAAGTAGTATTCTTTCTGCTAACCGCTATCTCATTGAGCGCAAAACTAAGTTCTGACAGTTCTTTATTTTCGGGCCTGGTCTGTATCTCGAGAAGGCTTCTTTTTACTATACGGTAATCATGCTTAAAAACCTTATCAATAGCTGCGGAAATAAATTCTTTTTGAATAGTAGCCAGAAAACCGAGCCTTCCCGTATTGATACCCAGAACAGGGATCCCCAGATCTCTTATATAAAGTACTGTACGTAAAATGGTACCATCTCCTCCTATACTAAAGAAAAAATCAAAAGACGTGTCCAGATCCTCATAATTATCAAAAACCTGATAATCCCCTTCGAGCCCTACCTCTTTTTTAAGAATAGAAAGATACGAGCGCTCTATAATAATGACTGCTTTTCTGGCATGGAGCTCGTGCAATAAACTCTGGATACAACCGTCTGACCCTTCATGATAGAACTGGCCGTAAATTCCAATTTTCATGATTTTCTTTTAAATGTTAAGAAATTTTCTGAGGTAATTGGAGCGTTCTTTAAGGTCTTCTATATACACATCATCTTCATTACCGGAGATGATATTATACCCATAGCGCCTTAATGATTGAAGGATAGATGTGAGTCCCACACTACCTCCTACTTTTAGTGTTACCTGAATGATATCATCCCGACTGTCTGAAATAAATGCTCCCAGAAGTTTTCCATCAGCGGTTTCTACAATCTGAGAAATTTCGCTAAATGAATAGTCACGAATACCTTTTTCTATAATAATAATACCTCCGGGCTCATATAAAAAAGGCGTTTCATTAAACAGCGTGATAATATCTATAAGTTCATAATATCCCACATATTCATTGTTCTCTCCTATTACCGGCATTATGTTTGCATTGTGTTGTGCAAAAGCTTCCAGTACATCCAGCCAGTTGGTGCTTCTACGAACAAAAAACGCATGAAAGGCATATGAGTATTCTTTTATTTTTTTGGAACGATCAAAAGCCTGAACATCGTCTTCCGAAATACAGCCCAAAAGAAAACCATCTTCTACCACGGGTAAATGCGTATAGGTAAGGCTTGTGAACCCGGCAATAACTTTTTCCACCGTTTCTTCCGAAGTTAACGGCTCAACATCATAAAGTATATAGGAGTTTATTTTTATCATAACTACTCTTATGGGTGGCAAATTAATTAATTTATATGACAAAAAGAGATACCTACTTCGTATTTTTGATATCATTTTACATATTCATAATACTGCATAGATGACGAAACTTAGTGTAAACATTAATAAAATTGCTACTCTCAGAAATGCCCGGGGCGGCAATATGCCCGATCTATTAAAGACGGCTACTGATATTCAGGAGTTTGGCGCACAGGGTATAACCATACACCCCAGACCAGACGAAAGACATATACGTTATAATGATGCACGTGATCTCAAAACTTTAGTATATACCGAATACAACATAGAAGGGAATCCTGTAAAAAAGTTTATTGACCTTGTTATAGAAGTACAACCTACTCAGGTAACCCTTGTTCCTGATGCTGAAGATGCTATTACTTCCAATGCAGGCTGGGACACCATTACCCATGAGCATTTTTTAAAAGAAATTATAAGTGACTTTAAAAAAGCAGGGATACGTACATCCATTTTTACAGACCCCATACCTGAAATGGTAGAAGGTGCTGCCAAAACAGGAACTGATCGTATTGAACTCTATACAGAACAGTATGCTGCTTTGTATTCTAACGACCCTGAAAAAGCGATTACTCCTTATCGGGAAGCAGCACGCATAGCCAATGAACTAGGACTGGGAGTTAATGCCGGACACGATCTTAATCTGGACAATATTCGGTTTTTCAAAGAAAATATACCGGGATTACTGGAAGTATCTATAGGCCATGCGCTTATTTGTGAATCCCTGTACCTGGGCCTGGAAAATGTAATTACCATGTACCTGAACAAACTTTCATAAATGTCACAGCTTTTACACAGTAAAATATTGGGCAAAGGAACGCCTCTTATCATTCTCCACGGGTTTCTGGGTATGTCTGATAATTGGAAAACCCTGGGTAATCAATACGCCCAATCAGGTTTTGAAGTACACCTTACCGATATACGAAATCACGGCAGGAGTTTTCACTCTCCCCACTTTACGTATGAGCATATTATGAGTGATCTGGAGTATTACATGAAGTACTACCATCTTAGTAATGCAGCTGTTTTAGGCCATTCAATGGGAGGAAAAGCCGCTATGTTTTTTGCCACACAGTTCCCGGAGAAAGTCAATAAATTACTGGTAGCAGATATTGCTCCAAAATACTATCCGGTTCATCATCAAACCATATTAGAAGGGCTCAATACACTTCATCTTAACCAAATTCAAAATCGTAACGAAGCTAATGAACAACTCAGCCTCTATATTCCGGATTATGGAACGCGACAATTTTTGCTAAAAAACCTGTATCGTGTGGACAAAGACAACTTTGGCTTCCGGTTTAATCTGGAAACCCTCACCAAAACCATTGATAATATTGGTGTTTCCTTACCAGATACCTTTACTTATAAAGGCCCGGCTCTTTTTTTAAGAGGTGAGAAATCAGATTACATTGTTGAACAGGATCAGTATGTTATTCAGAAGCACTTTCCGGAAGCGCGTATTGAGACCATCAAATCTGCAGGGCATTGGTTGCATGCTGAAAACCCTGCTGATTTTTTGACCACCTCTTTAAAATTTTTTAAATAGGCTCTCGTTTTATGTAATGTGTAACAATTCACCTATATAAAAACTGTTTTGTATATTTAAAAAGTAAAAAAACAACCATGAAATATCTTATCAGAATTCTTTTATCTGCGCTGGCTGTAGTAGTTTTATCCAAAATACTACCCGGGGTTTTTGTAGAAAGCTATTTAACCGCTATTATTGTAGCTTTGGTACTGAGCTTTCTTAACTTTTTAGTAAAGCCCATACTTATTATACTTACACTTCCGGTTACTATTATCACACTGGGCCTGTTCCTGTTAATTATTAATGCCCTTATAATTGTTTTTGCAGATAAGCTTATTGACGGTTTTACGGTAGATAGTATTTGGTGGGCACTGCTTTTCAGCTTACTGCTTTCACTGTTTCAATCTATTCTTTTCTCATTGCTTAAGGAAGACCGTATAGATTAACATATCCTTTGAATTTCAAGCGCTTAAAAACTTGTTCGACTGGCAAAAAAGCACTAATTTTGCAAGCCGTTTTAAAATGGCTAGTTTAAATTATTAAAATCAATCATGGATATAACCAGAGAGCATATTGACGATCTTAATGCAATCGTAAAAGTAGCTATCAGCAAGGAAGATTACAGTGATAAAGTAGATGAAATATTAAAAGACTATCGCAAGAAAGCTAATATTCCCGGCTTTCGAAAAGGCCATGTACCTTTGGGCCTGGTAAAAAAACAATACGGACGTGCCGTATTGGTAGATGAAGTAAATAAGTTACTTCAGGATGCCCTTGAAAAATATCTGACAGAAGAAAAGCTGGATGTTCTGGGTAATCCGCTTCCAAGACAACAAGATGATTTTAACTGGGAGGCAGAAAACTTCTCATTTGAATTTGAACTTGGCCTGTCTCCGGAATTTGAAGTGGAATTAGCATCTAAAAAACCTATAACGCAATATAAGATTGTGGCCGATGATAAAATGATCGATCGCCAGATCGAGAGTATGCGTAAACAATACGGAAAACTCATTACCAAAGAAACCGCCGAAGAAAGTGATGAGATTACCGGAACTTTTCTTAATGAAGAAAACAATATTAATAATAAAACCACCTTCCCTTTATCGAGAATAAAAGGTAAAAAGAATACAGACCTGCTTAAAAATGCGAAAAAAGGGGATGAAATTACCCTTAATACCAAAGGGCTTTTTGAAGATGATCATGACCTTATGCGCCATCTTAAACTAGATCATGAAGGAATTCATGACCTGAAGGCAGAGGTTGTTTTTAAAGTAGAGGAAATAAATGGTCATGAGCTTGCTGAGCTTAACCAGGAATTGTTTGATAAACTTTTTGGGAAAGATACGGTTACATCGCTGGAAGAAATGAAGGCACGCATAAAAGAAGATGCCGAACAGCAGTTTAAGCAACAGGCAGACCAGAAACTCATAAATGATATGACCACCTATCTGGTAGAGAACACTAAGTTTGATCTTCCTGCCAACTTCCTGAAAAAATGGATACAAGTAACGGGTGAGGCAGAATTATCAGAAGATGAAGCATCTCAGGAGTTTGAAAAATCAGAAAAAGGCCTGCGTTATCAACTTATAGAGAAGAAGATTGTGCAGGAAAACGACCTACAGGTATCTTTTGATGAGCTTAAAGAATTTGCCAAAGGTTTTATTAAAGCACAAATGGCTCAATTCGGACAAGTTAACCCTTCCGAAGAAGACCTTGAAAATATTGCCTCCAGAGTACTTTCCAATCAGGATGAAGTAAGACGCCTTTCAGACCAGTTAATGAGTCATAAATTATTAGAGGTCTATAGAGAAAAAGCCAATTTAAAGTCTAAGGAAATAACTTACGATGACTTTATAAAAGAGGTATATGGAGATTAATTTTGTAAAAAATATTTTACCTATATTTAAGCGTTGAATAAGGTTTAACGCTTTTTTCGATAAAAACCATTTTTGAAAAAATTTATGGACTACGGAAAAGAATTTAAAAAATATGCCACCGGCCATCACGGAATTAACAGCATGTATTACGACAAGATCGTGAGCAGCATGACTCCTTATATAATAGAGGAACGCCAGTTAAATGTAGCACAAATGGATGTTTTTTCCCGTTTAATGATGGACAGGATCATTTTTATGGGAACCGGAATAGATGACCAGATCGCTAATATTATACAGGCACAGTTGCTTTTTCTTGAAAGTGTAGATGCTTCCAAAGACATTCAGATATATATCAATTCTCCCGGAGGAGGTGTGTATGCAGGCCTCGGTATTTATGACACCATGCAATTCATAAAACCCGATGTTGCTACCATTTGTACCGGTATTGCGGCCTCCATGGCCGCGGTATTGCTTTGTGCCGGAGAAAAAGGGAAAAGAAGCGGGCTCACACACTCAAGGGTTATGATACACCAGCCGCTTGGAGGAGCTCAGGGACAGGCCAGTGATATTGAGATCACTGCCCGTGAGATCCTGAAGCTGAAAGATGAATTGTACCAGATCATCGCAAAACATTCAGACCAGCCTTTTGATAAAGTTTATGAAGACAGTGACAGAGATTACTGGATGAAAGCCGGGGAAGCAAAAGAGTACGGAATGATCGATGAGATCCTGGCACGAGAATAAAATAAAAGTATCGGGTTTTTTAGAAACCGGATGTTAGACACAAAATAAAATGGCAAAAGAAGAACTGGAATGTTCGTTTTGTGGTAGAAAGAAGCCCGAAACCAACCTGCTTATTGCAGGACTGGATGCTCATATTTGCGACCGTTGTATTGAGCAGGCACATGGTATTGTTCTGGAAGAGTCCAGGCAATCTCGTACCAATGAGCTTTCCCAGGAGTTAATCCTAAAAAAACCCCGTGAGATCAAGACTTTTCTTGATCAATTTATAATAGGCCAGTCTGCTACCAAAAAAGTAATGTCTGTAGCCGTTTATAATCACTACAAACGACTTTTACAACCGGGCGGTGACGATACAGAAATTCAAAAGAGTAACATTATTATGGTAGGGCAAACCGGTACCGGAAAAACCTTAATGGCCAAAACCATTGCCCGTATGCTTAATGTTCCTCTTGCTATTGTAGATGCTACCGTACTCACAGAAGCCGGTTATGTGGGAGAAGACGTTGAAAGTATTTTAACCCGTCTTTTACAGGCTGCCGATTATAACCTGGAAAAAGCAGAAAGAGGTATTGTTTTTATTGATGAGATCGATAAAATTGCAAGGAAAAGTGATAACCCCTCCATTACGCGTGACGTTTCCGGTGAAGGGGTACAACAGGCACTGTTAAAGTTACTGGAAGGTACTGTAGTTAACGTTCCTCCTAAAGGAGGGCGAAAACATCCCGATCAAAAATTTATTGAAGTAAATACCGAAAATATTCTTTTCATAGCAGGTGGTGCTTTTGACGGTATTGAAAAAATTATCACCAGAAGACTTAATATGCAGGCCGTAGGTTATAGCGCATCTAAAAGTGAAGATGCCATAGACCAGTCTAACCTGTTGCAATATATTACTCCAAAAGACCTGAAAGATTTTGGACTCATACCCGAAATAATAGGAAGACTGCCAGTTCTTACACATATGGACCCTCTGGATTCAAAAACTCTGAGATCAATATTAACAGAACCAAAAAATGCCATCATCAAACAGTACACCAAGCTGTTTGAAATGGATAATATAAAATTTAAGATCACCGGTGATGCCTTAGATTATATTGTTGAAAAGGCTATTGAGTATAAACTGGGAGCACGGGGTCTTCGCTCTCTCTGCGAGGCCATCCTTACCGATGCCATGTTTGAGCTTCCAAGTTCAGAAGAGAATAATCTGGAAGTAAACAGGAGCTATGCAGAAAAGAAACTCTCCAAAGCCAGGTTCAAAAAATTAAAAGCAGTATCATAACAAAAAAAGCGGATTTATCACCCGCTTTTTTTAATTCATACGAATTAATTCTTCAAGGTAATCCCTCTGATTAGACAATCTTGGGATTTTGTGCTGCCCTCCCAGCTTATCTTTTGTTTTTAACCAGTCGTGAAATAAATTCTTTCTCGCTGTTTGCACCATGGGTTTATTAAGTGTCATATTGTTGTAGCGTTTGGCTTCATAATCAGAGTTAAGTGCTTTCAATGCATTATCAAGCAACTCTGAAAAATAACCTATATCTTCCGGATGTTTTCTAAATTCAATGAGCCATTCATGAGACCCTTTTTCTTTACCATTCATAAAAACAGGAGCTACCGTATAGTCAACAATCTCACTATTTGTTTTTTCGCAGGCCTTTTTCAAAGCTTCTTCTGCATTTTCAATAATAAGTTCTTCACCAAAAACATTTATATGATGCTTTGTACGGCCGGTTACTTTAATACGATACGGGCTTATGCTGGTAAACCGTACCGTGTCACCAATAATGTAACGCCATAATCCTGCATTCGTAGTAATTACCAGAGCATAGTTCTTATTCTTTTCTACTTCCCAAAGTGGTATTACTTTTTGCTGAGGAGTTCCGTAGGTATCCATGGGAATAAACTCATAAAAAATACCGTAATCTAACATAAGCAGCAACTCATCAGAATCATTACTGTCCTGTATGGCAAAAAAACCTTCTGACGCGTTATAAATCTCATAATATTTAAAAGAGTGGTCTGGCAGCAACTTACGATATTGCTCCTTATATGGGTTAAAACTCACTCCCCCATGAAAATACACTTCCAGATTTTCCCATATTTCAAAAAGATGCGACTTTTTGGTTTCTTCCAGTACCTTGTTTAGCAACACTAACATCCATGAGGGTACACCTGCCATACTGGTAACATTTTCACGGGTACTCTCTTTTATGATAGCCTCAAGTTTTGATTCCCACTCACTCATAAGTGACACACGATTACTGGGGGTGCTACTCAGTTCGGCCCAAAAGGGAAGATTGTCAATAATAATAGCTGAAAGATCACCAAAAAAAGTATCATTATCTTCATAAAGTTCTTTACTACCTCCTAAACGCAAACTTTTCCCGGTAAATAATCTGGAGTCTTCATTGTTATTGAAATATAAAGACAGCATATCTTTTCCGGCTTTAAAATGGCAGTCTTCCAGAGCTTCACTACTCACGGGGATAAATTTGCTCTTGGCATTGGTAGTACCACTACTTTTGGCAAACCACTTTATAGATGTAGGCCAGAAAACATTTTGTTCGCCTTTACGGGTACGCTCTATTAAGGGTTCAATTTGCTCATATCTATTTACCGGTACCAGATCCTGAAACCGCTCATACTTATTAATAGTACTAAATCCATGCTGTTTACCGTACTCAGTGTGTTGAGAAGTAGAGAGTAATTGATGAAGCAATTCTGTCTGTACTTCTGCCGGATATTTCATGAACAGCTCCATTTGGTGAATACGCTTTTTAAGAAGCCATGATGCAATAGAATTGAACAGAGGAATTGGCATATTTACATTATCTTTAGGCACTAAAAATAACAAATCTTTTAGCATGTTTGAAGGAGTTTTGACAAAAATGAGAACTGAGTTTGGTACACCTATACAGTATTATCTAAATATGAAAGGTGATTTTATTCATATGAACCAGGCATTAGACAAAAAGGTTAACATCTCTTTCATTAAGTACGAATGCCTGAACTGCCACCTAGACCGCCCTATTTATCGACAGGGGTTTTGCAAAAATTGCTTTTTTGAAGCACCTCAGGCAGCAGACTGGGTATTAAAACCAGAGCTTAGCAAAGCGCATTTGGACCAGGAAGAGCGTGATCTGGTCTTTGAGAAAAAAATGCAACTACAACCCCATATTGTGTACCTTGCCAACTCCAGCGATATTAAAGTAGGCGTTACACGCAAAAGTCAGGTGCCTACACGATGGATAGACCAGGGAGCTCATGAGGCCATTGAAATAGCCGAAGTTCCCAATCGGTATCTGGCAGGGATTACTGAAGTTGCGCTAAAAGCACATATTGCTGATAAGACAAACTGGCGAAAAATGCTTACCAACCAGATAGAAGATAAAGATCTGTTTGAATATCGTGAAAAATTAAAACCTTTTATTCCGGAAGAAGCCTCTGAATATTTTATTAGCAGCACCCGGGAAACGGCTTTGGAGTTTCCGGTATCGCGTTATCCCGTAAAACCTAAAAGCCTGAATATGGAAAAAACACGGGAGTATGAAGGTACCTTAAAAGGGATCAAGGGGCAATATCTTATTTTTGAAGATGATACCGTTTTTAATGTTAGAGGAAACGAGGGATATTACGTAAGCTTATCAGTTTCGTAGTTCGCATGTAATTAACTACTCTACAATTATATCTTTATTATCAATTTTATAGTTATCAAAACGGTCGTCAAAATCTTTTCCAAAAAAGTATGTTAAGGTTAAAATAAAGTTCGTGGTCTTATTACTGGTAAGTATGAACTGGTTAAACGCATCAAAATTACTGCGTTCTATTCTTTCTGTGTTAATGGCAAACAGATCCTGATAAGTAAAACGTACTTCAAGATTATCTTTAAACAAATTAGTTCTTAGATTGATATTCATTCCCGGAAAGGTAGTAACTCTTGAGATCAAAGAGTATACGGGTCCCGTGAAATATCCGGTAAAGGAAACATTGAGTTTGTTTTTAAAAAGATTTGAACCAAAATAAAAATTGGTATTAAAGGTATAGCCATCATTTTGTTCGGTGAGGGTCTCTCCCGGCGAATTGTTGAATTCATGATACGCAAGACCTACATTTAAGTTGGTAAAAATCTTCTTGAACAGCCTGGTACGTGCCGCAATATTAAAACCGGTAGTACGATAACTCGCTGCATTTTCAAGCGACTTGATCAGTACACCATTCTCAGAAGTTTCATAAGCATTAGTGATCAGCCCGTCAGTAGAGGCAGTAAACAATCTTAAAGAAAAGTAATTTCGCTTAAAAAACTTGCTAATGCTTACAAAGTAATAATCTCTTACCTGGGGGTCCAGTTCGCTGTTACCTCTTTCCAGTAATCCCGGATTTATAAAAATCTCATTTTCGTTCAGGTCGTCTGCACCCGGTCTTATTATTTTTCTGGAGTATCCTGCCCTAAGGTCCACATTTTTATTGAAATGATAGACTGTATTGATCGTAGGTAAAAAAAAGAGATAGGTATCTCTAAATGTTTCGTTTTGGTTTCTGGTTTCATCCAGAGAGAAGGCTATGTTATATGAAAATCGTTTTGACCAGGTGACATCAAACTCAACAAAACCATTGATAATACGTTGAGAGACACTAAAATCCGCAGCCAAAAAATTAAAATCCCTGTCTATTACTTTTAGCCCAGTATTGAGCGAAGCTGATTTACCGAATAACTTCCAGTTCCTGTGTTCATAACTTATTACACCTGTTAACTCATTAGTAGAAGATTCAACATCATTCGATAAACCATCTCCAAAATCAAAATTATTAATATCATCATAGTTAAAATACTTACCTCTGATGAAAAGACGACCATTGCTTCCTATTTTTTGCACAAAGGCAGATGCAATATCCCATCTGGTATTCTTTTGCCTGCTAAATGTTTCCAGGTTCTCATTGTCGCCTTCAGAGCTTTCAAAAAACCCGCTACCCGCATTGGTAAAACTGTAGCTTGAAAGACCTGATGACAGTAATAACTTAGACTTATCTGATATCTTAATACTGGCATTGGTTTCAAAGAATTCCTGATTTACATCAGCAGTTGACAGGGTTTGTTGTCTGTAAAACCCTCCATCTGTATCCTGTCTGTCAAGTTTATAGTCAATGAGTTGTTCATTACTCAAATTCCAGAACATAGACGTAACGATCACATTTTTGCTTTTATATGACAATGTGGGTGCCGTACTTACATACTCATTTCTAATTCCGGCAGCTCCTTCTAAAGTTCCTTTAAGAAAATGTTCTATTTTTTGTTTCAACACAATGTTAACGATAGCACCGGTAAAATCAGCTCCAAAAGAGGCCGACGGGTTTGAAATAACCTCTACTCTGTCAATATCATCTGCCTGTACTGTTCTTAAAAACTGTAGGTTTGACTGAATACCATCAATGAGTACCGATCCTTTGAGGGTACCTTCAACAAAAATCTGATCATCCTGAATGGATACCGAGGGTATTCTATTCAGCACATTGGTCGCTCTGGAGTTTTTTATAAAATCTTTTGAATTAACTTTGAATGAAGTTTTGTAGGCACTGGTACTTACATTTTTTTCTCCTGTTACCACTACTTCTTCCAGGTTTTGAACGATTTTTTCAGTGAGATGAAAATTTACTTCTTCGACGGCTTTTGAAATGGTAATTCTTTTTTGTGAAGGTTCATAACTCATAAAAGAAGCAGTAAGCACAATGGTGTCCTGGGTACTTATCAATATCTCATCAAACTTATAATTACCTTTTTGGCCGGTAAGGGCATACTTAACTGTTCTATTTGTTTTTAATTCTATCAAGGCACCTTCCGCGGGTTCTTTATCTATGGTAACCACTCCTAAAACGGTTACGTTGTTTTGAGAAAAAATAATACCACTAAACAATAAAAAGAATACTGAAGTTAATTTTCTGATAGTCATTATAAAAATAAGGAGAGTTTAGTACTTCGAGACTTTGAAATCTTCATTGAGAAGTACTTTTCATGAAGGATTCATTCACCAGGATATAATGTCAATATACCCTAAAGAATTAGGCTTTTTTATGAACAAAAACCCCTCTAAAACATTAGAGGAGTTTTCAAAACATGTTTTATCTTGCTGGATCTATGGTCCAGCTACCGTTTAGCTTAACACCACCCGGAGTTGTTCCGCAATCACCAGTTCTTCTACATCCTTCTGTAGGCTGTTGATCTGTGTCTAAATCAGTAGAAATATCTTGATTTGCTACCTGATACTGATTTCCATTTGTAGCCTGAACGTCGAACGAGCTGAAGGTAGCCAGCGTAATACCTGCTGCCACTACCATTACTTTTAGATAGTTTTTCATAATTAAAAATTAAAGGTTTTTGTTAGTAATTAATTGATCATCATTTATATATCTCGAGAAATCAAAAGATGCAAAGTATGTATCAAAAAGGAAAACAATTCTCTCTTTAGTTCCATAAGTACTCAATATATCATAAGAACTGAATCCTTTGTAATTTGTGCGATAACTGCGTTTATACTCGAAATCGCTTAATGAATAAAAATCGGTAATGATCACATTCGCCTCTTGGGTTCGAGCCGAAAAAACTCCTATTTCACCGTCTCCAAAAAGAAGCCCGTGGTTGTTGTTCCAGGTACTTCCCCGTTTGTAATAATTCATTCCTTCTTTAGATGTAATTACTACAGGGGCAGGGGTTCTGTCTGCCGTATCCATTTCTTTTTTAAAAGTACCTATACTGTTAAAAAAGTATATTTTTGAGTATTTGGTGCAGTAATATACTATAAGATCGTTCGCCGATGATTTTTTAAAATATCCTGAATATTTGAGCATATTCACAGTAATTTTACTTTCTTCATTGTTTTCCAGTGCTTTTACAGGGGTTATCTCATTAGTAGCGGCATCTATTAGATAAAACCCTGTTTCAAAACCGTTACGTTTGTCATATTCAGCTAAACACAAATATTGATTTGGGGTATTAGTTGGTATTAAAGAGGATATTTGTAAGCCTTTGAGATCTATTAACTTTATTTCACCGGTTTCAAAAAAGTATCGATATAGTTTAAATGAAAAAACAAATAGTAATTTTTGAGTATCGGTATAAAGAACATTCACATTTTTTGGAACTACTGCCTTATAGGTACCTAAATTATTAAAGTAGGTGTCATAGTAGTAAAATGAATAGTTTAAAGAGTCTTTTTGCTCGGTTTCTTCATAATCGTAACAAACTACCATGTTCTCGTCTGAAGTTATCCCTAAAACATACTGTGATCTGGAAGGATTTTCAAGTTTATCTGCATACGTCAGTATCTCTTTGGCATCTTTAAAATTCCTTTCAAAACTATAAATCTTAATATTTGGTGAAGTGGTAAAGTTGAGATACACTATCATTAATATAAACACCCCGATAACGGTTAATACTATGGTTAAAAACTTATTTTTCATAAACCCCTTTCTTATATTGCATTAAAACAAAAAGTGCTCCCGCTATTAAGCCCAGATTGACTAAAAGATGGTACTTGTATTGCATTCCGTTAAGTATTCCACCGCATCCGCACACTTCGTATAATTGATTGTAGTTTAAATAGGATATATAAATCGTGAAAGCCATTAACATTGCACTGAAAAGATACAGTCCTAAAACACGTTTAGAGATTAAAATTATGATTAAGATAATTTCAGAAATCACAACGGCATAAGACAAAGGTTCTATGATGTGTTCACTAAAAACCCCGGTTTTGAAAATATTGGTTTGAAAGGAAGACATATTCATCATTTTAAAAAATGATGTATAAGAAAGGAAAAGAATAAGAAAGAGATAAACCATCTCCTTTATAATTCTGGCAAAACTGTTTCCAATTTTCATTTAATTCTAGCTTTTTTTCATATAATTCTTAGCACAAATTACATATAAAATTTCTCGTTTATGTACGTTTTTTCCACACAATATGTTAAAGTTCAAATGGTAAGAAATTACAGATGTATATATAATTTTAGATAAGTCCTCTTCTTTTGGCTTCACTCAACAGGTCCATATCACTAGTGCTCTTATTGCAAAGCACTGTTTTTAGCTTTGCTTTACGTTTTTCTATAGCACTTAATGAAAGAGGAAGATGTTTCGGAATATCTTTTGTTTTAACACCTCTGGCCAGACATTGCAAAATGATTCGGTTATGTTTTTTTAATAAAACCTCTATACCCGAAAGCTGTTTAATTTTTTTTGAAATTAAAGGGCTTACATAGCGGATACCGTTAATAACATTGTTACATGCTGTTTCAAACTCTTCAAAACTGAGATTAAACGTAGTTAGAAAACCATCTGGGACTACTTTTTTTATCATATCATACATACTAATAGCGTCACTACATGATGAGAATATAATAAGTCTGGCGTTGGGTACTTTATTTTTTAAGAGCACTCCCACATCTTCTCCTTTTAGGATACTATCAGATGAGGTAAACACAGAACTCATACTTAAGAGTATGAGATCATACTTCTCGAAGCCCAAAAAATCATTTGATATATGGTTTCTCATATGCTCGTAAGATTTAATTATAGTTAGACTGGAAACTGAAGAAGAGAAAGAATTATTCAAAAAATTTTTATACCCCTCGATAACCAAAAGGTTTTGGTCAATAATTAAAAAATTCATTGGTTTTCAGGTTGTTATTTTTTTATAAAATTATAAGAAAAAATCATTTAATATTAATTTTCTTATAAAATATTAATAATCAACCTTCATGCTTTTAAGTAAAATCATATTTTTTTGTATGGAGAGTAAGCTATATCTGAATAATTCTAATAGAAGAAGATTGTTAAACCTCATTTTGTGAAAAATCAGATCTTATGGGCAAAGAAAAGGTTTACGGTTAATTGGTAAACAGTGAAAGTAATTTCCTCATGTGATCAAGAAATTAAAGAGTTCTGTTTTCTGATTTTTTAATTCAATAATTGAAAAATAGCAATTACCAAAAGCACCGCTCTTACTATAGTATTCATAGAATATGATATGGTTTCGGTTTTTTCTTTCGGATAATGACTTCCCTGGCCATATATGTACAGAGCACTTGTTTTTGCGTATATAAGGCTGTTGTTTTTCACAAAAAATAAGGCGTCATTTCCCTACCCCAGATGGTTATAAATATTGGCCAGACTTTACAACTTCATGGCATTGGTAATTAATCTAAAAAAACCTGAATTACCCCTTATTGTTTATTTACTGAGGTTGTGTCTTTTTCCTTTTTAGTGTTTTTAAGAAGTTTATTAAAAAGTCCGCCGGCCGCTTTTTTAAGCGGGTCAGGCTTCTTTACAGAATCGGTTTGGGTTGTGTCTTTCTTCTGATCTTTACCTAAAAGTCCGCCCAGCGCATCTTTCACGGCATCTTTACCTTTATTTACCAGTTGTTTCTTTTTTCTTTCGGCCAGCTGTTGTGTTAGATTGGTAACTGCCTGTTTGAGGTCTGTACGTATTTCGGGAGCAGTTATGCTTCCTCCTATACTTGCGAGCACCGGTACTGTAATTTCATCCGCTTCCCTGTCTTCTATGCCCGCCAGTAATGAAGATACTTCTTTTCCCAGGTATTTGGCAGGTACATTAAAGGTAGCCTGATAGTTGAGTGATCTGTCAAAACCGTGCCCGCCGGAAACCTCTATAGCCACGTCTTTATATTTTAATTGCAAAGGGCTAATGGTAACCTGCCCGTTCTCAAATGTAAATGATGTTTTAAGGTTGTCCAGATTCACTTCTTTGAGATCTATAAAACTGAGATTATTATCCAGGATATTTAGAGCACTGGAAGATTCCGGACTAAGGGAAGATGCCAGTAACTCTGCAACGGCATCACCACTTATGGTAGAAAGGTTAGGAGTGAGATCACTATTAAGAGCACCAGATAAAGAGAGTGCCGAGTTGAGTTTTCCCTGTATGGCAGCTGCCAAGGGTGAAAGTACTTTAAAAAGCTCCAATGCTTTGAAAGACTCACTAATGTTAAAGGCATTTATACCGAGAGCCATATCAAACACAGGGGTTTCCTGTTTGGTGGAAACACTGCCATTAAGGGCCAGTTGCCCGTCAAAAAGAGAAGAGTTCAGGTTTTTAAGGGAGGCGGTCTCGTCTTTAATCACAAGTGTCCCTTTTACATTTTTAAGTGTAAGGTTATCATAATGTACCTGATCTGCCTGTGCGGTAATGGTACAGTCCAGAAAAGAAGGAATCTTCAGAGCTTCACCATTTTGGCTATTTTGAACATCTTTGGTACCCTCTCTTTCTTCTTCCATCATAAAATCACTTACGGTAAAAGAACCGGAACGAAGGGTAAATACACCTTCCAGATTTTCTTTATTTACCATAAAACCGATAAGATTGTTTATGGTTCCACTGGCCTGAATATCTGAAGTACCTGTGGTGGCATCCAGTTCTTCCAGGGTTACCGTTGTCGGGTTAAAAGTAAGGGCGGTGTTTTTTATGAGCAAAGGGTTTTCCATTTCATCAGACTGGTACTCAAACCCCATTAAGGATATTTGGCCTTTACTACGGGTACGGGCAAAATTTTTAGTTTTAACTGCTTCCATATCAAATGCTGTAGTAACGTCTGCTTCCAGGATGCCTTTAAGGGGGATAGTCAAAGATATAGGGTATGCTTTGCTTACATTGGCAAGATCAAGTCGCCCGTTTATGTCTGCCTGAACATACGGATTGGTAGTGAGGTGCTCAAGGCGGGCTTTTGCATTAAATACGTCTTTATCTATACGAAAGGAAAGTGCCTCTATATCTATGTAAGTGTCATCGGTATTCCCCGTTTTATTAACTACTCTGGTGCGCATCTTGATATCGTTTACTGCTTTGGGCAGGTCGGGGTATTTAAACATAGCATCTTCAGATATTAGAGAAATGTCAAACTGAGGAATACTGTTTTCATCTACCAAGCCATTGATTTCTCCTTTTACGGTAAAATTTCCCCGGGTTTCTATGGTTTCCAGGTTTTTTACGTAGGTTTCCGGGATCACTGCGAGGAAATTACGGAAATCGGAAGATGGGGTTTCAAAAGTAATAGCTACTTCCTGATTGTTTTCATTAACTTTTACAAATCCGTCAAAAACAAGCGGTAATTTATGAACAAAGGCCTCGTTTTCCAGAAAAGAATATTTGTTTTGAGAAAGATCAATTCCCAGAAGTGCATTGAGTTTAACAGGATGTCTGTTCAAGTAATTAATACTATCCATCTCAAACGATACCACTGCCTCCGTACGGGTTTCCAGCTTTGAATTAGTAAGAGAGAGATCCCCTTTTCCTGAATGGTTCATATCTTCAATTACCATATCTATGCCACTCTCCCGGGTGTAATACCGCACTCTTGCATTTGAAATTGAATATTCTTTAAGGGAAAGGGTAAAATCACTCGCTTCTTTGTTTTTACTCCCCTCTTCTATGCTCTTGGGTTTGGCAATGTCATAGTTGGTGTTTCCTTCGGCATCTTCCAGAATGGTAAGCTGTGCTTCATCCAGTGAAAAACTGTGAATATTTAAGGGGGTTCCTGCTCCTTTAAACAACTCCTTTACGGAAAGCTGAAGTTTTAACGTGCCTGCGGCAAACAAAGTATCTCCTTCAAAGGGGGCATGGTTAACCAGTGAGATATTTTTTAGTGCCACAGTAGCTTTCGGGAAATTTCGAAGCAAACTAATATCAGAATCCTCGATAGCCAGGGTCGCATTAAGATTTTTATTGATATTGCTTTTTATAAGCCCTACTATTTTATCTTCAAATAGCATAGGAGCCGCTATAAGAATTACAATAAGAAGGGAAAAAACAATAACTAAAACTTTAAGTATCTTTTTAAACTTTTTCACGATATACCGATTTAATTAGGGCTATAGTTTATATAAATATTTAAATTATTTTTTGAAGGGGTATTTCTTCCCCTAATGCCAATTTAAAGCGCTTTCTAAGAACATATACAAAAAGGTAGAGCAACGGGGTATCCAGAGCGGCTACCATAACTTTAAATACAAAACCGCTAACGAGCAATCCGTAAAACATATGCCAGGGCAACACTTCAAAAACGCACAATAGCAATACTACGGTAAAAGTATCAATGAATTGTGAACTGAATGTAGAAAAATTATTACGTAACCACAAATATTTACCGCCGGTAAGCCGTTTCCAGAAATGATAGATGGTAATATCTATATATTGGGCAAACAGATATGCCAGCATAGAAGCTAAAACGGCAATGGGTGACAATGCAAAGACCGAGGAAAACATTTCATCGCCTACGGGAGATGTAGGTATGGCAGGTACTATATTGGCCAGTAAAATAATTCCCATAGAGAAAAAAGAAGCAAAGATACCGGCAGTAACTACCTGATTTGCCATTTTCTTACCGTAGATCTCTGAAATGAGATCTGTAATAAGAAAGGTAATAGGATAGGGTAATATCCCAACAGATATCTCAAACAGTGGGGCTCCAAAAATCTCTATGTTTCCAAAAGGATGCCAGTAAAAAAACTTTTGGAAAATAAGATTGGAAACTACTAATGAGGTAATAAACAAAGAACCCAGGAAAAGATAGATCCTGAATGCTATTTTCCGGTCTTTTTCAGACATACTTATTGTATTTTGAGTTCGTACGGCAACCGTGCCTGTACCCCACTTTGCCCTGCCAGGTTTTTAATTCTCCGGAGAAGGTTATATGCTTCTGCTCCTATTTCTTCTTTTAAGATACGTTCTTTGCTCATAATACCTGGTATCCCGAATAAGTTTTCAAACATTTCTTCGAAACTGGTTTTATACACAGGATAGCTTACAAGTCCATATTCCTCTACTTGGGCTATTTCTGCGGCATATTTCACTGCATCATCCAGCCCTCCCAATGCATCTACCAACCCAAGATCCAGCGCTTCTACCCCACTCCAGACACGCCCCTGAGCCATACTATCTACCTGGGCAACGGTTAAATTACGTCCTTCGGCAACACGTTGCAAAAATGTGTCGTATATGGTTTCTATACCTTCTTTTGCTTCTGTGTAATACGCTTCAGACATAGGTTCAAAAACCGAATACCCCAAAGATTGTTCATGGGTGGTTACCTGCTCTGCATTAATACCTATCTTATCTGCAAGTCCTTTTATATTGGGTAAAACACTAAACACTCCTATAGAGCCGGTTATGGTAGTAGGTTCTGCAAATATTTTTTCGGCTCCCACTCCCAGATAATACCCGCCGGAAGCAGCCACATTTCCCATAGAAACTACTACGGGCTTTTCTTTTTTGGTAACTTCTACTTCACGCCATATAATATCTGAGGCCAGCGCACTACCCCCGGGAGAATCAATACGTAAAACAATGGCTTTGACCTTGCTGTCTTCCCTGGCTTCCTTAAGTGATTTGGCAATAATACCCTGACCAATTGCCTCATCATTCCCTTCACCATAGAGAATATCTCCCTGCGCATAGATAACCGCTATTCTATTGGCGCGTTTTTTTACTTTATTTTTACTTTGGGCATATTCCGAATATTCTTCTAAGGAAATGAACTCTACATCCTGGGTAGCATCTGCCATTAGTACATTTGCAATGGTTTTGAGATACTCGTCATGGTACAGTGATCTGTCTATGAGGCCCGATCGTACGGCCAATTCGGGAGTACGTGCTCCCAATTCATCGGCAATACGATTTAGGGTTTGTTTATCAACTCCCCGATCGCGAGATACATCGTCTATCATTTCATTCCACAAGGCATGTAATAAAACTGAAATCTGCTCACGGTTAGCATCGCTCATCTTATTTGACAAAAAGGGCTCTACGGCACTTTTATATTTTCCGTGACGCACTACTTCCATAGAGATCCCTGATTTTTCCTGAATATCTTTAAAATATAACACTTCTGAGGCCAGCCCTCTAAAAAACAATTCGCCATGAGGGTTTACAAATACAGAATCTGCCACCGAGGCGAGATAATATTCTTTTTGCCCGTAAATATCAGCATACGCATACACAAATTTACCCGATTCTTTAAAATCAATAAGTGCTTCTCTAAGCGCTTTTATCTGTGCCAACCCCGCGATCATAAAATCGGCATGAATGTTTATTCCTTTTATTTTATCGTCATTTTTTGCATGGGCAATGGCCTGTAATGCATGATTTAACCCATTGTAGTTCTCAAAAGTATAATCCAACTCCTCAAAAAGGTATTTACCCCCGTAATCTTTTAACGGCTCTTTAAAAGAGACGGTCAATACTGAGTTGTTTTTTACTTTTACGGTCTCTTCAGACCCTGCACTTAAGAGAGCAATAAACATGAAGAATACTACAAAAAGAATACCTGCTGCAATGAGTACCCCGAGTGTAGCAGAGAGTACATTTTTAAGAAAATTCATAGCGTCAAAACTTATTAACAATAACAAGCAAAGATAATTGTTTGTGAATTTGTTTTACTTACTTTGCCTTTCTATTATGAAAAGTTTAAGAAGGGTATATATCTCTTTAGGCAGTAATATTGGGGACCGGTGGCAAAATCTAAAATCGGCATTACAGGCACTTGATAAAAATGCAGGAACGGTAAAGGCCGCTTCAGGGGTATATGAAAGTCCGTCCTGGGGCTTTAAAAGTGACCCATTTCTAAATGCCTGTATAGCTTTGGACACAGAACTGTCTCCCGATGAATTACTACAGAAATGCATTGAAATTGAAAAATCACAAGGCAGAGAGCGCTCTTCTACCTCTGGTTACCAGGCCCGAACCCTAGATATTGACATACTGTTTTACAATGACCAGGTTCTGGAAAAAGACATTTTAAAAATACCTCATCCGCAGTTGCAAAACAGAAGGTTTGTACTGTTGCCCCTGGCTGATATTGCTCCGGGTAAAGTACACCCTACTTTAAAAAAACCGGTTATAGACCTTCTTCATGAATGTACTGATAAAAGCCTGCTACGGCAAACACATCATACTTTTGAGATAAATCGTAAAAATGATTTTTCCCGGTTCAATTTTGTTGCTATAGAAGGAAACATTGGGTCTGGAAAAACCACTCTGGCTACCAAAATAGCCAATGACTTTAATGGAAAGCTCATATTGGAGCGATTTGCAGACAATCCGTTTTTACCTAAATTTTATGAAGACCGAAACCGATATGCGTTTCCGTTAGAAATGTCTTTTCTGGCAGACCGGTATCAACAATTTACCGAAGATACTTCACAGCACGACCTTTTCTATCATTTTATGGTAAGTGATTACGATATTTTTAAATCGCTCATCTTTGCAAGGGTCACGTTGCAGGAAGAAGAGTTTAAACTCTACCGTAAACTTTTTAATCTTATGTATAAAGAGGCGGTAAAACCTGATCTGTATGTTTATCTCTATCAAAATACTGAGAGGTTACTTGAAAACATAAGAAAAAGAGGGCGGGATTATGAAAAAAACATTCCTGCAAGCTACCTGGAAGAAATTAATCAGGGATATTTTGAATTTATGAAAACACATAAAGATCAAAAAATACTGATACTGGATATTTCAGATAAAGACTTTGTAAAGAACAGCACTGATTATCAGGAAATAATTTACAAAATACACGATTTTGTCGATTAAACTATACGAAAAAATATTTTTTAAGACTTTTTTTGCATTTATCAAAAAGGTTTGTTTACTTAGTTCACTCAAAAACAGAAAACTAGCTAACTTTACTTAATAAATCAACACCAGGGATCCTTTTGTAAAGGATCCTTTTTTAATGCCTGTTATCGTAATTGCATTTTACTAAACATATCCCACAGAACGATACCTGCACTTACCGAAATATTTAGAGAGTGTTTTGTACCAAATTGAGGTATTTCAAGTACTCCGTGACATGCGGTGACTACTTCCTGTGAGACCCCTTTCACTTCGTTCCCAAAAACTAACACGTAGTGTTTTGTAGTCTCGGGAGTAAAAGTATGTAGCATTTGAGCCCCCTCTGCCTGTTCTACTGCAAGAGTAATCCTATTTTCTTCTTTAAGGCGTTGAATAAGGTCCAAGGTATTTTCTGCGTAGGCCCAGTTCACACTTTCGGTGGCGCCCAATGCTGTTTTGTGTATGTCTTTATGAGGGGGTGTAGCCGTAATACCACACAGCCAGATCTTCGCAATACGAAAGGCATCTGCAGTACGAAATACAGATCCAATATTGTTAAGGCTGCGTATATTATCCAGAACTATCGTAACGGGAGTTTTAGGTGCTGCTTTAAAATCAGACACTTCCATACGCTGGAGTTCATGGTTACTCAATTTTCTCATATCTGTTATTTTTTAAGACCATAGGAAAAAAAACTTCCTTTTCTTCCTGTTTTTGTTTACAAACAAACCTGTAGGTTCGGGCAGGATTCGCCCAAAAAAAGTAACTTCGCAGTTGATTATATTTTTTGCAAAAATAACCTAATAAAAATACATTGGCAGCCAAAAGCAAGAAAGAAACACCCTTAATGAAACAGTTCAACCAGATCAAGGCAAAGTATCCTGATGCCATGTTGTTGTTTCGGGTGGGTGATTTTTATGAAACCTTTGGAGAAGATGCAGTAAAGGCTTCCCGCATACTGGGTATTGTACTCACTCACAGGAATAACGGAGGCGATAGAACAGAACTGGCCGGTTTTCCGCACCACTCTATGAACACCTACCTTCCCAAACTGGTAAAGGCGGGAGAGCGGGTGGCGATCTGTGACCAACTCGAGGACCCAAAACTGACTAAAACCATTGTAAAAAGAGGGGTTACTGAACTGGTTACGCCCGGAGTGGCTTTGAATGATGATATTTTACACTCCCGGCAAAATAATTTTCTTTGTGCCCTTCACTTTGGGAAAAAAGCTTTGGGTATAGCTTTTCTCGATGTTTCCACCGGAGAATTTCTTACAGCACAGGGGCCCCCGGAACATATTGATAAACTACTGCAGAATTTTTCTCCCAGTGAGGTACTGGTTTCTAAAAATAACAAGCTCCTTTTTTTAGATACATTTGGAAAAAACCATCATATCTTCTTTCTGGATGACTGGGTTTTTAAAGAAGATTATGCCAATGAAACACTTACCGTACATTTTCAGACCAATTCACTTAAAGGTTTTGGTATAGACCACCTTAACGAAGCTATTATTGCCTCCGGGGCGGCCCTTCACTACCTCTCAGAAACCCGGCACAGCCAATTAGGCCATATTACCACTATAAGCCGAATTGCTGAAGAGCAACATGTATGGATGGATCGTTTTACTATTCGCAACCTGGAATTATACCACTCTGCTGCTCAAAATGCCGTTACCCTGCTCGAGGTTATAGACCGTACCCTGTCTCCTATGGGAGGAAGGCTTTTAAAGCGCTGGCTGGCCCTTCCTTTAAAAGATCCCGAGGCTATTGCTCAAAGACATGACGTAGTAGGGTTGCTGTTGGCTCAAGATGAGCTCAATGAGCGTATTCGTGAACATATTAAGCAGATAAGTGACCTTGAAAGGCTTATTAGCAAAGTAGCCACCGGAAAGATCAATCCGCGGGAAGTAATACATCTTAAAAATTCGCTGGAAGCCCTTATCCCCATTAAGAGTGTCACCATGAATTCTGAACAGACAGTTCTGAAAACTATAGGGAAAAAACTCAACCCTTGCGATGCTTTACGCGATCGCATAAAACAAACTCTTTTGGAAGAGGCACCTGTACAACTTACTAAAGGTAATGTAATTGCTCCGGGATTTTCTGAGGAGCTTGATGAACTTCGCAATCTCTCTTCTTCCGGAAAAGCGTATCTGGATGCTATGCTGGAACGTGAAACGCAACGTACCGGGATCACTTCTCTTAAAATTGCATTCAACAACGTTTTCGGGTACTATATTGAAGTACGCAATACCCATAAAGATAAAGTGCCCGGAGAATGGATACGCAAGCAGACTTTGGTAAGTGCCGAAAGGTATATTACAGAAGAGCTCAAAGAATATGAGACCAAGATACTGGGAGCCGAAGAAAAAATACAACAGCTCGAACAGCAATATTTTTCAGAACTGGTAACAAACCTTCGGGATTTTATCGTTCCGGTACAGGAAAACGCTTTGTTGATAGCACAGCTAGACTGCCTTTCGGGCTTTGCCAAACTGGCTTCTGAAAACCGCTATGTACAACCCGAGATGAATTCTTCATTTGAACTGGATATACGCAACGGGCGTCACCCGGTAATTGAGAAGCAACTGCCTCCCGGCGAGATGTATATAGCCAATGATGTATATCTGGATCGTGAGAAACAGCAAATTATCATGATCACCGGGCCCAATATGAGTGGTAAATCGGCTATACTCCGGCAAACGGCTCTAATTGTACTTCTTGCTCAAATGGGTAGTTTTATACCGGCAGAACAGGCAACCATTGGGGTTATTGACAAGATCTTTACACGTGTAGGGGCCAGTGATAATATTTCTATGGGAGAATCTACTTTTATGGTAGAGATGAACGAAACGGCTTCTATTCTGAATAATATTTCTGAACGCAGTCTGGTACTGCTGGATGAGATCGGTCGCGGTACCAGTACCTATGACGGTATTTCTATTGCCTGGGCCATCTCCGAATATTTACACGAACATCCGGCCCGGCCCAAAACGCTCTTTGCCACCCATTATCACGAACTCAATGAAATGACTGAAACCTTTGGGCGTATTAAAAACTTCAACGTTTCGGTAAAAGAACTGGAAGATAAAGTACTTTTTATTCGTAAACTGGTGCCCGGTGGCAGCCATCACAGTTTTGGTATTCACGTAGCCCGTATGGCAGGTATGCCACAACAGGTACTAAGCCGTGCCAATAAGATCCTGAAAAAACTGGAAAGGTCACATTCGGGAGAAGAACTTACAGATACCCTGCGAACTGTTCCGGATGATATGCAACTGAGCTTCTTTAATCTGGATGACCCGTTATTGGAGGAGATACGGGACGAGATCATGCAAACAGATATAGATACCTTAACCCCGGTAGAAGCCCTTATGAAACTTAATGAAATAAAAAGAATGCTAAAAAAGACCCGAAAAGGTTCCTTATAAATTAGTCAATTACTTTTTTGCACTCCTTTTTCAAAAAAAATGCTTTGCTTTTTATAGAATTATATTAAATTTGCATCCGCGTTAAAGCATTGCACGTTCTTTACACACTATGCGAAAATAGCTCAGTTGGTAGAGCGCAACCTTGCCAAGGTTGAGGTCGCGGGTTCGAATCCCGTTTTTCGCTCCAGAGATCGCTGACCTTATCAGCGATTTTTATTTTAGACCATCTGATGGGCTCGGGTGGTGGAATTGGTAGACACGCTGGACTTAAAATCCAGTGGGCAGTAATGTCCGTATGGGTTCAAGTCCCATCCCGAGTACAATAAAAGCCGAGATATATATCCCGGCTTTTTTTATTTACCAGGCTAATTGCTTATGCCCCGATTACAGTTTTTTAAGAATAAAGAAACGAGTGTTGGTATCAACCAAATACAATTATAAAAGCTCATCCTTAAGTCCATAATACTTAATAGCCTTTTCCTTTAGAGGGTGGGTGCTCCATTCTTCCCACTCAGCAGTATAAGGGTTGTACCCGCATTTTAAGGGTTTTGAATACATATCAACAGGGTCTTCCAGATAGGCTCTGCAATCGGTACATATATGCCTGAATTCGCAATCTTTACATACATGGATTTGATCTTTATCAATATTCCACACCTTTCTAAAGTCTTTGTTTTCTATGACATCTTCTAAGTTAATATCACTTATATGTCCGTAATTATTCGTGAAGGAAGGACAATTTTTAATATAACCTTCTTTATCAACAGATATTTTTCGATTAAGACATGAATTGAATTGGAGAGATTCAGTAAAGAGCTTTAGATTGATAGCAAAAAATGAAGAATCTATCATTCCGCAACCTCTTTCGTCTATAACTTCTTCTTCTGTAAAAACAATATATCCTCTTTTGTCAAATAAAGGAGGACAAAATCGCGAACTTTTGGCATTATACTGTCTGAGTGAAGTCAATCTTGGGTAAACGGAAAATAACCTTGCACTTTCTGATTCCTGAAATTCAAGTGAAAATGGTAATACCGCTTCTATTGATAGAATTGAAGATTCAACACGGTCTAAATACGTAACAATAGTTTCAATTTCGCTGCGCTTTACCAGTCTAAAAAAACGTAACTCCAAATGTTTACACTGTAAATCAGAAAGCTGAGAAAGTACGGGAAAAACATCATACTTTTTTTCGTGTCCAATATCTATTATAGCATTGGTAATACGCGTTGGTTCTGACCATCTTCTGGATAGCCCGGGGAATAAAGCAGGGGTGTCGGTAAAAAAAATAAACTCTTTTTCCAGTAAAAAATCAAAATATTCATCGATAATATCGTCATACTTATTTTCGTATACCTTCTTAATATATTGAATACTTTTCCCGTTATACCTAAGGAGAATATCATAAAGGTCATTGGGAATGAATTCAAGGTCGTTCCGTTGTAAATCGCAAATAACGCTTCTCACGGCTCCCTTAACGGGTATACAGTTTGCCATGAGTTTAAAACATCTACCCTTCATTATCAAATTCTCTAATAGGTATGATTTTGGAAATAGGTTTATAAAAGTTTTCTACAAATACCCTTTGTGATTGAACATGGTGTATCGCTGCATATGCAGTAACTGGTTTACTTGTGCCTGAAGCTTTGACTTCTGCATTTTGAAAGGTGACGGGTAACTTTCCTTTAAGTTCTGTTATTGACTTCATAGTCATTTAAATAGTTAGCGATTTTTTCTTCAATGTAATAATTGCAGTTTTTTGATAACCAGTCCAATTGTCCCTGGGGATTCACTTCCAGAAAATAGTATTCCTGCTCAGGACTCACTATGAGATCAATAGACCCTGATGTAAGCTTCGATATTCTAATAAAGTTTCTTATTTTTCTGTCCATTTCTGCCGGAAGTTGAAAAGGTACATTCCTATTAGGCTTTTTTACATTGTAATTTCTATAATCAATTCTCGTTTTTTCATCTGCCTGTGAAAAGATGGCCATGGAAAACAACTCGTCCAAAAAGAAAAATATTCTTATCTCATATTCTTTAAAAATCATTTTTTGAAATAGTGAAGGAAAAAAATGATCCTGCATTTCATCAAGGATTTGTGTAGTAAATTTAAAAGTTCCTCCAGACGACCATACTTTTTTACCTTCATATAGATGAATAGGGTATCTGATATCTTTGCAGATTACATGAACCTCCTGTTCTAAAAATTTTTTTAATGTTTTCTTCGATGAGGTAATTAAGGTTTCCGGTATTTGAAGGCCCGCTTTCATAGCAATTTCCAGATATTGGATTTTGTAATTTTCAATTTCATCAAAATATGAGCCAATGTATTTTGCTTCTGCCTTAAATCTCTCCTCCAGACTTTTAAGAATACTTTCCTCTTCTTTTTTAAGATATCCATATACATTGTAAGCAGAGTTTCTAAGCTCTAAAGGCATAAGCCTGGGGGTACCTCTTCTATGCCAAACAATACAGATATCCTGAAGTATATGCTCATTACCTATCGTTAACTGTGTCTTTTTCTGATTTCCCAAATGAAAGGCTTCCAGAATAGTGAAGTCTTCTCCATTAACCCTCTTAAAGTTAGCCCCTAAATAATAAAGATATTCGGAAACAATGTTACACGTCACATCATTGGATTCACCTATTACCAGAATCATTGTTTTGAAAATTAGTTAAAACTAAATGGCTGCCCGGTTCGGCCATTTACATTCCATAGAATCAGGGAATACTCTGCTTTACCAATTCTTTGTGCTTCCAGCTCTTTTTGAAGTAATGGTTTTATATCCTGATGGTATTTTTCAGTGGCATGATGAAATATTAACCAAACGGGTTCAGGAATTCCCGTTCTGGTTGGATATGGAAATCCGTACTCTTTGGTAAAAGCAATAAGTTTGCGCGTATTCTGATCATCAATTTCTTCCTGTAAAGACCAGAGGGAATCCCTTATTACCTCATAATTTAGGTCAGCACTATTGAGATTCCTGATCATACCTCGATATTTTTGATCGCCATCCATCATTTCACATAAAAATTCTTTTAACTTAACTTTATCCAATAGAGATATCTTACTATCCAATGTTTCATATGTTATTGGTTTGGAGGTACAACTCAAAAATGCACTTAAGGAAAGTATTAAAATGAAAGCCTTTACCATAAAAGTTTTAAGTATTTAATTAAGAATTTGTTTTTAGCATTAGTAAGCAGGGGCAATTGTACTATTTTAATAAACCACTTTTCCATTTTTGTCCATCATAGGAGGCATTGATCTTCTTCCTTCCAGATGCCATTGTATATATGCATATTCATACTCTGAGATCCGTTTATTGTGATATTCTGCATTGAGTAAAACTCTAATCTTCTCATGATATTCTTCTGCGGAGTGTACAAAAATGAAATATGCTTTTGCCTTTTTTTCATTGAGTCTTTCTCTACTGGGAAACCCGTACTTAGAGGTCATTTCAATAAGACGAATTGTATTTTTTTTATCAATTTCCAACATGAGCGCAATTAAACTATCTCGCCTGGTAATATAAGCCTGGTAACGATTTCCCAAAAATTCCTTTTTATTTACAATAAACCCTCTTTCCGGGGAAACCCCGAAAAGAGAGTCATTAACAGCCAGTGCTTTTCGAATAGACTGGTCTTTATTATACATCTCGTTTATTTCTTTTCTTATAAGATGTAGGGTACTCTCATTAAGATCATACTTTGAACCACAAGAAACTAAGATTATTTGTAGAAAAAAGACCCATAAAAAAGAATTCGACAAACACCTCACCGCCATACTGCATAATTTAAACACAGCCTCCACTGCTTCCGCAATCTCTTTCAGTACATAAAGATCCGGACTCATTAGCTTGTCTTTGCCCATCACCATTCAAGTCATCAAATGCATCATGAACATGTGTTATGCAGCCACCTGATGATTCTGCCCAATAGGATGTAACCCAACCACCCCCAAGTACTGAATTAATTTTATTTGCCTTTTTAATGATAATATTATCTCTAAATGATTTTAAACTTTTCATAAAATTGAATTTAAGTTATTATCAACAGCTTATTTCTGTACAACTGCTTCCACTTTCATCAACATCCCAAACACCATTACAGTTAGCATCTTGATAAATGTCACTAGTTGTTACCGTGCAGCCGGCAGCATCTTGCGTTACACTATGGGAACGTGCACCGCCATTAATGTTATAAACACTGGCGACTTCTCTTTTTATTTCTTTTTTTCTTAAGTTACTTAAAGACTCCATGTCTGATTTTTTATATTTTTCCTACTCTTTTAAGGATTTTCGGTTTCTCCTGATACTAATTTGCTCGAACATGCTGGTATCTTTTTCCAAAATTGAAAAATAAGAATGATACCGCCAAAATAATTTCTGTTCTAAATTGTTAGATTTTCTTACTATTATTAGTGAGCAAATAACTCTAAGTCGCACAAAATAAGCAGTTTAGCATGCCATTTTAATTCAACTTTTTTTTTACAAATTCTCTAAAATAATTCAACCTGATAAAAAAATCGGGAATATGTGTCTGAAGCCTTACCCTTTTTAGGACAATGCTAAATTCATAAAAATATCTTTATCGTTGACCGTTT
>NZ_JBBEWR010000008.1:0-97443 GCF_037646345.1 Ascidiimonas aurantiaca | reverse complement strand
AAACGGCTGCAAATATAAAAAATCAATCCTAATTACAACCACATTAACCAACCCTTTCTCATCCTTAATCCGCAAAAAACTATAACATAACTAGTTAGGAAAGGAAAATAAAGAGAACATCACTAACCCAGTCATACTATTTTATATTCTTTATTATATACTATATATTGTTGTACGCCTGAAAACATCCTATTATCTTTGCCACCTCAAATAAATATTTGCATGATCAAAATTACATTACCAGACGGATCAGTAAAGGAGTTTGAAAAGAACAGCACTCCTATGGATGTGGCTAAAAGCATTAGTGAAGGCCTTGCCAGAAATGTTATTTCTGCCAGTTTTAACGATCAAACCGTTGAAACGATAACTCCACTTACCACCGATGGTAATTTAACACTATATACCTGGAACCAGGAAGAAGGGAAGACAGCTTTCTGGCACTCTTCTTCTCATGTATTGGCACAGGCACTGGAAGAACTATATCCCGGTATAAAACTCACCATAGGGCCCCCTATTGAAAATGGGTTCTATTATGACGTTGATTTTGGTGAACACACTATATCAGATAAAGATTTTCCAGCTATTGAAGCCAAAATGCTGGAAATTGCCAAGGGCAAGCACCTGTATAAAATGCGTGAAGTATCAAAAGCAGAAGCACTTGCTTATTACCAGAACAAAAACAATGAATATAAAATAGAGCTTATAGAAAATCTGGAAGATGGCACTATCACTTTTTGTGACCACGATACTTTTACAGACCTGTGTCGGGGAGGTCATATTCCCAATACCGGTATCATCAAAGCCGTCAAGTTACTAAGTGTAGCCGGTGCCTACTGGAGAGGAGATGAAAATCAAAAACAACTTACACGTGTATATGGTATATCATTTCCAAAACAAAAAGAGCTCAATACCTATTTACATTTACTCGAAGAAGCTAAAAAAAGAGATCATCGTAAACTGGGTAAAGAACTTGAATTATTCACGTTTTCTCAAAAAGTAGGACAAGGATTACCTTTATGGTTACCCAAAGGAGCCGCGCTAAGAGAGCGATTGGAGCAATTTCTTAAAAAAGCGCAAAAGAAAGCGGGTTACGAACAGGTAGTGTCACCTCATATAGGCAATAAAGAGCTGTATATTACATCCGGACATTACGCCAAGTACGGAGAAGATAGCTTCAAACCTATCACAACACCACATGAAGGGGAAGAGTTTTTGCTCAAACCTATGAACTGCCCACATCATTGTGAAATATTCAATGCGAGGCCCTGGAGTTATAAAGACCTGCCAAAGCGTTATGCCGAATTTGGTACAGTATATAGATATGAACAAAGTGGCGAACTCCACGGCCTTACCAGAGTACGTGGGTTTACACAAGATGATGCACATATATTTTGTACACCTGAGCAGTTAAGTGAGGAGTTTAAAAATGTGATCGATCTGGTAATGTATGTATTTGAATCTTTAGGATTTGAAGATTTTGTAACCCAGGTATCACTAAGAGACTCCAATAATCCCGATAAATATATTGGGAGTGATGAAAACTGGAAAAAAGCCGAAGAGGCTATATTACAGGCTGCCAAGGAAAAAGAGCTTAACTATGTTATTGAAACCGGGGAAGCTGCTTTTTACGGGCCCAAACTGGATTTCATGGTGAGAGATGCTCTGGGCAGAAAATGGCAACTGGGTACTATACAGGTAGATTACAATCTTCCCGAGAGATTTGACCTTACTTACAAAGGGAGCGACAACGAGCTTCACCGTCCCGTAATGATACACAGGGCACCATTTGGCAGTATGGAACGTTTTGTTGCCATATTACTGGAGCACACAGGAGGAAACTTTCCCCTTTGGCTTATCCCTGATCAGGCTATCATATTAGCTATCAGTGAGAAATATGAAAAATATGCCGAAAAAGTTTTAAGTTTATTGGAAAATCACGAAATTCGCAGCCTCATTGATAACCGAAACGAGACGATCGGCAAAAAAATAAGGGAGGCTGAAATGAAAAAAATACCTTACATGTTGATTGTAGGAGAAAATGAAGAAAAAAATGCTACCATTTCAGTTAGAAAACACGGAGAAGGTGACTTGGGCTCTTTAACGGTTGACGCTTTTGTAGCATTGGTTAACAAAGAGATCAATACAACTTTAAAACAATTTTAGAAAAGTACGTTTAATTAAATTATTTAAGCCATAGCCCTGAGACACAATAATAGAAGAGGTAACAGATACCAACAAAGAGAAAATAAAAACCCTCACAGAATCAACCAGGATATTCGAGTAACCGAAGTACGACTGGTAGGAGATAATGTAGAAATGGGTGTTTACAATATTAAAGCTGCTATTGCCAAGGCAGACGAACTCGGTCTTGACCTGGTGGAAATTTCGCCCAATGCGAAACCTCCGGTATGTAAGATAATGGACTATAAAAAGTTCCTGTACGAACAGAAAAAAAGAGAAAAAGCACTTAAGGCCAAAGCCTCTAAAGTAGTAATAAAGGAAATACGATTCGGTCCTCAAACCGATGACCATGATTACGATTTTAAGAAAAAGCATGCAGAAAAGTTCCTTAAAGACGGGGCTAAACTCAAAGCTTATGTTTTTTTTAAAGGAAGGTCTATTGTGTATAAAGATCAGGGAGAGATTTTATTATTACGTCTCGCCCGGGATCTGGAAGACTTTGGCAAAGTTGAACAAATGCCAAAACTGGAAGGTAAACGTATGACTATGTTTATCGCTCCTAAAAAACCGAAATAAGCGAAATAGTAATAATTTAAAGCAAGACAATGCCTAAAATGAAAACAAAATCCAGTGCCAAAAAGCGTTTTAAGCTTACAGGTTCTGGTAAAATTAAGAGAAAGCACGCTTTTAAGAGCCACATTCTTACGAAGAAATCTAAGAAGCGTAAGCTCGCACTCACGCACTCAACACTGGTTCATCCACACGATGAAAACAGTATTTTAGAGCAATTACGATTAAAATAATTGCTTAACAAGGTTCAATTAATAGTATAACCATGGAGTCAGGCCGGGCAAAAAACAGACCGCCTAAAAAAGTGCAGAAATAACTGCCGCCTGCTACAAAAAACAGAAATTATGCCAAGATCAGTAAATTCCGTTGCTTCACGGGCAAGAAGAAAAAAAATATTGAAGCAAGCTAAAGGCTACTTTGGAAGACGTAAAAACGTTTGGACAGTTGCCAAAAATGCGGTTGAAAAAGCGATGCAATACTCGTATAGAGACCGTAGAAATAAAAAGCGAACTTTTCGTGCACTTTGGATCACCCGTATTAATGCAGGTGCCAGACAGCACGGAATGTCGTATTCTCAGTTTATGGGTAAACTAAAAGCCAATAATATAGATCTTAACAGAAAGGTACTTGCAGACCTGGCTATGAATCACCCGGAAGCTTTTAAAGCAATTGTTCAGAAAGTAAAATAAACGTATAATCACCTGTTTCGCTTAAAAAACCTGATAGCATGCTATCAGGTTTTTTTGTTAAAATCCCTATTTATAAACTTTGTTTATTTGACTAACTTTTTAATTGTAAAAAAACCTGGTGCACTTTTAAATTTTAAAACTCTTATGAAACTTGCCAATGTACAACTGGTTGTTACCGATATGGACGGAACTTTACTCAATTCTAAAGGGGAGGTAAGTACCCGCTTTTTTGAATTGTTTGAAGAATTGTCATCTTACGGAGTACATTTCGTTGCCGCCAGCGGCAGGCAGTATCAAAGCATTTTGAGTAAGTTGGATCTCATAAAAGATAAACTTATTGTTATTGCCGAAAATGGTGGTATTGCCATGCAGGGCGACCACCAGCTCCTCATCAATACCTTGCGACCAGATGAATTATCAAATTTTATTGATCCTTTAAGGAATATTACACATACACATCTTATTTTGTGTGGTAAAAAAGGAGCGTATATTGAAAACCCCACTGAAGAGTTTATACCTATTCTTCATAAATATTACTATTCGGTTACTATTGTAAACGACCTAAAAAAAGTGACCGATGATGTATTTTTAAAACTGGCATGTTATCATATGCATAACTCTGAGCAGCACCTGTACCCCTCTCTTAAAAAGTTTAAAGGGCTATATCAAATAAAAGTTTCAGACGAAAAATGGCTCGATATCTCCCACCTCAATGCACATAAAGGCAATGCTCTGAAACAGGTTCAGCAGGAATTAGGTATAAGTCCTGAACAAACTATGGTGTTTGGCGACTATAACAATGATATTGAAATGCTCCGGCAGGGATACTTTAGCTACGCTATGAAAAATGCGCATCCCAATGTGATCAAAACAGCTCGTTTTCAAACGCAGAGCAATGATAAATTTGGCGTAGAAATTATTCTGGAGAGCGTACTAAGGGCCAAAAAGGGTATTTAGCATTTATTTATGATCACTTTCCGAAAACGGTGAGTACCAGATCTCTGCCTGAAGCATGGTCTCTGTGCTCACAAAGATAAATACCCTGCCAGATTCCCAGGTTTAGACGCCCTTTAGTAACGGGTATTTGTAAAGAAGCACCCAATAGGGAAGATTTAATATGAGCAGGCATATCATCCGGCCCCTCTAATGTATGTGAGAAATAAGGTGCGTTTTCCGGCACCATTTTGTTAAAATGCGCTTCAAAATCATCTCTAACGGTTGGATCAGCATTTTCATTTATCGTTAAACCTGCAGAAGTATGTTTAATGAAAACCTGCAGAAAGCCAATGTCTATCTGCTCAAGTTCGGGAATAGCCCTTACAACATGGTCTGTTATTAGGTGGAAACCTCTTCGCATGGGTTGTAATTGTATATGATGCTGAAAAAACTTCATAAATGTTTTCCGGGATCTGAGTAACAGCGCACGTGATTTATCAGGTTTTTTGTTTTTTCTTTTCTGCTGCTGGGAACAATACATTGTTAAGAATAAGTCGGTACCCCGGAGAGGTAGGATGCAGTTCCAGTTCGGTTTTAGGATCTCCTACTCGGTGTTGGTAATCCTCCGGGTCATGCCCCCCATAAAAGGTAAAAAACCCTTTTCCTCTGATTCCATGAATATACCTGGCCTCTCCATTAAGACGATTTTCGCCCAGTACCAGAACGTCAGACTTTACATGCTCTCTTGCAAAACTGGTGGTTTGCCCCATAAAACCTTTTACCAATGCTGTGTGGTTTTGACACAACATGGTGGGTACAGGATCCCATTTGGCAGAAAAATCCATTAGGGTAAAATAATCACTTTCTCTGGGTATCGTTCTCCTCTCGGTCATATCAATAGACGAAAATTCGTATCTGTTGGGGTTGCGCTCCAGTATAAAATCAGTAAAAGCGAAGGTTTCATTAAAATCTATTTTAGCTTGATAATTTGGCTCTGAAGGGTCCCCGTCAAACATGGGTTCGCAAATATCTACCCCCTCTGCCGCCAAAGCTATATCAAAACTATCAGTAGCAGAACACATAGCAAACATAAAACCTCCTCCTAAAACATACTCTTTTATTTTAAGTGCAACCGCCAGTTTTTGTTCTGAAACTTTGGTGTATCCCAAATTTTGGGCTAACGCTTCGGCCTGCTTTTTTCCTTCTATGTACCAGGGTGCTGAGCGATAAGCGCCATAAAACTTACCGTACTGTCCCGTAAAATCTTCATGGTGCAAATGCAGCCAGTCATATAACAAAAGGGCATCAGATAATACTTCTTCATCATAAATAACGGTATAGGGTATCTCTGCATATGTGAGTACCATAGTGACCGCATCATCCCAAGGCTGATTTCCTTTGGGAGAATAAACGGCAATTTTAGGAGCTTTTTCAAGCACCACAGCCTCCTGATTTTGGGAAGGGCTCCCAATTTCTTTAAGGATTGTTTCGGTTTCTACATCAGAAAGAACCTCAAAAGAAATGCCCCGTATCTGGCACTCTCTTTGAATTTCTTCGGTATAAGGCAATAAAAAAGAACCACCCCGATAATTGAGCAACCAATTTACTTTTAATTGTTTATTGAGTACCCAATATGTGAGACCGTATGCTTTTAAATGGTTCTTCTGGGTATCTGCATCCATAGGAATGAGGAGATATGCACCCTGCATAGCATAAGAAAAACACAGAAAAAACAGAGCAGAAAGAACCATACGCCTGCCTGCACCCAGGGGTTGTAATACAAAAAGTGTCTTAAAAAGGTACATCATCATCGTCAGGGCTAAACCCATCATCATTCATTGCACTGCCAAACGCTTCATCTGCACTAGGCAGATTTTTAGTTGTGAATGGGTTTTCATCATCTCCATTCATCTTTGACTGAAACTCAAATGGGGAATCAAAGTTTTCTAAATTATCAAATTTTCCTAACTGCCCAATAAATTTTAACCTAATATTATCTAATCCGCCGTTTCGGTGTTTGGCTACGATAAATTCTGCCTGTCCTTGAGTGGGTGTTCTTTCTTCATCATCCCATTCATCAATTTTATAATATTCAGGGCGGTAAATAAATGAAACGATATCGGCATCCTGCTCGATCGCTCCTGATTCCCGAAGGTCGGAAAGAAGCGGCCTTTTACTTCCTCCCCGGGTCTCTACGGCTCTCGATAACTGCGAAAGTGCAATTACAGGCACATCCAATTCTTTTGCCAGCGCTTTCAGGTTTCTTGAAATTGATGATATTTCCTGTTCCCGGTTACCTCCTTTTTGAGTGCCTCCGGCGGTCATTAGTTGCAAATAGTCAATTACGATAAGTTTAATTCCATGCTGTGATGAAAGTCGCCTTGCTTTGGCCCGAAGGTCAAAAATGGAAAGCGAAGGGGTATCATCTATAAAAAGAGGTGCTTTTTCTAAACCTTTTACTTTTACATTAAGCTGTTCCCACTCATGTTTTTCCAGTTTACCCGTACGCAGCTTTTCAGATGACAAGCCGGTTTCTGAAGAAATTAATCTTGTGATTAACTGAACTGACGACATCTCTAATGAAAACACGGCTACCGGAAGATTGGAGTTTACGGCAATGTTTCTCGCCATTGACAGTACAAATGCGGTTTTACCCATACCCGGACGAGCGGCAATAATAACGAGGTCGCTGGGTTGCCATCCTGACGTTAACTTGTCCAGTTTATCAAACCCTGAAGGAATACCACTTAATCCTTCTTTATTGGCGATCTCTTCAATTCTTCGTTTGGCCTGCATAACAAGGCTCAGCGCAGTTTCAGAAGATTTTTTAATGTTTCCCTGGGTTACTTCATACAGTTTGGATTCTGCATTGTCAAGCAAATCAAAAACATCGGTGGTCTCGTCATAGGCTTCTTCGATTATCTCTCCCGAAATTTGAATGAGTCTGCGCTGAATGTACTTCTGCAATATGATCCTGGCATGGAACTCTATATGCGCTGAAGAAGATACTTTTTGTGTTAGCTGAATCAGGTAGAAGTCGCCTCCTGTAAGCTCAAAGTTACCATCTTGCTTTAATTGGTTAGATACGGTTAATAAATCTACAGGTTCTGAACTCTCAAATAGTTTTACTATGGATTGATATATAAATCTATGAGCGTCTTTATAGAAAACTTCGGGGTGGAGAATATCAATAACTTCATCAACGCCCTTTTTATCAATCATCATTGCTCCCAGCACAACCTCTTCTAAATCAATAGCTTGAGGAGGTATTTTACCCTTCTCTAAACTTATAACATCTCCCCTTTTAGTTTTTAGGCTAAGTATTGACTTGGTGTTTTCCATAAATGCGAAAGTAGAAAATTAAATAGCTTCTCCCCGTGTTTTAAAAGTTACAAAATCCACTGCTCATTAACAAGTGAATTGTTGATAAGTACTGCAAACCTGTTAACAATGCTAAAAAAACCGGAGTTCTATACTCCGGTTTTCTTCTGGTCTATAAAATATTACTGATTATCCCTTAAAGACTCCCATCTGGGAATATTTATCCATACGTTGTTTCACCAACTCTTCTGGTGATAACTTTTTAAGCTCTTCATAAATCGATACAATTTTCTTTTCAACGGTCTTAAAAGTAGTTTCCCTGTCATAATGGGCACCTCCCAAAGGCTCTTTTAATATCTCATCGATAAGATGTAACTTTTTCATATCAGTAGCGGTTAGCTTAAGTGCATCTGCTGCCTGTTCTTTGTACTCCCAACTTCTCCATAGGATAGACGAGCAGGATTCCGGTGATATTACAGAGTACCATGTATTTTCAAGCATAAGTACCCTATCTCCTACCCCTATTCCCAGAGCTCCTCCGGAAGCACCTTCGCCTACGATCACTACGATAATAGGTACTTTTAAACGGGTCATTTCAAGAATATTTCTGGCAATGGCTTCTCCCTGACCTCTTTCTTCGGCTTCAATACCTGGAAATGCCCCGGGAGTATCTATAAAGCTTATTACCGGTAAGCCAAACTTTTCGGCTGATTTCATTAACCTGAGTGCTTTTCTGTATCCTTCGGGATTGGCCATTCCAAAATTGCGGTATTGTCTTGTTTTGGTATTATACCCTTTTTGCTGACCGATAAACATAAAACTTTGTTCTCCTATTTTCCCTAAACCACCAATCATTGCCTTATCGTCTCCTACACCCCGATCCCCGTGTAATTCGAGAAAAGTATCTCCAGCAAGCGCTTTTACATAATCTAATGTATAAGGCCTTGAAGGGTGACGTGACAATTGTACCCGCTGCCACGCTGTTAGATTCCCGTAAATGTCTTTTTTGGTCTGTACAAGCTTTTTTTCGATCTGCTTACAGGTATCGGTCACATCAATATCACTCTCTTCACCAATAACCCTGCATTTATCCAGTTGTTCTTCCAACTCTTTAATAGGCAATTCAAACTCAAGATATTCCATTCGTTTAGGCAGTTAGTTAGTTAGCCCACAAATATAAAACATTATACGGTATTTATAGAGGCACTTTTTGTTTCGAAAAATTCTTAAGTACACCGTTGGCTATCACCATAATAACAATTATTAGAGCCCCCAGATAAAAACCAGGGTTCATTTTCTCACTTTCTCCAAGTATGAAAAATGCGAGGAGTATTCCATATACAGGTTCAAGATTAATGGTAAGCATTACTGTATAAGGGCTTATATACTTCATCACCTTCACTGATGCAATAAAAGCATAAGCAGTACACACTATAGCCAATAAAAGCAGGTACCCCCAATCTGAAGTTGTAATTTGAAATAAATCTCCTGTAAGCCCCCCGCTTATAAAAAGAAAAACGGTAAGAAATAACGTGCCGCTACTCAATTCATAAAACGAAATTACGGTAGGGTTATATCTTTGTACAAAACGCCCGTTAAGCAGATTAAAAACGGCTGCCAAAAAAGCAGAAACAAGTGCCAGTAACATCCCTTCTTCATACCCCCTCTCTACTTTAAAGATGAGATACACGCCAAAAATAACGATCAGGCCAAAAACAACTTCATACCAGATCATTTTACGTTTGTACCAAAATGGTTCTATTATGGAGGTAAAAAATGAACCGGTTGACATCATTACTAAGGTAATGGATACGTTAGAAACTTTAATCGCAGCAAAAAAGGTAACCCAGTGCAAAGCAATGATCACACCTGCCAGTAAAAAACCCAACTGCACACTACGCGGGACTTTTAAGCTCTTTTTTTTAATATAGAGATAGGCGCCTATGAAAACAGAAGCCAGTAACATACGATACCAAACCAACGAAAAGGCTTCAAGACTTATAAGAGCCCCCAGAATAGCTGTGAAGCCCCAGATAAAAACAATGAAGTGTAAATGCAGGTAGTTTACCAGTCTATCTTTTAGCATTTTGTAACAGGTATAAGGCCAATACTCCAAACACAGCATTTGGTATGATCACGGCGAGTAATGGCGAAAAACCCGATTTATCTGCCATAGTTCCAAACACTTTATCAAAGAAAATATAAATGAATGCTATGGCAATACCCAGAGCCAGATTAACGCCCATACCTCCTCTTCGTTTTTTAGACGATACCGCTACTGCAATAATGGTAAGTATAAATGCTGCAACAGGAAAACTCCAGCGCCTGTATTGAACCAGGCGATAACGATTAATGTTAGAAGAACCTTTTTTAATCTCTTTCTCTATAAATGAATTAAGCTCAAAAAGGTTTTTGGTCTCTGCTATATAAGATACCGGTGTAAGATCGTCCAGATTAAAAGAGAAAAGTGTATCTTTTCTTCTCTGGGTAATAATGGAATCTTCTCTTTCTCCTACATACCGCATTTCGTAAGAAGATAAGCGGTAGAGGCTGTCTTTTTCGATCCAGCGAATATTTTTTGCGGATATTTTATAGGTTAACTCGGTACCTTCAAAATGTTCCAGAGTAAAATTATATCCAATTTTGTTATTGGGTTCAAAACTACTTACATAAATAAACTCATTGTCGTTAAGCTGGTTAAAAAGATTAGTGGTTTCCCGGTCTTTTACATTTTTTTTGAGGTATTTATATCTAAACTCATTATACCCTTTACTCGCATTTGGCACCAGAAACATACCCAAGAAAAAGGCCAGTATTGCTACAAAAGCGGCCCCCATAAGATAGGGCTTCAGAAAACGGGTATATGATATTCCGGAACTTAAGATCGCTATGATCTCTGTATTATTTGCCAATTTAGAGGTAAACCAGATTACGGAAAGAAACAAAAAAATAGGAAAAAGAAAATTGGCAAAATAAACGGTAAAATCCAGGTAATAGGATACGATAATCTCGAAAGGTACTTCTCGCTCAATCATCTTATCTACCTTTTCAGACACATCTATCATAATACCAATAGGTATGAAAAGGAGCATCATCACAAAAAATGTGCTGAGATACTTTCGCAATATGTACCGGTCTATAATTTTCAAATTAAAGCCTATTATCCATTTGTTTTACCATCTTGTTTTTCCACTGGTAAAAATCGCCTGCTAATATATGCTTTCTGGCTTCACGAACCAACCACATATAGAACCCTAAATTGTGAATGGTAGCTATTTGTTTCCCTAACAATTCGTTAACTGAAAACAAGTGTCGTAAATATGCTTTTGTATAGTGTGTATCTACAAAAGTAGCCCCGTTTTCATCAATAAGGGAGAAGTCATCTTCCCACTTTTTGTTTTTGATATTTATGGTTCCGTGAGCTGTAAAAAGCATTCCGTTGCGAGCGTTCCTGGTGGGCATCACACAATCAAACATGTCAATACCCAGTGCAATATTCTCTAAAATATTTATAGGTGTACCCACACCCATGAGGTATCTGGGTTTATCTTCGGGCAATACAGAACAAACTACTTCGGTCATGGCATACATTTCTTCTGCAGGTTCTCCCACAGAGAGTCCTCCAATGGCATTGCCCTCAGCCTGTCTGCCTGCTATATATTCAGCAGACTGTAGCCTTAGATCTTTATAGACTGACCCCTGAACAATAGGGAAAAGGGTCTGTTCATAACCGTATTTGGCGGGTGTTTTTTTAAAATGGGTTATACATCGGTCTAACCATCTGTGGGTCATATGCATAGATCGGCGTGCATACGTATGATCGCAGGGATAAGGGGTACACTCATCAAAAGCCATGATAATATCTGCCCCAATACTGCGCTGTATCTCCATCACGTTTTCAGGAGTAAATACGTGATACGACCCGTCAATGTGTGATTTAAACTTTACCCCTTCTTCTTTAATTTTCCTGTTGGCAGAAAGTGAATATACCTGATACCCCCCACTATCAGTAAGTATATTACGATCCCAGCCCATAAACTTGTGAAGTCCGCCGGCTTTTTCCAGTATATGCATTTGAGGCCTGAGATACAGGTGATAGGTGTTCCCCAAAATAATATCAGGGTTAATATCTTCTTTTAACTCCCTTTGATGCACTCCTTTAACGGTGCCTAATGTTCCTACGGGCATGAAAATAGGTGTTTGTATAACACCGTGGGCCGTAGTAATTGTTCCTGCCCTGGCTTTGCTGCTGTTATCTGTTTTTACTAAATCAAAAATCATCCAAAACCGTTATTAGTGGGCAAAGATAATTAACTGCTTTGCAACGCTGCTTAATATTGTTTTAAAATTGTTTTTATTAACTGCTTTTGGTTAAAAAATGGTGATATAATGTTTTTGTTACCCTTATTTAATGGCTTACTTTTGCGCAAAAGTAATTTAACTACAATGACCCACACACAACAACTTAATGACCTGGTAATTCAGGTACGCAGGGATATACTGCGAATGGTACATAAAGTAAATTCAGGACATCCCGGCGGTTCTTTAGGGTGTACTGAGTTCTTTGTCTTAATGTTTAATGAGATCCTCGAACGTAAAGAAGGGTTTGACATGAACGGGTATGACGAGGATTTGTTCTTTCTCTCTAACGGTCATATCTCTCCGGTGTACTACAGTGTACTGGCCAGAAGTGGTTATTTCCCGGTTGAAGAACTAAATACTTTCAGACACATTAATTCACGATTACAGGGGCATCCTGCCACACATGAGGGACTGCCGGGAATACGTATTGCATCTGGGTCGCTAGGCCAGGGAATGTCGGTCGCTATAGGTGCGGCTCTTGCCAAAAAATTAAATAATGATTCCCACTTAATATACAGCCTTCACGGGGACGGAGAGCTACAGGAAGGCCAGATATGGGAGGCGGCTATGTTTGCAGCAGGCAAAAAAGTAGATAATCTCATTGCGACCATTGATTACAACGGCAAGCAAATTGACGGCTCTACAGATGATGTAATGCCTATGGGTAACCTAAGGTCTAAATTTGAAGCGTTTGGCTGGACGGTTCTCGAAATTGAAAAAGGGAATGATCTGGAAGCCATTCGTGAAGGTATGAAAATAGCCAAAACTTTTACAGGAAAAGGAAAGCCTGTATGTGTGTTACTTCATACTGAAATGGGGAACGGCGTTGATTTTATGATGGGTACCCATGCATGGCATGGAAAAGCACCTAATGATGAACAACTGGAAACTGCTTTGGCACAAAACCCCGAAACCATAGGCGATTATTAATTTTAGGAGGAGAAACAATATGAAAAAATATACAGATACAGGAAAAAAAGATACTCGTAGCGGATTTGGAGCCGGACTCACCGAACTGGGAAAAACTAACCCTGATGTAGTGGCTTTGTGTGCAGATCTTACCGGATCTTTAAAAATGGATGCCTTTGCCGAAGAAAATCCGGAACGGTTCTTTCAGGTAGGGATCGCAGAAGCTAATATGATGGGAATTGCCGCAGGGCTCACTATTGGCGGGAAAATACCTTTTACGGGTACTTTTGCCAATTTTTCTACAGGGCGTGTGTACGATCAGATCAGGCAATCTATAGCCTATTCTGATAAAAATGTAAAAATATGTGCTTCTCATGCCGGCCTTACTCTTGGTGAAGATGGTGCCACCCACCAAATACTGGAAGACATAGGCCTTATGAAAATGTTGCCGGGTATGGTGGTTATTAACCCTTGTGATTATAATCAAACCAAAGCAGCAACTATAGCTATTGCCGATCACCACGGGCCGGTGTATCTCCGGTTTGGAAGGCCTAAAGTACCTAACTTTACTCCCGAGGATCAGGAATTTACTATTGGGAAAGCCATTCTTTTAAATGAAGGTACTGATGTAACTATTGTAGCCACAGGGCATTTGGTATGGGAAGCCCTGCTTGCCGCAGAAACTCTTGAAAACAAAGGTATTAGTGCAGAGGTGATTAATATACATACCATTAAGCCTATAGATAAAGAAGCCATTTTAACATCGGTTGCTAAAACCGGTTGTGTAGTCACTGCTGAAGAACACAATTTTCATGGCGGATTGGGAGAAACCGTAGCCAGAGTTCTGGTACAAAATCACCCGGCACCTCAGGAATTTGTTGCCGTAAAAGATTCCTTTGGAGAAAGCGGTACACCCGAACAACTCATGGAAAAATACGGGTTGAACAATAAATCTATAGAAAGTGCTGTTTTAAAAGTAATAAACCGAAAATAGTAAATGGTAGGGTTTTTGTAACCTATACTGTTTTAATCTAAAAAACATTACACATGAAAAAAGTAATTGTATGTATTTTAATGTTAGGAAGTGCTGTGACATTTGCACAAAAAGATTCCGGTTTTGGTCTAAAAGGCGGACTTAACTACAATTCTAACGGGGAGTATTTTAGAGATGCAGGAGCCATTGCAGAAGACCCTACTGCTAATGTAGGGTTTCATTTGGGGGTTTGGGGTAAAGTAGATCTGGGAACGCTCTATCTGCGGCCCGAATTGGTATATACAAAGACCAAAAGTGATTATGATGGTGACAAATTTGATATGAGCAAAATTGATGTTCCACTTTTAGTAGGTCTCGATGTGATTGGTCCTTTAAGCGTTTTTGCAGGGCCTTCAATCCAGTATATTCTTGATACCGATCTGGATGGAATTACCCTAAATGATGTAGAAAATGATTTAACCGTAGGTTTTAACATTGGTGCAGGCCTTAATATCGGTAACATTGGCATAGACCTTAGATATGAACGAGGTTTTAGCGATAATGAAGCTGAATTTGTAGGCCTTTCCGGCTCAGGACGTATTGATACCCGACCAGAACAACTTATTCTAAGCTTATCGGTAAAACTCTAGTAACTCCCTCAATACTCATAAATCTGTAAAAGCACCTTTTTTAAGGTGCTTTTTTTGGTTTCTAACTCTCCTTAATTATTCCTGTCAGATATTTTTTTCAATCTGTTAAAATTCAAACAATTAACATTCAAAATAAAGGGAATATATTTTAATTAAGTAAATTTATCTTACATAATTAATACGTATTTACATTATTCAAATTTTTAAACTCAGTTTCCATGAAAAATATTTTAAAAAATTCAGGAGTTAAGAAGTTGGACAGAAAAACCCAAAAAACTATCACAGGTGGCGGCGGATTCTGCGGTCCCGGTGGTGGATTTTGTTGCTTTTTTGTACAAGGTACCCTTCAATGTGAACCGGGGATCTGTACGCGTTTTGGCGGATGTGTTTTTCTGTAAAAACAAAACCTTACTAATTTATAAACCATGTAATCATGAAAAAAATATCCAAAATCTCAGAAGTAAAAAAACTCGACAGACAGACTCAAAAGAATATTAAAGGAGGTGGATGTGTTCAACAGGGAGATCTTTGTTGCCTCATTCCACCAGGAGGCGGTCCTGCCGAATGTTTCCCAGGGCAATGTTGGGGACCTTTATGCTATTTTTCTGCCTAATCCTAAAGAATAGCTTTATAAGCCTTACATAGCCTGGAGTGGGAAGATCTGGAACATGTAAAGGTATTTTTATGCTTTTTACCAATAAATAAATCAAAACAAAATGAAAAAAATCTCAAATCTATCAGGAGCCAAAAAGCTCAACCGGCAAACCCTAAAAAATATAAAAGGAGGGCAATGTTTTGAACAGGACGGACTTTGTTGCAGAGTTCTTTCCGATGGTGGTACGCGATGCGCTCCCGGCGAATGTAGAGGAGGACGTTTTTGTGTTTTTTTCCCTAATCCTTAATCGGTTTACGCAGTCCCGTGAAATAAAGTATTTCCAAAGTGTCTGAAATAAATAAAATTTATTATTAATAATTTAAATCAAAACAAAATGAAAAAAATCTTAAATATCTCAGGTGTTAAAAAACTTGACAGACAGGATTTGAAGAACATAAAAGGAGGACAATGTTTCGACCAGGACGGACTTTGTTGCAGAGTTCTTTCCGACGGCAGTACCCGATGCGCTCTTGGCGAGTGTAGAGGAGGACGTTTTTGTGTGTTTTTCCCAAATCCTTAAATGTTAATTAAAGGATACCTTTTTACTATTAACTTAAATCAGAACAAATGAAAAAAATCTCAAATATTTCAGGAGCTAAAAAACTCAACAGGCAAACTCTGAAGAATATAAAAGGAGGTCAGTGTTTTGACCAAGACGGACTTTGTTGCCAGGTTTCTCCGGGAGGTACACAATGCTATCCCGGTGAATGTAGAGGAGGATTTATTTGCCTTTATTACGCTAATCCTTAAGCATTCGTAAAAAGGCTATGATGATCATAGCTTTTTTATGATTACCAATTTAAATGGGAACGAAATGAAAAAAATTTCAAATATTTCAGGATCAAAAAAGCTCAATAGGCAAGCCCTGAAGAATATAAAAGGAGGGACACAATGTTATGAAGAAAGTGGCATTTGTTGTCAGGAGCTTCGGGATGGTACTTTCCGATGTGCTCCTGGTCAGTGTACCGGTCGTTTTTGTACCCTGATCCCTGCCTAATCCTTAAACATTGAATGAAAAGGTTATAATCATAACCTTCAAATGAATTAGTAATTTAAACAAAAACAAAATGAAAAAAATCTCAAAAATCTCAGGAGTTAAAAAACTCGACAGAAATGAACTAAGACAAATCAGAGGAGGTTCCTGTACCCAGGAGGGTAGAATATGCTGCCAAAAATTCCCTCCAGGAATCATTATTTGTGAGGCAGGTGTTTGCCGGGGCAATACTTGCATCTTTCTCTAAATAAAGTGGTTTACTGAAACTTATAAAGAGTTAAGTATTATACCATTTGGGTTTACCTTATAATTACCTTATATAATATACACTCTTTGGTTTCGGTTATACAAGATTATACAACGAAGGCACTATTCCTAGTACCTTCGTTTTTTGCTGCAACCAACTTTCGCTCTAAACCTAAAGTATTTCTCGAATACACTAAACCCACCTCTATTCGTTACAAGCATATATTCGATGACCTTTGGAACTATCTGAATCTATAACCTTACGTAGTAAACCGTTTTTAGACGCAAAAAATCATTATCATAAAATATTAAAGCTCTGTCAAATCTTTTTAGTTTTGTAGTATTTTTCTTATATTCAAGATCTAATCTAAAAAGACCTTAAAAATGAAGAAAATCTCAAATATCTCTGGAGTTAAAAAACTCAATAGAAATGAGCTAAAGGAAATTAAAGGAGGAAGTTGTACACAACAAGGCAATAAATGCTGCGAGCGAATCCCACCAATTGGTCAAATTGTTTGTGTTCACGGCCTTTGTGAGTTTCGTACCTGCATCTTTTTTTAAGAATGAAATGTTTCTGAAAATTTATAATGTGTAGCCCATTTAGCAAGTAAACTGACATTAAAAAAGCCCTTTGCAGAAGCAAAAGGGCTTATATTTTTATTAGCTGCTGTGTTTACCGTCAACGAACATTTTCATCCAAATAGTCGGGTGTACCGTCTCCATCAGAGTCATCGGGAATACCATCGCCATTACGATCATACTCTTCAGACGTACGTACACCATCATTATCGTCATCAAAATCAAGGTAGTTGGGAACCCGGTCCCCATCTGTATCATCGTTTAGCGGATTTCCATCACCATCAACATCTTCCAATATGGAAGGTATGGTGTCATTATCATGATCTGCCGTATTTACTGCCAGTAACTGTACTTTAAAAATAAGCGGAGAATAAGAAGGAATAGTTGCCGTGGTATTTGCAAAAAAACCAAGTCCCGAAGGAATAAAAAAGGCCCCAACTCCAAAGTCATTAACGGTGAAAGTACCATCGCCATTATCTATAGGCTCTCCCCCAGCTTTAAATTCGGTCATTGCCTCTGCAAAACCCCTTACCGTCCCGGGGTTCCCGGCACTACGGGTACCAATAAGATCGTACCATAATGAAGTGGTTTGATTCTCAAACACGGTTCCATCCAGCAAAACACCCCTTATCTTTGCAAATGCAGAGTCTGCAATAGTAGGTTGTTGTCCAATACCTTCTCTGGCATTTAATACATAGTACCGGTAGGTAATATCATTATCGTTACGGTCTGGTACCAAGATCGTTTGGGTAATCACCTGCTCTATAAGCGGTGTTTTACCAGCATTCTCGCCGGCAATAGTATCCAGATCTATCTGAAAATCAAAATCGGCCGGAGGACTAGAAAACTCTTCATAATTATAAAAATGTGTTTCCAGATATTCTACAATAGCTGCATCATTTTCTACAGCCACTTCTGCAGCATCTCTTATTTCTTCAGCCCCTCCTCCGTCATCATCGTTGTTACAGGCATAAAACCCAAATGCCATGCAAACCACTCCTGTTATTACAGACTTGTTTATTTTCATCATTGAAACAGTAATTAAAAAGCGCAAGATACAATTTTCCCTTATTTTTGTTCAAGTGTTAAACTAACATTTTGCAACGCTGTTATGCGAATTGATAAATACCTTTGGTGTACCCGATACTTTAAAACTCGTAATATGGCTACGGAAGCCTGCAAAAAAGGGCATGTAAAAGTTAATGAGCAGGTAGTAAAACCCTCCCGGGAGGTATATCCTTCTGACAAGATACGTGTTCGAAAAAATCAAATAAATTATCAACTTACCATATTAGATATCCCCGCAAGCCGTGTTGGTGCAAAACTGGTTGATATTTACCGTAAAGATACCACCCCGCAAGAGGCTTTTACGCATGTTGACCTGTTAAAACATGCTAAGGACTATTATCGAAAGAAAGGCAGCGGCAGGCCTACTAAAAAAGACCGCAGGGAAATTGATGATTACAAAGAAGACCATGAAGATGAGTGAAGCTTTACTGAATAGTGATTACTGGGAAAAGCGCTATAAGGATGAGCGTACCGGTTGGGATATAGGATATGTATCCAGCCCTTTAAAAGAATATATTGATCAACTCACTAATAAAGATATTAAGGTATTAATACCGGGTGCCGGCAATTCGTATGAAGCCCAATATCTTTTTGAACAGGGATTTCACCAGGTCTATGTGCTCGATATTGCCCGGGCGCCTTTAGAAAGCCTGCAAAACAGAGTCCCTGGTTTTCCTGAAAACCAACTGTTACACAAAGATTTTTTTCAACATTCCGAACAGTATGACCTTATACTCGAACAAACTTTTTTTTGTGCCCTACTACCAAAGTTGCGTGATCAATACGTTCAAAAAACCTATAACCTGTTAAAAAAAGGGGGGAAACTGGCAGGTGTTTTGTTCGATTTCCCGTTAACCAAAGAGGGACCTCCTTTTGGTGGTGATCAAGTGGAATATCACAACAGGTTTCAGAAATACTATGCTGTTAAAACACTGGAAAGGTGTTACAATTCTATTGCTCCCCGAAAAGGCAACGAACTGTTTTTTATCTTTGAAAAAAAATAATATGACCGGCGTACAGAATAAAATATTATCTCATGATGAGATACAACACAAAATTAAGCGAATTGCATGGCAAATTTATGAGACGTTTGCCAGTGAAGAAGAGATCCTTCTTGCCGGTATCGCTCCTGAAGGCCTAAAGTTTGCGAACAAAATACGCGATGTACTAGAGCAGATATGCACTATAAAAATCACTATTTGCGAAGTGCACATTAACAAAAAAGATCCGTTACAGGAGGTAAGCACTTCTCTACCTGATGAATATTATACCAATAAGTGTATTGTGCTGGCCGATGATGTTCTGAATTCGGGATCTACGCTTATTTACAGTGTGAAACACTTTCTGAATGTTCCTGTAAAAAAGTTTAAAACAGCTGTTCTTGTAGATAGGAACCACAAACGCTACCCTGTAAAAGCAGATTTTAAGGGTATCTCGTTGTCAACCTCATTGCAGGAACATGTTAAGGTAGTATTTGGGAAAAATCAGGATGCCGTTTACCTGGAGTAATCTATTATTTCATTTGCAATCATTTCAGGGGATTTATGGTCTATAGAAATTTTAAAAGGCGCCTTGAGATAGTAATAATTACGTTCAAACAAATGTTTCCTTATAAACTCTTCCATATCCTCATCCTGAATATGTTTTATGAGGGGTCTGAGAGATTTTTCAGAAATGAGTCGTTCAGTTAGCCAGGAAACAGAGGCTTTCAGATACATTACATTTGGTGTTGCGTTGAGTAATATATCCATATTCCCGGCAAAACATGGCGTTCCTCCTCCTACCGAAAGCACCATCTCTTTTTTACCGTTCAGTAACTTTTTTAAATATTCATTTTCTATTTTACGAAAAAAGATCTCTCCCTTTTTTTCAAAAATCTCGGAAATAGCCATTTGTTCTTCCTGTTCAATAAAGGCATCGAGATCTATAAACGGACACCCTGTTTTTTGCATTAGCAGCTTACCAATGGTAGTTTTTCCACTACCCATGTATCCAATGAGAATAATCATTTAAATAGTAACAATTAATTTATTAGCAAATGTTTAGAAGCGTTCATTAAAAAAAAGACAAATTTATGGTAAATTAAACTTGAAAAATAAATTATTGATCTTATATTTGCACCCGCATTCTTGAAATGCTTCATGACTCGATAGCTCAGTTGGTAGAGCACAACACTTTTAATGTTGGGGTCCTGGGTTCGAGCCCCAGTCGGGTCACTTTTAGAAAAATAAGCCTTTTAATGAGGCTTATTTTTATTAGACTCGATAGCTCAGTTGGTAGAGCACAACACTTTTAATGTTGGGGTCCTGGGTTCGAGCCCCAGTCGGGTCACTTTTAGAAAAATAAGCCTTTTAATGAGGCTTATTTTTATTAGACTCGATAGCTCAGTTGGTAGAGCACAACACTTTTAATGTTGGGGTCCTGGGTTCGAGCCCCAGTCGGGTCACAGCTAAGGAAAATACCTTATCTTTATCTCAATCTCCGCCCACGTGGAGAAATTGGTAGACTCGCCATCTTGAGGGGGTGGTGTTCGAAAGGACGTGCTGGTTCGAATCCAGTCGTGGGCACTAAGTAGCATAAACCGCTTAAAAAAGTGGTGTATTATTTAAACACTGCTTTTTGTCAAAGAATTTAATAGGTTACCGCACGTAACCATTCCACTTTCGCATATTATTCTGAGGTTTCAAAAACCTATATTTGTTTTTCATAAACGTCTCAAAAGATCATCTTCAAGCATCTGAAAATCAATTTTTTATAATTAAAAGAGGAGATTCCACTATCTGAAAAAAGGAAATACCACCTTTATGGCAGAGGAAAAATCCTTACTACCTACTTTTAATCGATCTGAATATGTATTTTAACTAAATGTTTTGCATTCAAGACCAATAAATTATTACTTTTGTTTAAAAGTTTTTCCAGAAAGATGAACAATGTAAAAAAACATTTTAGCATCAAAGACCTTGAAAACCTCACAGGTATTAAGGCTCATACCATTAGAATATGGGAGAAGCGCTATAACCTGTTACAACCTGAGCGTACTTCTACTAATATACGTTCATATCCTTTAAGTAGTCTTCAAAAACTCTTAAATATTACCCTATTATACAATCACGGGTACAAAATCTCCAAAATAGCAAAAATTGAAGAAGAGCGTATTCCGGTACTGGTTCGTCAAATAATTTCGGAAAATAGCGTTAAAAGTCATTCTATTAATGCTTTTAAACTTGCTATGATCAATTTTGATCAAACGCTTTTTTACAATACCTATAATAACTTACTTACTACAAAAACCTTTAGAGAGATCTTTTATGAGGTTTTCATACCCTTACTTAATGAACTGGGGCTTTTATGGCAGACAGATACTATAAGTCCCTCTCATGAACATTTTATAACCAGCCTGGTAAAACAAAAAATACTCATCAATACGGAGAAGCTCCAGATGATAGAGCCCAGCCGAAAAGACAATATTTTTGTTCTGTATCTTCCCGAAAACGAAATACATGAAATTGGTTTGTTATATCTTAATTACGAAATTGTATTAAGGGGGTATCATTCTATATACCTGGGACAAACGGTTCCTATTGAAAGCTTGAAAGACTTACTTAAATACTTTTCTTCGATCACTTTTTTATCCTATTTCACGGTTCAACCGGATCAATACAAAGTTCAGGAATATGTAGATGAGTTTTGTACTGAAATAAATACTTCCGGTAAAAATCAGTTATGGATACTGGGCAGGCAAATTAAACACCTGAATTTACAGACATTACCCAAAAGTGTACATACATTTGAAAGCATTGAACAGGTTGTTAAAGATTTGTAAATTACAGATCGGTACTTTTTTTTGTTTAACTTTTTAATATATTTGTTAAACATGAAGAAAAAAATCGTCATAATCGGCTCCGGCTTTTCCTCACTTTCAGCCGCGTCTTACCTGGCAAGGAAAGGCAATTCAGTTACTATTATTGAAAAAAACGCAACTGTGGGAGGTAGAGCCAGACAGTTTAAAAAAGAAGGTTTTACTTTCGATCTGGGCCCTAGCTGGTATTGGATGCCCGATATTTTTGAACGCTTTTTTGCAGACTTTGAAAAAAAGCCTTCAGATTATTATACGTTACAGAAACTTGATCCCGCTTACCAGGTAATATTTAAGGATGAGGTAATTACTATTGGTGATTCTCTGGAAAAAATTTATGAAGAGTTTGAGCGTATTGAACCCGGAAGCTCTCAAAAGCTCAAAAAATTTATTTCAAAAGCAGGTGAGAATTATGATATTGCTATTAAAGATATCGTATATCGCCCCGGCGTGTCGCCTTTAGAACTGGTAACGCCCAAAACAATGAGTAGAGTTGCCCAGTTTTTCAGAACGGTTAGCCAGGATGTTCGTAAAGATTTTAATAATGAAAAATTAATATCTATTCTGGAATTTCCAGTACTCTTTCTGGGTGCAAAACCCACCAAAACTCCTTCTTTTTATCGTTTTATGAATTATGCAGATTTTGGTTTGGGTACCTGGCATCCTGAAGGAGGAATGCATCAGGTTATTGCTGCTATGGAAAAACTGGCCAGAGAGCTGGGAGTACAAATACACACTTCTTCTCCCGTAGAGAAAATTGTAGTACATAAAGGCAAAGTAACGGGCGTACAAACTAACAATGATGTTTTCTATGCAGACATTGTAGTATCGGGCGCAGATTATCACCACTCTGAAACATTGCTTGATCCTGAATATCGCCAGTATTCTGAAGAATACTGGGAAAAAAAGACATTTGCACCTTCATCTTTATTGTTTTATGTAGGGTTTGACAGAAAGCTCAACAATGTACACCATCATAATCTTTTTTTTGATGTAAACTTTGATACCCATGCCCGGAATATATATGATGACCCTCAATGGCCCAAAGAGCCTTTATTTTACGCCAACTTTCCTTCTGTCACTGATCCTGCCATGGCGCCCGAAGGAAAAGAAAATGGTTTTTTTCTTATTCCTATTGCTCCCGGTATAGAAGATACTCCTGAAATTAGACAACAATACTTTGACATTATAATAGACCGATTTGAAAAACTAACCGGGCAAAAAGTAAGGTCAAACGTGCTTTTTAAAAGATCTTTTTGTGTGAATGATTTTGTAAAAGAGTACAATTCCTATAAAGGAAATGCTTACGGCATGGCCAACACTCTTATGCAAACTGCCTTTTTAAGACCTAAACTAAAAAGCAAAAAGGTAGAAAATTTGTATTTTACAGGGCAGTTAACAGTGCCGGGGCCTGGGGTACCCCCCTCGCTTATATCCGGAAAATTGGTTGCAGAGTTAATTCAAAAACTAAACTAAAAACCCGATGAAAGTAATTTTTGACCAGGTTTCATACGGTTGCAGCCGCTTAGTAACCAAATCGTACAGTACTTCATTTTCGCTTGCTGTGAAAATGCTGGCGCCTTCTATTAGACAGGATATCTACAATATTTATGGCTTTGTTCGTTTTGCAGATGAAATTGTAGATACTTTTCATGACTATGACAAAGAAAACTTATTTAATCGTTTTGAAAATGAACTTTACAGGGCCCTTGATGAAAAGATAAGCCTGAACCCTATTCTCAATGCATTTCAGCACACAGTTCATAGATATCAGATTGATCATGATCTGATAAAAGCATTTTTACACAGTATGCGTCTCGACCTTGTAAAACAGGTATATACTACTACAGAAGAATATGAGCAGTATATTTATGGTTCAGCAGATGTAGTAGGGCTCATGTGCCTTACTGTTTTTGTAAAAGGAGATATGAAACGCTATGAAGAGCTCAAAGAATCTGCTATGGCTCTGGGTTCTGCTTTTCAAAAAGTAAATTTCCTGAGAGACCTCAAAGCAGATTATGAAGACCTGAGCCGAACGTATTTCCCTAATACAAACCTGGATGCATTAGATGAACTTTCGAAAAAACGTATTATTGAAGAAATTGAAGCCGATTTTCAAAAGGGATACCAGGGTATCTTAAAACTTCCGGGAGAAGCAAAATTTGGTGTTTATACAGCCTATAGATATTATTCAAAACTTCTTCAAAAACTTAAAAATACACCCCCCATAGAAATAAAGAATACCCGAATACGTGTTCCAAATTATCAGAAATTTGGTTTGCTGGCTTCTTCTTATTTTAACTGTAGATTCAATTTGATCTGATTATCTTTACTCAAATGCGAATACTATGCATACTTTTATCTGGATAAGCACTTTTTTAATTACATTTTGTATTATGGAATTCATGGCCTGGTTTACCCATAAATACGTAATGCACGGTTTTTTGTGGGTTTTACACAGGGACCACCATAAAAAAGACCATGATTCCTGGTTTGAAAGAAATGACGCTTTTTTTATTTTCTATGCTGTGGTGAGTATGTCTTTTATTATGGTAGCCGATAATACCTGGTTTTGGTATGGCTGGCCTATTGGATTGGGTATCGTAGCCTATGGAGCCACTTATTTCCTCGTACATGATATTTTTATACACCAACGGTTTAAATTATTCAGGAAGGCAAATAACCGATATGCCCGTGGTATAAGAAGAGCCCATAAAATTCATCACAAACATCTGGGTAAAAAAGATGGGGAATGTTTTGGTATGCTGGTAGTTCCCTTTAAATATTTTAGAAAATAATTTATAATTCTTCCAGTAACAGATCTATTTGTTCCCTTACGGCTTTGCTATTCCAGTCTGCCGCCCCTTTTTTCTTAATTACAATCTTACCGTTACCATCTAAAAGATACGTTGCCGGAATGCTTCGAGAATACAGTTCTGCGGGTATTTTACTCACTGAATTATAAATAGGGAGATCGTATCCGTTTTTTTCCATAAATACATTCACCTTTCGGGCGCTTTCATCGGTTACAAACAAAAACACTACTTTATCTTTATAATCATCATACAGCTTTTGCAGGCTTGGCATTTCTGCTATACAGGGAGGGCACCAGGTAGCCCACAGGTTAACAAGCACTACTTTTCCTCTGGCTTCTTTCATATTAAAAGTATTGCCCGTTTCCATTTCCTTTAATACCCAATTGTAATCCAGCACTTCCATACGGTCGCTTTCTTTCGTGATAAAGGGACTTAACGCTACTATTCTGTGGGCTATTGCTTTAATCTCTCTGCCGGTAGGCGGGTAAACCAAGGCCACAATAAGCAGTATAAAAAAAATGTTGATGAGTCTTCCCCGGGTAACCTTCATGGTTTGAAATTTTAGTCATTTATCAGTGATTCAAGAAGATCACGTATATCTTTGCTATACCAATTGGCTATTCCTTCTTTTTGAACCACAATGAGGCCATCTTTATCAATGATATATGAGGAAGGTACTTTATTGGCATCAAAAGGCATTTTTTCACCAATGATCAGGTAGGTAACCGGAAAGGAATACTCATTTTCCTCCATAAACTCTACTACCGGCTCTCTCATCTCATTGGTAATAATATAAAAATCTACTTTTCCGTTGAACTCATTATAGAGCTTTTGGATACTTTTTACCTCAGCAACTGAAGGTATTTTCCAGGATGCCCAAAAATGCACAAAAACCACATTGCCTTCTGAACGTTTAAAATTAAATATTTCCCAGTTTTCATCTTTTAGCTTCCAGTCAAAATCGGTTACTGGTTCCCGGTCATCCGAAGGAACGGTATTAGGGCTAAATGCCAATATACGATTGAGAAAAACTTTTGATTCATGTGCTACCGGAGGAATAAAGAATATGCCTACCAGTAACATCAATAGTAAACTGCGTATAGTCTTTTTGCTTATTTTCATAACAAGAATTGCAATGGTTACCATTGCTCTTCAAAACTAACAATAAATATTGAGAAACGTATCGGGAAAGGGTTGCTTCGGGGAGAGAATTTGAATTTGCATTCAGATGTTGAATAGCAGGGGCGGTTGTATCACTGTTTATTATATATTCTTTCAAAAGAAAATGCCCGAGAGTAGGGTTCTCAGGCATTTTTCTAATTATTATCTTAATTCTTATTTTTAGCTCTTGTTCTGTTCTTTTATAAGATTGAGTGCAGAACCTGCCTTAAACCATTCTATCTGACTGTCATTATAGGAGTGATTTACTTTAATAGTATCTTTGGAACCATCTGCATGAACAATTTCTAAAGTAAGCTGACGGTCGGGAGCAAAAGACTCCAGATCTGTAAAGTTAAAGGTATCATCTTCCTGTATGAGATCGTAATCGTTCTCATTGGCAAAGGTAAGAGCCAGCATTCCCTGCTTTTTGAGGTTGGTTTCATGAATTCTGGCAAACGATTTAACCAAAACTGCCCGAACTCCCAAATGTCTTGGCTGCATAGCTGCATGCTCTCTGGATGAACCTTCTCCGTAATTGTGGTCTCCTACTACAATGGAAGGTATTCCATGAGCTTTATACTCGCGTTGCACATCTGGAACTCCTCCGTACTCTCCGGATATCTGGCTTTTTACAAAATTGGTTTTCTTGTTAAATGCATTTACGGCACCTATTAAGGTGTTATTCGCAATATTATCCAAATGTCCGCGGAAACGCAACCAGGGTCCCGCCATAGAAATGTGGTCTGTAGTGCACTTCCCAAAAGCTTTGATCAATAATTTAGCTCCCGTAATGTTTTTTCCATCCCAGGGCTTAAAGGGAACCAGTAACTGAAGACGTTCAGATTCAGGAGACACCTTTACATCTATTGCGCTTCCGTCTTTTGCAGGTTCAATATATCCCGCATCTTCTACAGCAAAACCTTCAGGGGGTAACTCATACCCTCTGGGTTCTTCGAGGGTTACTTCCTCTCCGTCTTCATTAATAAGTTTATCTGTTAACGGATTGAAATCTAATCTTCCAGAAATAGCAATAGCGGTTACCAGTTCAGGAGAGCCTACAAAGGCAAGTGTATTAGGATTTCCATCTGCTCTTTTAGCAAAATTACGGTTAAAAGAATGAACAATGGTGTTACGTGCCTGATCTTCGGCTTTCCCTCCATAACGATCCCACATACCTATACAAGGGCCGCAGGCGTTGGCAAATACGGTAGCGCCAATTTCATTAAATGTATCTATAAAACCATCACGTTCAATGGTATAACGCACCTGTTCTGAACCGGGAGTTATGGTGAAATTTGCTTTGGTTTTGAGTTTTTTATCTGCCACTTGTTTGGCTAATGAGGCGGCTCTGGAGATATCTTCATAAGAAGAATTGGTACAAGAACCTATAAGCCCGTATTCTACGCGAAGGGGCCAGTCATTTTTTTGGGCCTCTTCTTTCATTTTGGAAATAGGGGTAGCCAAATCTGGGGTAAATGGCCCGTTCAGGTGAGGTTCAAGCTCAGACAGGTTGATCTCGATCACCTGGTCAAAATAGTTTTCGGGATCTTGATATACTTCCGCATCTGCGGTAAGGTGTTCTTTTACTTCATTTGCTGCATCTGCCACATCTGCCCTATCGGTAGCTCTGAGATAGCGGTCCATAGATTCATCATAACCAAATGTAGAGGTAGTTGCCCCTATTTCGGCCCCCATATTACAAATAGTACCTTTACCGGTACATGACATGGAGATCGCACCTTCACCGAAGTATTCAACGATGGCCCCGGTACCTCCTTTTACGGTAAGTATCCCGGCTACTTTAAGAATAACGTCTTTGGGTGCTGTCCAACCAGATAGTTTTCCGGTTAATTTTACTCCTATTAATTTGGGGAATTTGAGTTCCCAGGGCATTCCGGCCATAACATCTACTGCATCTGCCCCTCCTACTCCTACCGCTACCATACCGAGTCCTCCGGCGTTTACCGTATGTGAATCGGTACCTATCATCATTCCTCCCGGGAAAGCGTAATTTTCAAGTACGACCTGGTGAATAATACCTGCACCGGGTTTCCAGAAGCCTATTCCATATTTATTGGAAACAGATTCCAGAAAATCAAAAACTTCATTACTGGTCTCATTAGCTCTTTTCAAATCGGCCTCTGCTCCTACTTTTGCCTGAATAAGGTGATCACAATGTACTGTGGTTGGTACGGCCACCTTGGGTTTACCGGCATGCATAAACTGAAGCAATGCCATCTGTGCGGTTGCATCCTGACATGCAATCCTGTCGGGAGCAAAATCAACATAATCCTTTCCCCGAACGAAAGCTTTCTCCGGTGTACCATCCCAAAGATGGGAATACAAAATCTTTTCCGATAAGGTTAATGGTCTTCCAACTACTTCGCGGGCTTTATCTACCCTTTCTGCAATTTGAGCATATACCTTTCTGATCATATCTATATCAAAGGCCATAAGTGTAATTTTTTATTTGAAAGTCCTGCGAAATTACGAAAATACGCTTAGGTAAAAAACTTAAACTAAAGATAATATGGTAAAAAACCCCAGTGGTTACCGGGGTTTGTATAATTTTTGAATATCCCTTAAAAACAAGGGGGTAAAATTGCGAAAATCACATTTAACGTTTGTAGATAGCACCGGTTGCAAAGTCAACGATGAGTCCGGGAACGAAGAGTATAATATCTGCTATTAGCCAGCCTACTCTTACTTCGCGTTGTGGTTCTCCGGGGCCGGGTTTACGTTTTTGATTGGCTGTTATAGGGCCGCCCAATATAGTGGCACAGCTATTTAACATAATTGCTAAAAAAAGGAACGGGATGAATTTTCTAATTCTTTTCATGACGGTTTGAAAGTTTAGTTATATTGAGATCATTAAAGTAATTGTTCTATAATATTGTCAATAGTTCTTCCTTCTGCTTCTGCTTTGTAATTCTTGATCACCCGGTGTCTCAATACAGCGGTTGCCACGGCTTTTACATCTTCTATATCGGGAGAAAACTTTTTGTTAACCGCGGCATTTGCTTTTGCCGCCAAAATAAGGTTTTGAGATGCTCTGGGACCAGCGCCCCAATCTACAAACTGGTTCACCATATCAGGAGCATATGTGTTTCCCGGACGAGTGCTGGCTACCAGTTTTACCGCATATTCAACTACATTATCGGCTACCGGGATCTTACGTATTAACTTTTGTATTTCTATGATCTCTGAAGAAGAAAATAAAGGGTTTACGCGCTCATCACTATAGGAAGTGGTATTCTTTACTACCTGTACTTCTTCTTCAAAGGAGGGATACCCTAATTCAATAGCAAACATAAACCGGTCTAACTGAGCCTCCGGAAGCGGATAAGTACCTTCCTGCTCTATGGGGTTTTGAGTAGCGAGTACAAAGTAAGGTGAATCTAAACTATACCTGTGGCCTGCTACTGTAACCGCCCGTTCCTGCATGGCTTCTAACAAGGCGGCCTGTGTTTTGGGCGGGGTACGGTTTATCTCGTCTGCTAAAATGATATTGGCAAACACGGGACCTTTTATAAATTTGAATTCTCTGTTCTGATTTAAAACCTCACTTCCAATAATATCACTGGGCATAAGATCAGGAGTAAACTGAATACGTTTAAACTCAAGTCCCAGGGCTTTGGCAATGGTATTAACCATAAGGGTTTTTGCCAAACCGGGTACTCCAATAAGCAATGCATGCCCTCCACAATAAATGGCTAATAAGATCTCATTGACCACAGACTCCTGACCAATAATGATTTTAGCTATTTCTTTCTTTAATGCCTGATGCTTGGATACAAGTGTCTCAATAGCTGCTACGTCTGACATTTATTCTTTTATTTTTTTAACCAGTTATTGGCAAAATCGCAATTTTTATTGTCTGAACCTATGTTTATGTAGGTATCCTCTATTTTTTCTGCCATCCATTTTTGAATAGCTTTGAGCTGCTTATCTTTAAGGGCCAGTTCCTGTATCTTTAAGTAGTCTTTGGAAAAGTCGGCTACGTGTTCATCATAACGATTTGTTACTTTGAGTATCTTAAACTTTTTACCTCCCGAACGATCTTCATCAATAATAGGAGTAGATATCTCATCTCCTTTCAGGTCTCGTACCTGATTATACAGTGTAGGGTCCATTTTGGTAAGTTCAAAACGGGTATCAAAATTTATAGGATTACGCAGTACCCCGCCATCAAATTTGGTTTCCTTTTCATCTGAGAAGTTTCTGGCGGCTTCTTCAAAGGTAAGTTCTCCATCGATAATACGTTTACGAATGGTATCGAGTTCTTTTCTGGCCTCTTCCATAGCTTCGTCTGAAATTTCGGGTGTAAGGAGAATATGACGCAGATCTAATTCCTGACCCCGTATTTTTTCTACGAGAATGATGTGCCAGCCAAAAGTAGTTTCAAAGGGGTCTGATACTTCTCCTTCCTGAAGGCTAAAGGCAACATCTTTAAATTCCTTTACAAACGGCGTTTTACGATTAACCGCATAAAACCCCCCTTTGGGCCGAGATGCTTCATCCTGAGAGTACAACACAGCTTTGGTGGCAAAACTGGCACCGTTTTCATCTACATCCCTTTTCATATCTTTCAATTTGTTAATTACCTTTTGCTTCTCTTCTTCAGAAACTTTTGGCTCTTTTACAATTTGAGATATTTCAAGCTCTGCTCCAAACACCGGTAACTGGTCTTCAGGTATATTTCGGAACCACTGACGTACTTCTTCCGGCGTGATTTCCATTTCTTCAATGATACTGGCCTGCATGCGTTCAGATAACCTTCTGGTTTTTTGTAAGTCAAAAAGTTCTGAGCGAAAGCTTTCTTCGTCGTTTTTGTTATAAAACTTCAAAACTTTTTCAATAGAGCCCAGTTGCTGGGTAAGATAATCTATTTGTTCTCCTACAATGGAACGTATCTCTGCATCAGACACTTCAATACTATCTTGAACGGCATGGTGTGCATACAGCTTATCTTCCATCAATTTACCTAAAAGCTGGCACCTGGTAATGTCTTCTAACGAAATACCCTGTGTTTGAAGATCAATAAGATTCTTGTCTATGTCAGACTCCAGGATCACATAGTCACCTATTACAGCAGCCACACCATCTACTTTAATTTTCTTAAAGTTCGTTTTTTTAATGGTGTCTTTTACGGCTTTTGGCGGTTCTGTCTCTGTCGGTTTTTCACTTACTTCTTCTTGAGCGACCGCCAGATGAAAACACAGGAAAAAAATAATTAGACTTAGGTTAACGGTTGTTTTCATAAATCTCATACTGTTTTTTTTGAATTGCTTCATTGATAAGTTCTTTTTCAAGATCTCTTATAAACTCCAGTTTACGTTTGTTGAGTATGATTTGTTTAAGTGTAGGGGATACATACGCTTGAGGAGCAATGTCATTTCTATTTAAAACGTCCTTAACTTGTATCAAATATACTTCTAAAGAATCTGTTAACTCAAAAAATTGTGATTTTTTTAAGTAGTCAGATTTATTATCCATGGTAATTAGTGGAACTTTTTGTAGTAACTGAGAAACTTTTATCCAGGTTGAATCATTAAGCGAAAACGATTTAAACTGAAATGAACGTCTGTCAAGCTCTTCTTTGTCTTCTTCGTTAAACCGGGTAAGCATCTCAGTTATTAATGCCAGATCGCTATAATCGGCATTTACCCGTATATAACGCAGTTGTACCAACTCTTCATTGAGTTTAAAGTTCTCTTTATTGGCTTCATAAAAGGTTTGCATTTCATCATTGGTCACCAGGGTGTCCATTCGTTCATTTACCAAAGCTTCTTTATAAGCGGCTATTAAAAGATCTGCTCTGTACTGGGTTACCAATTGCTCAAATTCTTGAATTTTTTCTTCATCCAGATTGATACCTGCTCTTTCTACCAATACCTGTTTTTTGGCCCAGGTATTTATAAAACCATTAATGATCGTGATACTGTCTTCTTTTGAAACATTTTCTGATAAAATCCCTTCAAGGTCACTTTCATAAAGATAGGTATCTCCTACCCGGGCTATTACCTTTTCAGTTACTTCATTTTTTTTAAAATAGACACAGGAATACAAACTCCCGGCCAAAACAATCATCATCAACAACTTCTTCATTCTACAGATATGCTTTTTTTGATTTTTCGCAATTGTTCTTTGTTTATATCGATGGTGTGATTTTGTCGCAATCGGTTTATCCACTTTTCTTCCAGTACTTGCTGGTAGTCATTTAAAACGACCCCTCTTACCTCTTCAAAAGACCTGTTCTTTGAAGTTATGGATCTTAGTATTCTGGTCAAACGGTATCCTAATGCGGTATCTTCTTCAAAAAGGATCGTTTTCTGATCAAAGTTATCCATTTGTTGTACACTATTTAAAGGCAAAATCTTTCTTAAAAAAAGAGTAGTTGCCAACTCGGGATACGCGTCTGCTTTTTTTTGCAAAACAGGTACTTCTGTGTCTTCTGTTATTATTTTTTTTAACAACTCTTTGTGCAGTGAAGACGAAGCGGAAGCTATCAGAACCTCTACCTGTTCTTCTGTACTATACTTGTTTAGGTTATTCATATAATGCTTTCGCAGAGCAACTGTGTCCTCAAGGGAGGGGGCCCAGATCTTTTCCTGTGTAAGATCATATACTAATAAGCCATCTCGATATTCTTCAAGAATAGAAGCAAATTCTTCATTCGTTTTTTCAAGCAACTTTTTATGAAGCGCCAATAGTTCTAAGGTTACCATTTCCTCAAAAATAACAGGCAACTCTGAATATATATACGTACGCTCCCGGGGTTTGGCCTTTGCCTGCAGATACTTCAAAAAATCCGCAGACTTGAAAACGGTATTTCTTAACCGAAATAATTCTTTATTCATAAGAACTGTATCCAGAGCTTCTGCTATTGATGCCGGCCTGTTGAGTAATGAGAAAAGTTCCTGCCTGTTCGCAACATGAACCTTATATGCGTACATCACTTTTAAAGAATCGATAAAGGCCGGTGTTACTTTTCGGGTACGTTGATCTTTTGATAATTTTTTTTCAATATACGGGCGTTCTTCCTCAAAAGTACCTATGGGAAACTTTTTATCAACTTTTATAATATGCCATCCCAAACGGGTTTTAAACGGTAATGATATTTGCCCGGCATCTGTTGCAAAAGCCATTTCTTCAAACTGCATAAACCCCAGGTCACCGCTTCTAAAACAGGGGATTGCCCCTCCCTTATCGGCTGATGCTTTATCATCTGAGAATTGTTTTGCCAGCACAGCAAAGTCTTCACCTTTAAGTAAGCGTTTATAAATAATGTTTATCCTGTTTTGCAACAAAGCATTATGTGCATGGGGTTGGAAATAAAGAGTAATATGGGCAACTTTAACGGCTCCTCTGTTATTACGTATTTTATTTACCTTGAGAATATGATATCCAAAAGCGGTTCGGAATGGTTTTGAGACCGCACCCTCCGGAGTGTTGTACGCTACATTTTCAAAAGGGTATGTCATTTTGCATACGGTAAAAAAACCCAATGATTCTCCATAAATGTTTTTATCATTATGAATGGTGTTCATAACAGAGGAAAAGGTTTCGGCACTTACCTTTTGACGGATGTCGTGAATAGCTTTCCAGGCCTTAAGTGTATCGGAAGGAGAAGCTTCATTATTCACGGGTACCAGAATATGGTCCACATTCACTTCTGTTTTCAAACGTTCATATGCTTCTTTTATAAGGCCGATATCCATTTGTTGATCTGTAAGGTATCTTTCAGCAAACTGTTCTCGATAAAGTGATAATTCCTCCAGGTAACTGCGGCGTTTATGCATACCCAGTCTTTTTGCTTCCAGAACTTTAAGTTTAAAATTGATAAATGTATGAAGGTAAGTCTCTATATCCTGGTTCAGGCTATCAGAAAGTAAATCGCGGTTTTTAGAATAAGCACGCATAAACTCATCTGTATATATGGCTATATCGCCAACGGTTACCAAAACCGCATCTTTTTCCTGCGACCAACCTGAAAACCAAAAAAGGCAAAAAACCAACATTACATCCCTAAAACTCATTTTGCTTAATTTGGAATGGACAAAAATAACAATATCTTAAAAGTATGCTTTATTTTAACTAAAAAATAGCAGTTTTTATATTACGGTGAGCACACAAACATTCTTTTTAAGCACCTTCTCTGCTCACCTTTAAAGCAATAATTAGCAAGTGATCATTACCTTTGCAAAACCAATCTTGCTATTACGCTGATAAACACTGGGATGAAAAAAATAAAAATGATATGGGATTTCAGGGGGCCTAATGCCACAATGATCGCCAAGCACCACATTACACATATACACGAGTATTTTAAAATGGAAAACCTGCATCAGGAAGAAACCGGATATGAGGTATTGAGTGACATGCATACCCTGGCTTTTGTGGTAGTAAATGAAAAAGATATGCGCAAAGTAAGAGATGATTTAAAACCGCATCGGGGAACACTACATTCATAAAAAAAAAGCCGGTTCATACGAACCGACCCTTAATACTGTATCTTCTTTCTAACCTATCTTGAATAATTAGGTGCTTCTTTGGTAATGGTTACATTATGCGGATGACTTTCTGTAATTCCTGATGATGTTATCTTTACAAATTTGCCGTTCTCTTTAAGTGAAGAAATGTCTTTAGCCCCACAATAACCCATACTGGCACGCAATCCTCCAATAAACTGATGCATACTCTCCAGAAGTTCGCCTTTATAAGGTACCCTTCCCACAATACCTTCTGGTACCAGTTTCTTAATATCGTCTTCCACGTCCTGAAAATAACGGTCTTTGCTACCCATTTTCATAGCTTCAACACTCCCCATACCGCGATACGACTTAAATTTTCTTCCTTCATAAATAATAGTCTCTCCCGGAGATTCTTTAGTACCTGCCAATAGTGATCCCAGCATCACACTATCGGCTCCTGCGGCAATGGCTTTGGGAATATCTCCTGTGTAACGTATCCCTCCATCAGCAATTACCGGTACGCCCGTACCTTTCAGGGCTTCTGCTACCTGTAAAACAGCCGAAAACTGGGGGTACCCTACCCCTGCAACTACACGGGTAGTGCAAATTGAACCGGGCCCGATACCTACTTTAACGGCATCTGCGCCATTTTCCACAAGGTAGCGTGCGGCTTCTGCAGTAGCAATATTACCTACCACCACTTCCAGCTTGGGAAACGCATTTTTAATTTCTTTTAATATACTTACCACCCCTTTTGTATGCCCGTGGGCCGTATCGATCACCACTGCATCAATGCCTGCCTGTACCAGTAAGGTGGCACGTTCTTTAGCATCAGAAGTGACCCCTATGGCAGCAGCTACACGAAGCCTTCCATAACTGTCCTTATTTGCCATAGGCTTTTGGGTAAGTTTGGTAATATCTCTAAAAGTAATCAATCCGATGAGTTTATACGCATCATTGACTACAGGAAGTTTTTCAATCTTGTTTTGCTGCAATATCACCTCAGCATCGGTAAGAGAAGTACCTTCACCGGTAGTTACCAGGTTCTCACGGGTCATCACTTCTACGATCGGGCGGTCATTATTGTGTTCAAACCTAAGGTCACGGTTAGTTACGATCCCCTTTAGAATACCCTCTGGATCTACTACGGGTATCCCACCTATACTATGCTCAGCCATACTTCTTTTAGCATCTATAACCTTTGCGGTAAGAGGTAGTGTAACCGGATCCAGTATCATACCGCTTTCTGCGCGTTTTACTTTTCTGACTTCCAGTGCCTGCTGTTCTGCCGACATGTTTTTGTGTAATACACCAATGCCTCCTTCACGCGCCATGGCAATTGCCATAGCAGATTCTGTTACGGTATCCATAGCCGCCGATACTACCGGCACATTAATCGTAATGTTTCTGGTAAAACGCGTTTGTATATTTACTTCTCTGGGCAAAACTTCTGAGTAGGAAGGAACCAGAAGCACATCATCGTATGTGAGACCTTCACCTACGAATTTGGAATCGTTTAAACTCATCGCAATTAAAATTTAATTGCGTGCAAATATAACACTTTTAAGACACTAAAACCTTAAAAGCCTTTATTAATTCTTTCCAGGGAGCGAAGTTTCATAAAAGTATTGCCTTATATTTTCTTGAAAATACACAAAGAATATATGTAACTTGAAAATACACAAAAAACACGTACTCTTTTTTTCATTTCGAAGACCTTAAGTTTCTTCATGCACAACGTGATGTAAACACCTTACAAGTATATCTTGCGACTCATATTTTTACACTAACCATACTGAAAACCAAACTCTTATTTCACAGTACCTTAAGAAAATAATTTTTATTAATTCTAAATAAAATTTGTGTGTTAACAAAATCATATTACTTTTACCCTCTTAAAACAACCATTTTTTTAGTATTAATTTCCAATAAATGAAAAAAATATTTTTGGGTACTTTTCTATTGGGTACCCCTATGCTCTTTGCGCAACAAACACCAGCCCCTTCATCATCCCCAAAAAGAGATACTGTTCAACTTAAAGAAGTAGTACTCTCGGCCAATGTAATTTTCGGCAGTAAATTTGAGGCCCGAAATCGTACTGGTTCTGCTTATTATATTTCACCGGAGGAACTTAAAAAGTTTGATTATCTGGATATTAACAGGGTTTTACGAAGTATTCCGGGGGTTAATTATTATGAAGAAGACGGTTTTGGCCTACGCCCTAATATAAGTTTAAGGGGAACCTCTCCTGAGAGAAGTGCCAAGATCACTATTATGGAAGATGGTGTATTGATAGCTCCGGCTCCCTACAGTGCCCCGGCTGCTTACTATTTTCCCACCATAGCAAGAATGCAAGCCGTGGAAATCCTAAAAGGGAGCAGTCAGGTACAATATGGGCCTTTTACTACAGGAGGGGCTATAAATATGATCTCAACCCAGATACCAGACTCTTTCAGCGCCAGGGTAAACGCTACTTACGGTAGTTTTAACAGTGCCCGTTTTCATACCAGCGTAGGTGGGAATTATGAGAATATAGGGTACATGATAGAGTACCTCAACTTTAACTCAGATGGCTTTAAGAACCTGTCATCGGGAGATAACACCGGGTTTGACAAAAACGATCTGGTTGCCAAATTCCGAATTCAGACCTCAGAGGAAGCAAAATTACAGCAGGCTCTTGAATTAAAATTTCAATATTCCGATGAAACTTCTGATGAAACCTATCTGGGGCTTAGTGACAACGATTTTGAACGCGATCCCTTTAGTCGGTATGCCAGTTCTGAAGCAGATGAAATGAATGCAGATCATGTACAATTTATGGCAACACATGCATTTAAGTTTAGTGATTATTTTAGAGTTACCACTACGGGTTATTACAATCGTTTTGCCCGTAACTGGTACAAACTGGATTATGTAATTGCCAATGGGGAACGCCGTGGTCTTGCCGGAGTGGTTGCTGACCCTGAGGGTAACCCTGATCATTTTGCTGTTTTACGGGGAGATGTTGACTCAGAAGCAGATGCATTGGGTATAAAAGCCAATAACCGTGTGTATATATCCAAAGGGGTACAAACCAAACTGGATTATCACTGGAGTGGAGCATCTGCCTTTCACGATATAGAAATAGGCCTTCGCATTCATTATGACGAAGAAGATCGTTTTCAATGGGTTGACGGTTATCAAATAACAGATGGTGTGCTTTCGCAAACTACTGAAGCAACACGAGGTACGGATGCCAACCGTATTAGCGATGCTACCGCTTTTGCTGCGCATGCCCTTTACAAATTTAAATACAAGGAGCTTACATTAACTCCCGGTATTCGCTATGAGAATATCGTATTGGGAAGAACCGATTATGGGAGAAATGATGTGAACAGAAACGGAACAGATATAGCCATACGCGAAAATAAGGTGGATGTTTTTATTCCGGGAGTTGGTTTTAACTACAATTTCAATAATAAACTATCAGCTTTTGGAGGGGTACATAAAGGGTTCTCGCCACCAAGTAATCAGGAGGATCAAAAACCGGAAGAAAGTATAAACTATGAGTTGGGCTCACGATTTTCGGTAAAAGGTTTGTCTGGTGAGGTAGTTGCTTTTTACAATGATTACAGCAATTTGCTGGGAAGCGATCTTGCGGCTACGGGAGGTACCGGTTCTCTGGATCAGTTTAATGCGGGAGAAGTAGTGGTTCACGGGCTTGAAGTACTCCTTAATTACAATATTTTAGGAACTCATGAAAGTCTGGCGCTACCCCTTACTTTTGCTTATACCTATACCGATACTGAATTTCAAAACAGTTTTGGAAGTGAAGATGATTTGTGGGGAGAAGTTACCGAAGGGGATGAACTACCGTATATTGCCAGACACCAGTTTAACGCCACTATTTCATTAGAGCACAAGAAATTTGAACTCAATTTAAGCGGTCGCTTTAACGGAGCGTTCAGAACAGAAGCAGGGAGAGGGGATATTCCTGAAAATGAAAAAGTAGCTTCTAACTTTATTATTGATTTTGCGGGAAAGTATCGAATTAATAAGCACCTAAGCATTACGGGAAATATTATTAACCTGCTGGATGAGGTATATGCAGTTTCCCGTGTACCTGCGGGATTGAGACCAGGGCACCCTTTCGGGGCGTACGCCGGCTTTCAGCTTCAGTTTTAAAATGTATTCGATAAAACAACCAAAACCGGCTTTTAAAGTCGGTTTTTTTATGGTATCAGATAAAATTAATGATACCTGCCGAAAATTTTGCTAGCCTCATTGTAAGCGCTCTCAAAACTCATGGCATGTAACCCGGTATCTGCTTTTTCAACATTCATATAAGATAACAGTTTTTCTGTAGGCATATTCCCGGTAAGCTCGTCTTTGGCCATAGGGCATCCGCCAAACCCCTGAATAGCACCATCAAATCTTCTGCATCCGGCTTTAAAAGCAGCATCTATCTTTTCATGCCAGGTACCAAGGGTTGTGTGTAAGTGGGCTCCAAACTCTATTTCAGGGTATTTCGGAACAAGATTTTTAAAAAGATAGGTAATGATCTCCGGAGTAGAACTTCCTATGGTATCAGAAAGGGATAATATTCTAACCCCCATAGCTGATAGTCTTTCGGTCCATTCTCCTACAATTTCTACATTCCAGGGATCTCCGTAAGGGTTTCCGAATCCCATGGAAAGATAGGCTACCACTTCTTTATCAGAAGCATGGGCTATAGCCAGTATCTCTTTAAGTACTTCTATACTTTGCGCAATGGTTTTATGTGTATTACGCATTTGAAAATTCTCAGATATGGAAAAAGGATATCCCAGATAAGTGATCTCGGGATGCCTGGAAGCATCTTGTGCTCCTCTTACATTGGCAATAATCGCCAGTAATTTACTTTTTGTGAAAGACAGGTCCAGTTGTGAAAGCACCTGAGCCGTATCTGCCATTTGTGGGATGGCTTTAGGAGAAACAAAACTTCCAAAATCTACCGTATCAAAACCTACTCTTAATATAGATTGTATATAGCGTACTTTTTCTTCCGTTGGAATAAAATCTTTAATGCCCTGCATTGCATCTCTGGGACATTCAATAATTTTTACTTTTTGCATGTGTACATTTCTTTAAGTCGTTGTGCAGAAATGCAAGAGAAACTATCTATCACCATAACCGCGTTGGAAAGATCCTGTTTCCCGGAATTAGGATGAATGTAGCCAACAGATCGCATTCCGGCGGAAGTAGCGGCACATACTCCATTATAACTATCTTCTATTACCAGAAATTCTTCAGGCGGGAGACCATACCTTCTCGCTACTTCCAGAAAAATATCCGGGTGTGGTTTTCCCTGGCTTACATGCTCACGGCTTACCAGGTGATCGAAATACGATACTATTTTTAATTTCTCTACAAAGGTATTTATTACTTTTACAGGTGACGAGGAGCCTAACGATAACCGGAAGTTATGGGCCGCAAGTTCCTCAATTAAATCTAAAACATAAGGCATGGGCGTAACATCTGCCGAAGGAAGTGCTTCATACAATAGTTTTTTATGAAAAGAAATATACCAGTCAGGGGACTTATCCAAATCAAAATCGTCTATAAGCTTAGACCACAATTGCAGGTCTCCCATTCCTACTAAAGTAGTATAATAGGGCTTGTCGATACGGATGCCTATGCGGTCACAAACCGATTGTAGCACACTTTGATGAAACGGCTCACTGTCAACCAAAACACCATCCATGTCAAAAATGAGGTGATACTGCATAAAAACTAAGTTTTTCCAAAGATAATCATCAAAAACCGTATCAAATAATGTTAACTTGCAATTCCTTTTAAACCCCTGAAAATGAAAATCTTTGAAACTCCCAGATTATTGGTCAGGGTATTGACCCGGAAGGACGAGCCTTTTTTTCATGAGATGGAAAGTAACCCGGAAGTCATGAAATACACGGGGTCTGAACCAAAAGATCGTGATACCAACCGAAAAGAACTCGAAGATCTGATTAGCCGGTATTCTGAGGCTGCGAATAACTTTTATGTATGGGCCATCACAATGCAAAAAGATACATTTGTAGGCACGGTAGCCTTTATAAAAAACACGCATGGCGAATGGGAAATAGGATACCGTTTATTGGAATCTCACTGGGGAAAAGGATATGGTACTGAAATTACTAAAGGATTGCTTGACTTTGTTTTTGATAACAATAAGGCAGAAGAGGTAGTAGCTTATGTAAATAAAGAAAATAAAGCTTCCTCCAAGATTCTCATGAAGTTTATGACACTCAAATCTGAGTTTTGGAACCCCCATGAAAATTGCTATGATCAAAAATTCGTTTTGACCCGCAAAAAATGGGAGCAATTCTGCACTAAAAATTATTCTACCGGTTCTCCGTAAAGGTCAAAATCAGAAGCAGATGTAATCTTGACACTGGTAAAATCTCCTACCTTTACATAGTGTTTAGCGGCATCAATAAGCACTTCATTATCTACATCGGGTGAATCAAATTCAGTACGGCCAACAAAATATCCTCCTTCTTTACGATCTATGATACAGGTAAATGTATGCCCTATTTTTTGCTGATTAAGCTCCCAGGAGATCTGAGACTGGATATCCATGATCTCTGCGGCTCTCTGCTGCTTAATATCCTCGGGCACATCGTCTTCTAAGTTAAAAGCATGCGTGTTCTCTTCATGACTGTAGGTAAAACATCCCAGACGCTCAAACTTCATTTCTTGCACCCAGCTTTTTAAGGTTTGGAAATCTTCTTCTGTTTCTCCGGGGTAACCCACAATAAGAGTTGTACGAATAGCCATATCAGGAACGGCCTTCCTGAATTCTCTGAGCAGTTTAGTTGTTTTTTCTTTAGTGGTCCCTCTGCGCATGGATTTTAATACAGGGTCTGCGATATGTTGTAATGGGATATCTATATAATTACAAACCTTAGGCTCTTCTTTTATTACTTCGAGTACATCCATAGGAAATCCTGTCGGAAAGGCATAATGCAAACGTATCCATTCAATGCCTTCTACTTTAACCAGTTCTTTTAAAAGTGCCGCCAGGTTTCTTTTTTTATAGAGATCCAGGCCGTAATATGTAAGGTCCTGGGCTATCAAAATTAGTTCTTTAACCCCTTTTGCCGCCAGTTTCTCTGCTTCTACTACCAGCTCTTCTACAGGCTTACTGCGATGCTTCCCTCTCATTAGCGGGATTGCACAAAATGAACAGGGGCGGTCACACCCTTCAGATATTTTTAGATACGCATAATTCTTCGGGGTTGTTGTAAGGCGCTCTCCTATAAGTTCATGTTTGTAGTCAGCTCCCAGTGTTTTTAATAGAACAGGCAGGTCTGTTGTACCAAAATACTGATCTACATCTGGTATTTCTTTTTGAAGATCGGGCTTATATCGCTCACTGAGGCATCCGGTAACAAACACCTTATCTACTTCTCCCTTCTCTTTTTTGTCAACATATTCTAATATAGTATTTATACTCTCTTCTTTTGCATTGGCAATAAAGCCACAGGTGTTGATCACTACAATATTGCCTTCCTTTTCATGTACAACTTCCTTTCCACTGGCGCGTAATTGCCCCATCAATACCTCTGAATCATATACGTTTTTTGAGCAACCCAGTGTTACTACATTTATGGTATTTTTCTTAAGTGATTTGGTTCTCATATACCTGTTACTGTTTGAGCGCGTAAAAATACAACCTAAAAAGAGAACGCTAAAGGTTTTACAGGGGTTTTATACATTGTACTTTCTGTATTCACGATCTCAAAGCCTTCCTTTCAAAATATTAGAAGTTTTCGTATAAGTATGAAATGAGTCGGGACTCGTATATACGAAGAAGCACAATTATTAATATCCCCGCGATGGCGTAGGGCCAGTTATATTTTTTTTTGATCATGAAAAATGCCGCCAGACCTCCTGTAACCGCTAATAGCAATATTACAACTATATTGGGTAGAAACCACATTCCGGAAAAAACACCATAAACTTTTACGCCTATGTAAAAAAGACAATAATAAAAGATGATCTTGGTAATGATCACCAAGTTTCGGTATGACATACGATTTGTAAATTTTAGTTATATGATGGAGGTATTTTTCGTGCCCTGGTACTTTTTTCAAAAGCAAACCCTATGCTGAGAAGGGAATTTTCTGAAAAAGGTTTACCTATAAAGGTAAGGTTAGCGGGTTCACCACTGCTTTTATATCCCATAGGCACTGTAAGGCATGGGTACTGAGCTACTGCTGCAAAAGATGCATGGTAGTTGTTAATGGATAAAACCGCATCCAAATGATGCGCGTTCATCATTGTGTCAAAGAAATGCCTGCCATTTTTCATTAACCTTTCTTTAATGATTTCCAGTTGCTCCAGAGTTGTACTATCCATCGTAATACGGTCAAAAACCCCCTGCCCATAAGGCATTCGTAATACACTATCTTTTAGGTTAAACGAAACCAACTCGTCAACTGAATTGTATTTTGAAGAGGTTTTGGCGTGTGCAGCCATATAAGCCGGCAGGTCGTGTTTCATGTCTATATTCAACAAGGTAAGAAATCCGTCCAGATCTACTTCTTCCGGTTCAAATTCGATAACTTCTGCTCCTTTTGCTTTTATTTTCTCTATGGCGCTCAGGTATAATGTATCTTTTAACAAAGGGGTAAGTACCCCAAAACGTTTTCCTTCTAAAGAAGCATTTGCAAAACCTTCGGTATATTGCATATCATTTGCTACTGAGGCTGGATCAGAAGGATCTTTACCTGTCATGGCCTGTAACAGAATAGCATTATCTATTACACTTTTAGTCATGGGGCCCGGAGTATCTAATGTTCCTGATATGGGTACAATACCTGTTCTGCTCAGTAAGCCGATAGTAGGTTTTAAACCCACCACAGAGTTTTGACTGGAAGGAGATAGTATAGAGCCTGAAGTTTCAGTACCAATGGCAGCTACGGCATAATTGGCTGCTACCGCTACTCCACTTCCTGAACTCGAACCCCCGGTTTCAAATTGTTTACGCCCATACGGGTTTAAGGTTTGCCCTCCCATAGCGCTATACCCCAGTGGACAACCATTACAAAAATAATATGCCCATTCACTCAGGTTGAGTTTACCTAATATAATAGCTCCCTCTTCTTTGAGACGGGCTGTTATAAACGCATCTTCTGCATAGTTATCTTTAAGGGCATACGCTCCTGCAGTGGTGGCCATTCCTGAAGTGCCAATATTATCTTTTAACAAAATAGGGATGCCATACAGTGAATATTTCACATCTTCGGCTTTTTGACGTTCATAGCTCCTTGCCTGCTTAAGCACGTCGGGGTTTATGGAAATAAGTGCATTTAACGACTTTTCATTATCACTTTCAAACTTGCGAATACGGTATAGATAAAAAAGCGTAAGCTCTTCATAGGAAAACACGCCTTCACTAACTGATTGTTGGATGGAAGGGATGTTTTGTTCCAAAATATATGGTTTTAACTCTTCGTATCGGGTCTCAAAACCAGAGAGTTCTTTTTCGAAAGGCTGCCAAAGTTCATTCTTATCAAGTACTTTAGAGTTAAGTAATTTGAAACGCATTCGCGCTAATTCATGTTCCTTTTGTTCTGTTAGTTCAGTAGTTTCATCATAAGGTTGCCATACTACTTTTTCAATGACCGCAGAAGGCTCTTTTTTACAGGCAAGAGTTAAACAGATCAGGGAGAGGAGGATGATTCTTTTCATAAATTTTATATATAATTATAACGGTTTTAAACCTAGTATTTCTTCTATAAAAATACAAGTTTCTTTTTGTACAGATTTCAGGTCTTTGGAAACTACATGACTGGCAAGTACATGATTCCCTGCTTCGGGAAATGCTTTTTTTCTCTTTAAATGTGACGGTGTGCCCAGTTGTGAATACATTTCAAGCATGGCCGGAACAGAAACCACCTGGTCATGGGTTGCCTCATCTTTATAAAAATACCCCATAAAAACGGGTCTGGTTACGCTTTGAAAGGTGTCATGGGTCATGGTCTTTTGTGTTAATACCTGCAAATGAGTAAGCGCTTCGAGTCTGTATTTGGTGGTCCAGTATTTTCTTTTTAATTCGTTGGCCTCATAGGTATGATAGCGGCTACCCGTTACCCATCTGGCTAGTTGAAGCCCCCATGGGCGGGATAACCATTTTGCATTGGGGTCATACACTTTTATGTTAGGGGAATAGAGTAGCAACCCGGCTACATCCGGGTCATCACCTGCAAGATACAGTGCCATAGAAGCTCCCGTGGAAGTGGCCAGTACTATAACCTTATTCCCCAGCTTTTTTGCCACTGCCAGGGCTTCTTTAACAGAGTTCATATATTCAGAAGCTGTTAAATACAACATGTTTTCAGTTTCTTCGATACCATGCCCTGCAAGACGCGGGAGGTATAGGTTGCAACCGTAACGACGGGCTATAGATTCATGAACGGGCGCTCCTTCTTCACTACTGGCAGACCAACCGTGCAGATAAATAATAGCATAAGGTGTTTTTGCTTTGCTACTGTCTTTCCACACAATTCGGGAAGCATTTCCCGGTTTAAGGTTGCTTATCCCGGCCTCTCGCTTTAAGATCTTGTTTTCAAGTAAGGAAAGGTCACTTTCTACTTCTGGTAGAATACGTTCCATAACAGGGCTTTCAACCTGAGGTCCCAAGATATACACTCCCATTACCAGCACTGCAAAAATGACAGAAATAAAAACAACCTTCTTTAAAAGTTTCATTTTAAAACGTTTTCTTCACAATTGTATTTGTTTTTCATTTTTAACTGGTATCATACTCCCAAAAAAATTCACAAACCCGGTACCTGATATTTTGATCATGAATGACATACGAAAAGTGGTTTCCTGTGCATACAGAAAACAAATTATTCAGCTTTTTCTTAAAGATATATAATCCTAAAGAAAAAACCTCAAAAAAGTGATTTTTGAGGTTTTTTACAAGTATTTTAACAGACTGCTTATTTGAAGAAAGAATCTACAAATTCATATTTATTGAAAACCTGAAGGTCGTCAATACCTTCACCCACGCCTATATATTTTACGGGAATATTGAACTGGTCTGAAATTCCGATGACCACCCCTCCTTTTGCTGTACCATCCAGTTTAGTAACAGCCAGTGAAGTGACCTCGGTAGCTTTGGTAAACTGTTTGGCCTGCTCAAAAGCATTTTGCCCGGTAGAACCATCCAGCACCAGAAGTACATCATGAGGGGCATCGGGCACTACTTTCTGCATTACTCTTTTCACCTTAGAAAGTTCATTCATCAGATTTACCTTGTTATGTAATCTCCCAGCCGTATCGATCAATACCACATCAGCATTCTGAGCATTTGCCGAAGTAAGGGTATCAAAAGCTACTGAGGCCGGGTCACTTCCCATTTGTTGCTTTACAATAGGTACTTGTACGCGATCTGCCCAAATTTGTAACTGGTCTATTGCTGCAGCACGAAACGTATCGGCTGCTCCCAATATTACATTTTTCCCCTGCTTTTTAAACTGATGTGCCAACTTGCCAATTGTGGTGGTTTTACCAACGCCATTTACCCCTACCACCATAATTACATACGGTTTTTTATTTTCAGGTATGGCGAAATCAGTTTCTTCACCTGTGTGGGTCTCAGACAACAACCCTGCAATTTCTTCTCTTAAAATAGAGTTCAACTCGTCTGTGCCGAGGTACTTATCCCGGGATACTCTTTCTTCAATACGCTCAATGATCTTAAGAGTGGTATTCACTCCTACATCACTGCTTACCAATATCTCCTCGAGGTTATCGAGTACCTCATCGTCCACCTTCGATTTTCCTGCTACTGCTTTACCTAACTTAGAAAAAAAACTGGACTTTGATTTTTCAAGACCTTTATCAAGTGTTTCCTTTTTTTGGGAGGAAAATATTTTTTTGAACAAACTCATTATAAAATTACTTTAGGGCCATACAGCAGCCACTTTTCTTAATATCTTTCAAAGATAAAAAACAAAAGCTACTTTCCGTGGGAAAGTAGCTTTTTGAATATATTCGTTAGTAAGCTCTTATTTCTTGCTAAACCAATCATTTACCGCGTCAGGAGACATGACGGATTCTACAAAAGTATATGCTCCGGTCTTGGGAGACTTAACCATTTTAATGGCTTTTGTCAATCTCTTTGAAGAGGATTGCAGCGTTGCTACGGTTTTCTTTGCCATGACTCAATATTATTTAATTTCCTTATGAACAGTCATTTTTTTCAAAATAGGATTGAATTTTTTGATCTCAAGCCTATCGGGTGTATTTTTTTTATTTTTGGTAGTGATGTAACGTGACGTCCCAGGCATACCCGAATCTTTGTGTTCCGTACACTCCAAAATTACCTGTATTCTATTCCCTTTTTTTGCCATTTTGCCTAAATTTTCGGATTACCGGATATTATTTAATGTAACCTTTTTCCTTAGCCTCTTTGAGTACAGCAGCTATTCCTTTCTTGTTTATAGTTTTTATTGCCGAAGTGGAAACTTTTAAAGTTACCCAACGATCTTCTTCCGGAATATAAAAACGCTTTTTGGTGAGATTTGCATGGAATTTTCTCTTGGTCTTATTCATAGCATGAGAAACGTTATTTCCCACCATTGCCTTCTTTCCGGTAAGCTCACAAACTCTAGACATTGCTTTTGATTTTTTTGTTATTTCAAAACAGGGTGCAAATTAACGAAATTTTTACCTGACTGACAAAAAAGAATTCTCAATTTTTTAAAATTTCTTTTTGTAGTAATTCCAAAGATTTATGCACTGCTTTACGTATTACTTTTTCGCGGTGATTTCCCAGCTTGGTTTTTACTGAAAACACGCCACTGGGGCCGGCTATGGCTATATAAACCGTGCCAACCTCTGCATCTGAATCTCCTTTGGAAGGGCCTGCATTTCCGGTAGTGGCTATTGCATAATCAGAATTCAAGAGTTTCTGCACCCCCAGGGCCATAGCTTCTGCCACTTCGGCACTCACTACCGAAAATGAATCAATAAGTGATTTGGGAACTCCCAATATTTCTGTTTTTACACGTGTAGCATAACATACAACACTCCCTACAAAATATGCTGAAGATCCGGGAATGGAAGTTATGGCTTCTGCTATACTCCCTCCGGTACAGCTCTCGGCGGTAGAAAGTGTAAGGTCTTTTTTAGCAAGAAGCTTTCCCACGATCTCTTCTAAAACCCCTTCTTCTTCAAAGCCATATATGATGTCGCCAATTAATGGATATAGAGCCCTTACCTGCTGGTTTACAGCACTTTCCAGTGCTTTTAGATCCAAGCCTTTTGCGGTAAGCCGTAAACGCACTTTTCCCAGGTTAGGAAGATAGGCCAGCTTAATAAACGGCGGGAGCTCTTCTGCCCATTGCTCAATTTTTTGAGCAATGGCACTTTCTCCAAGTCCGTAGGTTAATATGGTTTTATGATAAATAAATGGTGTACGGAATTTTTTATGCAAACGGGGAATTACTTCATGCTCCATAAGTGCTTTCATTTCATAAGGCACTCCTGGCAATGAAACAAAAACGGTATTTCCGCTTTCTATCCACATACCGGGGGCGGTACCAAAACGGTTTTTTAGAACTACTGCCCTGGAAGGAACCAGCGCCTGATCCCGGTTTTGATCTGTAATAGGTGTATTTACATATTTCTCAAAGAGGTATTCAATATGCTTTAACACTTCTTCATTACGCACCAGTTTATCGTTAAAATACTCGCATATGGCCGTTTTGGTGACATCATCTTTAGTAGGCCCCAGTCCGCCTGTAATCACAACGATATCAACTCTATATTCGGCATCTTCAAGTGCCTGAATAATATGTGACCTGTCATCCTGAACTGAGGTTATTTGATATATGGAAATCCCGGCTTTGTTAAAGAGGTTTGCAATAAAGGCAGAATTTGTGTCCACTATCTGCCCAATGAGAATTTCATCGCCAACAGTAATGATCTCAGCAAACATAATCTTAAAGCCCGAAGTTATCTTTTAACTGCACTATAGCCTTGTTTATGGATTCTTCTACGGAGGGGAAAAGCTCATTTATAACTTTCATATCTTTTCCGTTTTTGCCCTCTGTTTCAATTTGCAGGACTTTAATACGTACTTCTTCCATACCCATAAGATCCACATTAGGTTTAATTTTATGAGCATGTTGGTAAATGTCACTAAAAGTTTCAGCCTGAACAGCATTTTTAAGACTTGCCAGATCCTGCGGTGTTTCTTCCAGAAACACACTTATTACGGATAGTATGAAATCTTCATCTCCTCCGGAAAGCTCGGTTAGTTTATCTAAGTTATAAAGCATTGTTATTTTGTATATAGGGCAAAAAGTTTATGATCTTCTAAAAAGCCTTCAAGGTAATCATTAACAACGACTTTACCAACACCAGCAGGTGTTCCGGTAAATATGACATCGCCTGTTTTTAATGTGAAATACTGTGAGATATATGAGATAAGCTCATCTATTTTCCACAACATAAATTGTGTGTTTCCATTCTGGACCAACTGCCCGTTTTTTTTAAGGCTAAAGCTTATATTATTCAAATCTGTGAATTGTTGTTTTGGCAACCATTGGCCAATAACCGCAGAACCGTCAAATGCTTTTGATTTCTCCCAGGGCAATCCTTTTTCTTTTAACTTACTCTGCAGATCTCTGGCAGTAAAATCTATCCCCAAACCAATTTCATTATAATAGGTTCCTGCAAATTTAGTTTCTATGTGTTTTCCGGGTCTTGTAATTTTTACCAGTACTTCCACTTCATAATGAACATCGCTTGAAAAGTCTGGAATATAAAAATCCTGATCATTTTGTAATACAGATGTATCCGGTTTTAAAAAAAGTACAGGATCACTTGGTTTTTCATTAGCAAGTTCTTTTATATGATCTGTATAATTACGGCCTACACAAATAATTTTCATGAAAGTTATCTTAAAATACCTGGAATATATCAGGAAAGTTTATTATTGAGTTTTCTAAGTTTTATCCCGGTCAGTACTTTTTTGGTGTACAAAGGAAAATCAGCATTTATTAGCCAGCCAAAGTATCCGGGTTCTTCATCCAGCACTTTCTCTACTTTTTTCCCTTTATGTTTTCCAAAGGAAAAAACCTCACTGCCTTCTTTGTCATATACAATAAATCCTGCAAAATCTGCAGCATTTTTGCGGTTTGTAAAATCGGAAAGGAATTTTATATCATTTTCCAACTCATTATACCTTTCCAGTTGCGCTTTAAGTACTTCATAGGTTGCCATCGTATCGGCTTCTGCACTATGGGCATCTTTCAGGTCTTTTTGGCAATAAAACTGGTAAGCTGCACCAAGTGTTCTTTTTTCCATTTTATGAAAAATGGTTTGAACATCTACCGATACCCGATTTTTCATATCAAAATCAATATCAGCTCTCAGCATTTCTTCAGCCAAAAGCGGGATATCAAAACGATCTGAATTATATCCTGCAAGGTCACTGTCTTTGATCATGTTATACACCTGTCTCGACAAATCTTTAAAGGTGGGTTCATTTGCCACTTTTTCATTAGTAATACCATGAACGGCAGTAGCATATTCGGGAATAGACACTCCAGGGTTAACTAACCATGTTTTGCTTTCTTTATTACCATTGGGGTAGAGTTTCAAAATAGATATCTCTACAATACGGTCTTTTGCCACATCGGTACCTGTTGTTTCAAGGTCGAAAAAGCAAATGGGCCTGGTGAGCTTTAATTCCATGGTCACTGTTTTTCTAAAAGAGGTGTAAATATACACATTGCTGAGAGAAACCTAGTAAGAAAATGAAAGGCTTCATGGTAATACTTTTAAATATTAGCAAGAGACCTCTTCAAAGACCCTTGTTTTAGTGATCTGTAAGGTATAATAATTTTCTTTTTAAGGGCCCTAAAAAAGTTTTGTCTCTTAGAGTGTAGTAGTATAACCGTTGCAGAGTACTTTTTTATAAATGGTAAGAGTAATAACTGCTTCTCCTTCTGTAAGAGTGTGCCATATTTTGTGAATGCGCTACAGGCACGGCAAGATCCTTTTCCCTGTGAAACATCTACCATGCTGTTTTGTATATATTTGCCGTCAGGGCAGCATACGCTCCCTCACAAATAGCAATTGCCGTGGCAAATCTGTCGGGGGTGCTTCTTACAATTTTAAAAATTCCCATATCTTTCTGTAGAGAGTCCGCAAGGATATACATGAGAAATTGCAAAGGGGGGGCATGATCGCTACCTTTTTCTCCCGATCTTTATAAAAATAGCAGCAACGTATATTTTGTTTTCAAATCGTAGTTTTTGGGTAATAAAGCACGATACGGTATTTGTAGTTCGCTACCTGAAAGCATTTTTTTCTCAACGTTGTTAAAGATGTTATACCATTTCCTGCGACATTAACGTGTTCATATTGATCAGAGCCATTGAATAATAATGCTGCTTTTAAAACAAAGCTTCACAACTCTAATTTACCAAAAGCTATACTTTGTTTTATACCAGGAAAAATGAGAATAAAAATCTGTTTTAACCTTATTATTAGTTCTTTACTGTAAAAAAAATGTAAAAAAAAATTACCTTTTCTATTTTTTTGTATAACTTGTATATACTTACCTACTACTTTGTAATTGATTTAGTGATTACCCCCCAACAAGGCTAAAGTTCATTAATTATGTTTCATTAATTATGATATACTACCTTTGTTACATCAGTACAGCAAACATTGATTTCAATGATCATATGCTGCAGGAACTACTTATTAAAAGCAGAAAAAATAATCACGACCTAAATATCACCGGCGTATTATTACATCACGAAAGCAGCTTTATTCAATATCTGGAAGGCGACAAGCACAAGGTAAAAGCACTCTTCGAGAGTATTAAAAAAGATCTCCGGCACCATTCGGTTTATAAAATAGCCAGCGGCACTTCACGAGAGAGAAAGTTTATCAACTGGAGTATGGGCTTTCAATACCTTACAAGAGAAAATATACTGGATATTACAGGGTACAAATCTTTCGATTCCAAGACCCTTGAACAGGAGTTTCCCTTAGGCGATAAACATCCCGGAATTGTTTTACTGCGTTCGTTTATGAAAAGTACGCTCAATAATTTTAATACGACACTTTAATTGAGTTTAGCTTAAAAAAGACATCCCGGTTTTCAAAATCTAAACCGGGATGTCTTTTTTATATATACGCTCAAATTTTCACAACTCTCTGTTAATATCCCAGGATTCGAGATAATCTGCTACTTTTTTGACAAACATTCCGCCCAAAGCACCATTTACTACCCGGTGGTCATAACTGTGCGATAAGAACATTTTGTGCCGTATCCCTATAAAATCGCCTTCGGGAGTTTCTATAACGGCCGGTACTTTTCTAATACCGCCTAATGCGAGTATGCCTACCTGAGGCTGATTAATAATAGGCGTTCCAAAAACACTTCCAAAAGTACCTACATTCGTAACCGTATAAGTACCTCCCTGGATCTCATCGGGTTTTAATTGATTCATTCTGGCTCTGTTAGCAAGGTCATTTACTTTCTTGGCCAGCCCTACTAAGTTTAACTGGTCTGCATTTTTTATTACCGGCACAATTAAATTGCCATCTGGTAATGCGGCAGCCATACCCAAATTAATATTTTTACGCTTTATGATACGGTCACCATCTACTGAAATGTTCATCATAGGAAATTCACGAAGGGCTTTCGCTATTGCTTCCATGAAGATGGGGGTAAAAGTAAGTTTTTCACCTTCTTTTTGTTCAAACTCTCGTTTTTTAACCGTTCTCCATTTCACAACATTGGTAACATCTGCTTCTACAAAGCTTTGCACGTGGGCCGATGTATGAACGCTTTCATGCATGTGGTGCGCGATAAGCTTACCCATACGGGTCATTTCAATAATTTCATCCTCCCTGTTAACAGAAACAGGAACCGGTTTCTTAGGTGATTGAGGTTGTGAAACAGCTTTAGGGGAAGTTACTTCCGTAACCGCATGAGGTTCGGGTGCTACTCCCCTGTTTTTAACATAAGCTAAAATATCATTTTTAGTAACTCTTCCTTCTTTTCCGGTACCCTGAATACTTTCCAGTTCCGACATACTAATACCTTCTTCTTTGGCAATATTTTTTACCAGAGGAGAATAAAAGCGTCCGGAGGTATCATGGCTTGCAACCGCAACCGGTGCTGCGACTTCTTTTGCTACCTGAACGGTTTCTTCTACCGAATTTATAGCACTGGCAGCTTCCTGCAACGGCGCCTCTTCTTTGGTTTCAGTCGCTCCTCCTTCACCTTCCGTTTCAATAATTGCCAGCACCTCTCCTACTTTCACCACATCATCTACTTCAAAAAGCTTTTCCACAAGAACCCCTTCTACTTCACTGGGTACTTCAGAATCAACTTTATCTGTTGCTATTTCCAAAACGGCTTCATCCATCTCTATGGTATCTCCAATGTTCTTGAGCCAGGAAGTAACAGTCGCCTCGGCAACACTCTCTCCCATTTTTGGTAATTTCAATTCAAACTTTGCCATATTTATAATAAGAATATGATTTTCAATTATGAGATTGCGAAATTAATTAAAAAAACACTTTATCTTTAGATTTTCTGTAATAAATTTTAATTAAAAAAAGCCCCACAACTTGTGCCTGTTCTACCATTATTTCAACCCCTGCATCAGCTTCTGATCAGGAATTACGAATAGATTTTTCAAATGGTATCCGGTTGGTAATACTTCTTCCAAGAGTGACCTCATCTGCAAACTCAAGCTCATCTCCCACTGCCACCCCACGTGCAAGTGCAGAAACTTCAACCTTATAAGGTTCCAATTGTTTAAAGATGTAAAAATTAGTGGTATCTCCTTCCATTGTCGAACTCAGAGCAAAAATAACTTCTGCAACCTGCTCATTTTTTACTTTATCTATCAAACTTTGAATAGTGAGGTTATGAGGTCCCACCCCTTCCATAGGAGATATTTTACCCCCCAATACGTGATAATGACCCTTGTATTGGGCTGTATTTTCAATTGCCATTACATCTCTTATATCTTCTACAACACAAACAGTAGTTGCATCTCTTTTAGGATTAGCACATATTTCACACACATGCATATCTGAGATATTGTGACAGTTTTCACAGTAGCGTATCTCTGCTCTCAGCACACTAAGTGCCTCCGTAAGCCTTTCCGTTTGCCGGGCTGGTTGCCTTAACAGATGAAGTACCAGACGCAATGCCGTACGCTTTCCAATACCCGGCAACTGCGCCATTTCATCTACCGCTTTTTCCAAAAGTTTTGAGGAAAATTCCATAGTTGCGAATTTACAGTTTTTAGCGGTATCCTGTCATTTTTTTAAAGAGAGTTTGTATTTTGCAGACTAAATCTCATTTTATGCAACCTGTTCATATTCTTCTGCTCATAGCAGCATACTTTGGTTTGCTTATTTTCATCTCCTTTTTAACCGGTAAAGAAGATTCGAATGAAGCCTTTTTTAAAGCAAAAAGACAATCACCATGGTATGTGGTAGCCTTTGGAATGATAGGAGCCTCGCTAAGTGGCGTTACTTTTATATCGGTACCGGGGTGGGTAATTGACTCACAATTTAGTTATATGCAGGTAGTTTTTGGGTATTTTGCAGGCTATCTAGTAATAGCATTTATACTACTACCGCTGTATTACCGGCTTAATGTAACCTCTATTTACGAGTACCTTCAAAGTCGTTTTGGCAACCAAAGCCATAAAACAGGGGCCTTTTTCTTTTTTATCTCACGGGTTCTGGGGGCTTCATTCCGGCTCTTCCTGGTTGCCACCGTATTACAATATTTTGTGTTTAACAGCTGGCAGGTACCTTTCCCGGTTACGGTAATAATCTCTATTCTTCTCATCTGGATATATACCTTTAGAGGAGGGATCAAAACTATTGTCTGGACTGATACGCTGCAAACCCTTTTTATGCTCTCTGCCGTTTTGGTTACCATTTATATCATCATGAATGAGATAAACCTCTCTCTGGCAGATTTCTGGATGAATGAAGAACTTGGTAAATACACTAAGTTATGGGTAACAGATGATTTTAATTCTAGAAATCATCTTATCAAATCTTTTCTGGGGGGTATGTTTGTTACTATTTGTATGACCGGGCTTGACCAGGATATGATGCAGAAAAACTTAACCTGCAGAACAGTAAAAGACGCTCAAAAAAATATGATCTCTCTAAGTGTGATCCTCATTGTTGTAAATTTTGTATTTATGGTATTGGGCGCCTTATTATTTGTTTATGCAGACCAAACAGGTATTGAAATACCAAAACTGGACGGAAGCGTGAAAACCGATCTGATGTTTCCTGAAATTGCACTCAATCAGGAACTCGGTGCCGGGTTAGGCATTGTTTTTATTCTGGGCCTCATTGCGGCTGCCTACAGTAGTGCCGACAGTGCTCTAACCTCATTAACCACCTCCTACTGTATTGATTTTATGGATATTGAAAACAAAGATCCCTCAAAACAAAAGTCGCTTCGTAAAAAAGTACACATAGGAATGAGTGTGTTACTTATTGTGGTTATCATTGTTTTTAACTATGTGCTTGAGAGAAATGTTATTGACGGACTCCTCACTGTAGCTTCTTACACCTACGGCCCGTTACTGGGATTATTCTCTTTTGGCATCTTCACCAAATACGCAGTTAAGGACCAATGGGTGCCCTTTGTGGCCGTGCTATCGGCTACGTTAACCGGCCTCGTAGGATACATTCCCAATACATGGCTGGGAGGTTATGAAATAGGGTACGAATTATTAATTCTGAACGGATTATTAACATTTACGGGCTTAATACTGATTCGTAGAAAGTAAAACCAAATTACAGGCCACACTTACGGTAATGCCATTTTCCTGAAGTATCTCATAAAACTCAGGGTTCTCTGTTCCAGGATTAAAAATAACTCTGCGGGGTGCCAGAGAACATATATATTCATAATACTGTTTTTGACGAAACGGGTTTAGATATAAAGTTACGGTATCTACATTAGAATAGGGTACCATGGAAGTATCTATGGATACTCCATCGACCTCACCTTCTTTCAGACCCAAAGCAACAACCTCTTCTCCATAACGCAGTAAACGGCCTATAATAAGGTTTGAATAACGTTCACGATTTAAAGAAGCACCGAGTACTAGTGTTTTAGCCATTTGTTAAATTGTGTTAAAGTGTATTTTAATTTGTAACATGTTTTAACATTTGTCGTCAAGTTATAAAATATCTGACAATAGCCAGGTATTCATCATCAATCAAAAAACAACCCTACCAATGAAAAAACTTATGACCCTTTGGGCATTAGTGCTTTGTTATGCACTAAATGCTCAAACAGCACCAGAAAAAGCACCTGCCATAGGCTCTGTTTCCGGTAAAGTAATAGACAAAATACTTCAACAACCCATACCGTATGCCACCATCATTGTCAAATCTTCAGAGGGAGAAATGATAACAGGTGGGATCACTTCTGAAAACGGCTCTTTTGAGGTTAAAAAACTTCCCGAGGGAAGAATGCTTTTTCAAATTCAGTTTGTTGGTTATAAAACCTATTCCAGAGATATTGAAATAAGTCGTCAAAACCGAAAATTAGAACTGGGAACTATTGCTCTGGAGGAAGAAGTAGCCGAACTGGAAGGCGTAGATGTAGTAGCCGAACGATCTACAATAGAACAGAAAATAGACCGGAAGGTCATAAACGTAGGGAAAGACCTTACTACGGTGGGAGCCACTGCTGCCGATATTATGAACAACATCCCTTCTGTAAACATTGACCAGCAAACCGGAAATATTACACTTCGCGGAAATGCCAATGTACGTGTAATGGTAGATGGGAAACTCACCAATATCCCCATCGCTCAACTGTTACAACAAATACCTTCAACTTCTATAAAAAGTATTGAGCTTATTACTAACCCCTCTGCCAAGTACAATCCTGAAGGTATGAGCGGTATTATCAATATCGTTTTACATAAAAATGCCAATATTGGTTTTAACGGAAACCTGAATATGGGGCTTACACATGGCATAGAAGCAAAGTTTAATACTTCTTTAGATCTCAATTACAGAAATGGCAAATTCAATATCTACGGAAACTATGGTACGAACATTGGTAAATACATAAATGACGGGCGTATTTTTCGGGTAGATGAAAACTCTGAACAGTTCTTTGATTTTAACAACAATAATAAATCACATCTCTTTAAAGGCGGTTTTGATTTCTATATTAATGAAAAGAACACGTTCTCCTTTTTTACCAATCAAAACCTTTTTAACGGCAAAGGACTGGGAATAACTGATATTGTATATTACAATGGTGATTTTCCCGATGAGATACAGTTCTTTAATAATATTAATGACAATCACAGCCAACAGTATAATCTGGATTACAAACGTGACTTTGCCAAAGAAGGCCACAATATTGAACTGGAAATAGACCATAACCGATTTGAAAGTGATGAGGACGCCAACTTTGATTTTGAAGGAGGTACCGGTATTATCCCTGATTATATGGATTTCGTAGATATCGAAAGAGATCAAACCTTTATTAATCTGGACTATGTAAATCCGCTAAGCGAAAAATCTAAGCTGGAATTAGGTGCTGAAGCCCGATTTTTTAATACAGATATTGATTACCAGTCTACCGGACTCACTTTTAATGCCAACGGAAACTTAAGACCCACACCCAGTACCAACTTTATTTATGAAATGGATATTTATTCTGCCTATGCAACTTTCGGACAGAACTTCGAAAAATGGTCGTACCAGATAGGAGCCCGTTTTGAAGATGTTTCTGTAAAGGCAGATACCAATACCGTTAGGGCCTTTACAGATAAATACACACAAATTTACCCTTCTGCTTTCATTGTTTACAGACCCGGAGAAAAGAACCAGTACCAATTGAGTGTAAGCAGAAGAGTGGACCGGCCCGGACTGGAACAGGTAAACCCCATTAGAGAATGGGCCACCCCACTCATTTCTTCTTTTGGTAACCCTTCACTTTTACCTCAGTTCACTAATTCTGCTGAGTTTAATTACACCAGAAGATTAAAAAATGGAAGCATTACAGCAGGGGTATTCTACAGAAAAATCGAAGATGAGATCAACCGGGCAGTCTATATTGATGAACTGGATGAAAATAAACTTATTCTCACTTTTGATAATTTTGACAACAACTCCTCTTTTGGTTTTGAAATGTCAAGTAACTACAGGCCCACAAAATGGTGGAACTTCAATGCCAGCTTCGACCTTTTCTCTCAGAAACAAAGAGGTTTTGTAGGTACAGATGAGGTAGAAGTAACCAATACAGCATGGAACGCCCGTATGAACAACAATCTTATAGCCACAAAAAACCTTACCTTTTCAATATTCGGTTTCTACCGGGGTAAAAACAAAACCCTACAGTTTGATGTAGAACCTATGTATTTCATTAATGCAGGAGCGAGATATTCCTTCGCTCAGAAAAAAGGTACGATAAGCCTTAATTTCAATGATGTTTTCAATACTATGCAGTTTGCGTTTGACGGACGCCTGCCTTTTAGACAAACCGGAGATTTTAACTGGGAAAGCAATACCGTTTTTGTGGGACTCTCTTATAGATTTGGAAGTGGTAAAAACAGAGCCTTGAGAAGAAAAAACAGGGACGACAATACAAAACAGGGAAGCGGTGGTATCCTGTAAAGATTTAATAACTACACAATTTTTATAGTTGATGGTTAGTGTTTAATTGTTAGTTATTAAAAAACCCGGAAGTGTAAAAGCTTTCGGGTTATTTTTTATTAAATTTATTTATCGTAATATTGCAATGTATTAATTAACAAATGGGAGTTACTAAAACAGATATTTATACCAAACAACAAAATGAGCTGGCGAATCTGGCCAAAGTTCTTGCGCATCCTGCACGAATTGCCATACTTCAGCACATTATAAATACAGATGCCTGTATTTGTGGCGACCTTGTGAATGAGATAGGACTGGCACAGCCTACCATCTCACAACATCTTAAGGAGCTTAAAAAAGAAAATTATATTCAGGGTACTATTGAAGGTACCAGCGTATGTTATTGTATCAATCCGGAAAAATGGCTTCATGTTAAAAACCTTTTTTCCGTTTTTTTTCAATCTTATCAAAACTCCGGTGCCACCTGTACACCATTAACCATTAAAAACGAATTATAAAAATACAGATGTTTTCTCCGGGATACCTTTTATAACATAGTGAACTTTAAAAACGTCTGGTTATAAAGAAAAAATCATATGCCATTAATTTTTTATTGCAATTCTTATGAAAAAAAACATTCTTGTACTTTGTACAGGTAATTCCTGCCGGAGCCAAATGGCTCATGGCTACCTTAATCATTTTGGAGAAGGCCGTATCAATGTGTATAGTGCAGGGGTTGAAAAGCACGGTTTAAACCCTTTTGCAGTAGGCATAATGGCCGAAGATGGTATTGATATATCCCATCACACCTCTGTTCATGTAGATGATTATGCACATATCAAATTTGATTATATTTTAACGGTTTGTGATCACGCTAAAGAAAGCTGCCCTATATACATTTCAGAAGCACAAAAATTTCATCACAATTTCTCAGATCCTACTAAATTGTCAGGATCTGCTTCCGAACTGGTGCAGGCATTTAGAAGCACACGTGACAACATTAAACAATGGTGCTCTGACTTTATTAGCGATCACGTTTAACGAAAAAGCCTGCTGAGCAGGCTTTTTTTAATTCGATATCCGAATTAGGTGATTTCTTCTGATAAACTTCAAAAGAATATGGTAATGGTTAATTAGTTACTTTTTAAATTACCATTTAATTATGACGCTACCCCAGGTAAAGCCACTTCCAAAAGCAGCCAGCACCACGGTATCTCCTTCTTTGATCTTACCTTGCTCCCAGGCTTCTGTAAGTGCTATGGGAATGGAGGCTGCAGTTGTGTTACCATAAGACATGATATTGTTATATACCTTATCATCAGGCAGAGCAAACTTTTTCTGAATAAACTGCGATATTCTTAAATTCGCCTGATGAGGGATCAGCATATCAATGGCCTCAGGTGTAAGCCCATTAGCCTGTAACCCTTCCATAATCACCTCGCTAAAACGCACTACAGCATTTTTAAATACAAACTGCCCGTTCATATAAGGGGTGTACGAAACGTCATCCGGATCATTATCACGTAATATATCGGTTACCCAGCGTTTACCCATACCCGGAGCTATTACGGCAAGCTCTTCGGCATGTTCACCTTCTGAGTGTAAATGGGTAGAAAGAATACCTTTCTCTTTATTTTCTTCACGAGTAAGTACTGCTGCACCTGCTCCATCTCCAAAAATTACAGAAACCGATCTTCCCCGAGTAGTCATATCCAGTCCGGCAGAATGCAGCTCAGAACCAATTACCAGGACATTTTTGTACATCCCGGTCTTAATAAATTGGTCTGCTACCGAAACTGCATAAACAAACCCGGAGCATTGGTTACGCACATCCAGTGCCCCTACAGTATCAATACCCAGTTCACGCTGTACCAAAACGCCCGGCCCGGGAAAATAATAATCAGGACTTAATGTAGCAAAAACAATGAAGTCTATTTCATTTTTATCAATACCCGCCCGTTCTATAGCAATTTTAGCAGCCTTTACCCCCATACTGGTGGTAGTATCTGTTCCCGGAATAACATGTCTTCTCTCTTTGATACCTGTACGCTCCTGTATCCATTCATCACTTGTATCCATGATCGTGGACAGGTCATCATTGGTCACTACGTTTTCAGGCACAAAATATCCCAGACCCGCAATTCTTGAATTGTACATATTTTATTTTTATGTGAATTTGTGAATTACAAAAATTAAATCTACGAATAAATTAAAAATTGGCTGCGCAATTTACTGATTATTGAGATATCTTTAATACATTCTGGTTCAGAAATATATATGGAAGATAAAAAAACGCGCTGATGGCGCGTTTTCTAAGAGGAACTCTCATTATGAAAGATATTTTTCAAAGTTATTTACCGTTACTTTCGCTTTGAGGTCACAAAGGAGATTATAGAGCCCGAAAAAAGTACGGTTCATATATAAAAAGTGTTTAGAACCTCTGCTACCGTTCATTTTTCTGATTTTGGGATCTTTTGAATAGCGCTCACTCAATGATGCAATGCTATTCCAGAAACGCTGGTTACCAAAATCAAATTCTTTTTCATTAAAAGGAGCGGTAAACACACTCAACATCTCCCGGAACAACTCCGTAAAAAATTTCACTTCTTCAGGAGAATCTGAGGGAAGGAGAATTTCGAGTTCATACATTTTTTGTTTGAAGATGGCTTCATTTTCAAAATTTTCTCTTTTTGCCATCTCAAAATATGGAATGTAGAATGAATCCGGTATATGCTTAATACACCCAAAATCAATAGCTACCAATTGTCTTTCATGCACAAGGAAATTACCGGGATGCGGATCTGCATGTACTTTTCGAAGTTGGTGAATTTGAAACATATAGAAATCCCAGAGTGATTGCCCGAGAAGATTGCCCAGAGTACGGTCAAAATCACCTGCCGTAAATTCACTGAGATGCTCCCCCTTCATCCAATCCATAGTAATTATTCGCTCGTTAGACCACTGCTCATAATATTCAGGAAAAACGATATTGGGTATATTTTTACAGGCCGTTGTTATCTCTTTACTTTGAGACAGCTCCAGGGCATAATTGGTTTCTTCCAGCAACTTGTTTTCTATCTCTTTAAAATATTTATCTGAATCCTGACTTTGGAGATTAAACATTCTCACCGCAATGGGTTTTACCAGGGACAAATCACTTTTAATACTATCGGCAACCCCGGGGTATTGTATTTTAACAGCCAGTGATCTTCCCTCTTTTACTGCTTTGTGCACCTGGCCAATACTGGCAGCATTTACCGAGTTGGGCGTAAAAGAGTCGAAAACCTCTTCGGGATAAGCATTAAAATATTTTTTAAAAGTTTTTCTAACTAATGGAGCGGAAAGCGGAGGAACTGAAAACTGCGAGAGTGAAAATTTTTCAACATAGGCTCTGGGAAGCATGTTTTTCTCCATACTAAGCATTTGAGCCACTTTAAGAGCACTTCCTTTTAAGCTCTTTAAGCCGTCATAAATATCTTCTGCATTCTCTTCATTGAGCTTATCTTTAGTAAGTTCAGGGTTTATAAGCTTTTCTCCATAATATTTGAGGTAGTTACCGCCTATTTTAACGCCTGTCTGTACCAGCTTTCCGGCACGCTCTATTTTTCCTACCGGAATTTTATCTAGTGTTTTCAAAGGCTAAGAGACAAATTTTTCTTTCCAAATAAATTTTCCAAAATCAAGAACACTATCCAAAGGTGTGTTATCTAAAACATCAAAAACCGTATTAACTGATTTTTCTATGGCCACATCTGTCTTTTCAAAACCAGGTGAATCATCATCCATCCAGAATTTGAGAAGAAACATAAAATGAAGCCATGCCCCCTCAGAAAAAAGACGAGTAGGCTTCTTCAAAATTTTAAGTGTCTTTTCCTCATTTTCACTTTCTGATATATCTTTAGTAAAATCCTTAAAATGTTGTCGTAACGGTTTAAGTTGATTCAGGTTATCCGGTATGCGTTGATGCGACTTTAATGTAAACAACACATAACTTCGGTTTAACGTTAGCAATTCGAAAAAAGTAAAAAAGAAGGCAAGCATCTTATCTCGTCCGGAAGAACTCATAAAACCGGAGTCTTTTTCAAGTAATTGTATTGTATTTTCGAAAAAGGTAGTCCAAACTCTTTTTTTCAAGGCATCAAAAGAGCCAAAATGCATATAAAACTGCTTTTCATCAATTTTAACGTCTTTACAAAAACGATAAACAGAAACAGGCTCTTTATCATGCTCCAGTACATACTCCATGTATGCCGTTAGTATATCAAAATCCTTTATCTCTTTTTCTTTTTTGGTCTTTGTCGCTGCCATCTCCATGTATTTGTGTCAAATTTACAAAATGTTTTACTTTTATTAAAAAAAATTAAACAAATCTTAAAAGTTGAGTTTTAACAAGTCTGTAAAAGAAAGAAAGCGCACTAACCAAGTGCGCTTTCCAAACAACCTAACCAATAAATAAACAAACCAATTATAGGATTTTTAAAACTTTTTCTTTTTCACAGCAGTTTAATCCCTTTGATTATTTAAAACGATTCAAAATTACGAAACGTTTAAATATAATCAAAATTGGTTAAACGTTTTTTGTGTTAAATTTTTCAAAAAGTTTATTATGGGAAGAGAAACTATTACAAAATGACAGTTTGTCAGGACTTATAATTATGGTATTCTTTTTGTCAACTTAGTTGTAAAAATACGTATTAATAACTAAATAAATTACAAAAAATGACAACTGGCAATATTAATGTATCTGTTGACAATATTTTTCCTCTTATAAAAAAATTCCTCTATAGTGATCATGAAATTTTCTTAAGAGAGCTTATTTCAAATGCTACAGATGCCACCCTTAAATTAAAACACCTTACCAGTATTGGAGAGGCTAAGGTAGAATACGGCAGTCCTGTTATTGAAGTAAAAATAGACAAAGAAGGTAAAAAACTTCATATTATCGACCAGGGTATTGGTATGACGGCCGATGAAGTGAAAAAGTATATTAATGAAGTAGCCTTCTCAGGAGCTGAAGAATTTGTTGAAAAATATAAAGATACTGCTAAAGATGCAGGTATTATAGGTCATTTCGGGCTTGGATTCTATTCGGCTTTTATGGTGGCTGACAAAGTGGAGATCATTACAAAATCTTACCTTGACACTCCTGCAGCCCACTGGACTTGTGACGGAAGCCCGCAATTTACAATGGAAGAAAATGAACGGCAGGAAAGGGGTACTGAAATTATCTTACATATTGCAGAAGACAGTACAGAGTTCTTAGAAGAAAATCGAATTAATGAACTTTTAGTAAAATACAATAAGTTCATGCCGGTACCAATCAAGTTTGGAACCCGCCAGGAAACACTTGAAAAAGAAGAAGGCGAAGAAAAAGCTAAAACTATTGAAGTTGACAACATTATTAATAATCCTGAACCGGCCTGGACCAAACAACCTTCAGAACTTTCCAGTGAAGATTACAGCGCTTTTTACAGAGAGTTGTATCCTATGCAGTTTGAAGAGCCCCTTTTTAATATTCACCTTAATGTAGATTATCCATTTAACCTTACAGGTATTCTTTATTTCCCAAAACTCTCAAACGATCTCAATCTTCAAAAGGACCGAATTCAGCTTTATCAGAACCAGGTATTTGTTACTGATAATGTAGAAGGTATTGTACCGGAATTCCTTACCATGCTAAGAGGTGTTATTGATTCTCCCGATATCCCTTTGAACGTCTCCAGATCTTATCTGCAGGCAGACGGAAACGTAAAAAAGATTGCCAGCTATATTACCCGTAAAGTAGCCGATAAACTTAATTCCCTTTTTAAAGACAATAGGGAAGATTTTGAGAAAAAATGGAACGATATCAAAATCGTTATTGAATACGGTATGCTTTCAGACGATAAATTTTTTGAAAAAGCCGGGAATTTTGCACTGTATCCAACGGTAGATGACACTTATTACACCTTTGATGAGTTGCAGGAAAAAATTAAAGACCAGCAAACCGATAAAGATGATAAACTGATTATTCTTTATGCAAGTAATAAGGATGACCAACACAGCTACATAGAAGAGGCGAAGACAAAAGGATATGAAGTGTTGTTACTAGACTCCCCCATTGTATCACATTTAATACAAAAACTGGAAACCAGTAATGAAAAGGTATCTTTTGCCAGAGTTGATGCAGATGCTATAGACAAGCTCATCAAAAAAGAGGAAGATACTATTTCCAAACTTTCTGAAGAAGAGCAGGAAAAACTGGGAACTTTGCTTAAAGATGTGATCTCTTCGGAAAAATACACGGTACAACTGGAGTCCCGCGATAGTAATGCAGCACCTTTTATCATAACTGTTCCTGAGTTTATGAGACGTATGAAAGAGATGAGTGCTTCCGGAGGAGGGATGTTTGGCATGGGTAATATGCCGGAAATATATAACCTGATAGTGAATACCAATCATGAGCTCACGGGTAAGATCCTTGAATCCAAAACACGCCCAAAGCAGGAGCGGCTTATTAATCAGGCATTAGATCTGGCTAGGTTATCTCAGGGATTGCTTAAAGGTGAAGAACTCACTCGTTTTGTAAAACGGAGTTTTGAAATGATTAAGTAATACTTATCAATACACTAAACTATTAACATCCGTTTTTTCCTTTTCAGAAGAAACGGATGTTGTTTTTAAAATACTCCCAATTTATAAGTTATAAGATTAACAGTTTAACGAATACATTATCACTTATACCTGTTTAGCTCCTCATTAATAAATAATATTTTTATATTTGAAATGCCTAATTTCTGCTGTACTTTACCTTATAAAGTCTTCAAAATAACTGCATAAATGAATAAGTTTCTAGTTTTCCTGGCCCTTGGGTTTTTGGCAATTGCCTGTAAAAAAGAAAAAGAAGTAAAAGATGAGGTTCTTTTACCACCTATTGATAAAGTCTTCGAGTCGTATTATCAAAAAAAGCTGGTGCTAAATCCACTACAGGCTACTTTTTCAGGAGATAATCGGTATAACGATCAACTGGCTATAGATATATCGCAGGAGTTTAAAACCAAAGAGTGGGTTCTTAATATGCGCTATAAGGATACACTTGATATGTACGACAGCTCCGGCCTTACGGAAGAAGAGCAATTAAGCAGAGATATCCTGAAATGGGAAATTGAGCAGTCTTTAAAACTACTAGAGTTTGAAGCAGAGCTGATACCTGTTAATCAGTTGTTTTCACTACCGCTAACTATAGGGCAATTAGGCAGTGGAAGCGGCGCCCAACCTTTCAAAACCGCAAAAGATTATGACAACTGGCTTGCGCGACTTGACAGGTTCACGGTCTGGTGCGATACAGCGGTTGCCAATATGCGAAGAGGTATAAAAAAAGGGTATGTACTGCCAAAATCACTCATTAAGAAAGTAATACCACAATTGGAAAGTCTTACCGCCGGTGAAGTGGAAAAAAATATTTTTTTCACCCCTGTTACCAATATGCCTGAAAGCCTTACAGAGCGGGAAAAGAAGCAGATACGGGAAAGTTATACTGCCGCTCTGGAGCTTAAGGTTCTTCCTAAACTCAATACGTTACTGGAGTTTATAAAAACGGATTACATGGAGGCCGGAAGAACATCTTCAGGAGTAGATGAACTTCCCAATGGTGAAGCCCTCTACAAACAGTTAATAGAATACTTTACTACTACTACCATGACCGCTGATGAGATTCATGAACTGGGTCTTCGGGAAGTTGACAGAATTACCCGTGAGATGGAAAAAGTGAAAGAAGAAGTTGGTTTTACAGGTTCTCTCAAAGAGTTTTTTGAAGAAGTGAGGACTAAAAAAGAGCTAATGCCCTTTAAAAAGCCTGAACAGGTACTTGAGCATTTTCACGAAATTCACGAGAGAATAAAGCCCAATTTGGAAAAGCTTTTTGATATGACTCCCAAAACCGCTTTTGAAATACGGCGTACTGAAGCTTTTAGAGAGGCATCTGCTTCAGCACAGTACAATCCAGGTTCTTTAGACGGTTCGCGACCCGGTATTTTCTATGTTCCCATTCCTGATGCTACAGCGTATAATATATATTCAGATGAAGATCTTTTTCTTCATGAGGCCATACCTGGGCACCATTATCAAGTATCACTTCAGCAGGAAAATGAAAGTTTGCCAGAGTTTAGAAAAACACTGTGGTACAGTGCCTATGGAGAAGGCTGGGCATTGTACACAGAATCTTTAGGAAAAGAACTGGGGCTATATAAAGATCCTTACCAGTATTTTGGTATGCTTAGTGCTGAAATGCACAGAGCCATTCGTCTGGTAGTAGATACCGGGCTGCATGCTAAGGGCTGGACCCGTGAACAGGCCATTGAGTATTCTCTGGATCACGAAGCAGAAAGCAAAGCCGGGATCATTTCCGAAGTAGAAAGATATATGGCCATTCCCGGACAGGCACTTTCCTATAAGATAGGCCAAATCAAAATACAAGAGCTAAGAGCCCGTGCCGAAAAAGAATTGGGAGCCAGTTTCGATATACGACAGTTTCACAATGAAGTACTTCGATATGGCTGTCTGCCCTTAAAACTTCTGGAAGAAAAAGTAAATACCTGGATAAGTACTCAAAAAAACAGTTGATTTTGATTTGGCAAATACTTGCTGTTACACCGGGAAAGCTTCTTGTAAATGAAACCTATTGCACCTGTTTTACCGGATGCCCATATCATATACTACCCTTCTTTTTTTACTGATCAGGAGGCGGAAGGTTTTTATGAGCGACTTTTGAAAAATACCCCCTGGCAGCAGGACACCATTACTCTTTTTGGAAAAACGCATTTACAACCCAGGCTTACCGCACTGTACGCATCAAATAACAATACGTATTCGTATTCTGGTATTACTATGTATCCTTTACCTTTTACCGCAGACTTACAAAAAATAAAAAAAAGAGTAGAGGTTATTACTGAAAAAGAAGTTTTTACTACCTGCCTTTTAAACCTCTACAGAGATGGAAAAGACAGTAATGGCTGGCATTCGGATAATGAAAAAGAACTGGGGAAAAACCCTGTAATTGCTTCCGTTAGTTTTGGTGCATCCCGTTGGTTCCATTTAAAACATCGCAAACGGAAGGAGTTGAAGCATAAAATATATCTGGAACACGGAAGCGTTTTAATAATGAAAGGCTCCACACAGGATTATTGGTTACACCAGGTTCCAAAAACCCAAAAAACAGTGACCCCCAGAATCAACCTCACCTTCAGAATTATAAAATGAAAATGCCTCCGGTGTACCAGAGGCATTTTTCACTAATTAACCAAAAACTCAAATTATGAAAAAAAAACTAAATTCAATATTTTTCTTTACGTGCTATGATAAAGAACACAGCAGAGGCAAACAGTATATACACAAAAGCCCATTCTTTTTGCTGAGCTTTTATAAGCACTAAAGCGATCACTATAAACATGAGATAGGAAGAGAACAAAATGATGCTCCTAAAAATACCGATGAGTAACAAAAATCCTAATACAATTTCTACAAACGGGATTATCAAAAGTATCTTATGGAACTTGCTTGTTATACTTATCTCAAATGTCTGTAACAGTACAAGCATTCTATTTGTATAAGAAAGTAATTCAAAAGCATTTTTTGTACCGTGTACCACTAAAAAAAGACCTAACGCAAATCTCACAAGAGTTTGTAAACTCACCCGGCTCCTCTTCATCCCCTTTCCGTAATTACGCACTACAAATATATTATGCCCGCATAATAATAAATGTTAAACCACCCCTACCTTTTTTACCATTCATCGATATTAAGAACCCGTTACACAAAGGGTTTTTAATACTCTATTCATTTATTAAATCCTGTTAAAAAGCTTCCTTTTTTGCTGTGTTTTTATCATTTTTTTACAAACATGATATGTAGAGTACGCCCTGTTAAAGTGCATTAATGTTAAAAAATGAGTTTCCCTGAGAGGAAAACCGTCATTTTTGAGGTATTAAAGGCCATAATTATGAAAAGGCTTCCGCTAATTAGTGAGCCCTTTCAATACTATTACATACCAAAACTACATTTGTAATGGTACAAATGTAGTTTTGGTATCCTGGCAGTTTTTAAAAAATGGCATTTAAAACTTTTGCCAAACGCAAGCCTCCTTTTTGAAGTTGTTTTTTTACAGTGCCGAAATGATCGTACATATAACGATACCCTAATTTCTCACCCGTTTTAGCTGAGGCATATACAGTTTTTGCTATTTGCTGCGACTCGTAAACCCAGTCCATGAGGTTCCCTTTTTCAAGTTCTTTTTTTTGAGCACGGGTGAGAACCGGCAGGTTTTCGGTGAGTTCGGTGTAACTCATACCATATTGATTAATCATATCACTGTCCCATACCCTGTGAAGATTACTTCCTTTTCCAAACCATTGCACTTGTATGTCGTTACCACCCCGGTCTTCTCCACGTCCTACATGAAGAGGTTGGTGCAGATCTCCTATAAAATGAATGAGCAGCATGAGATAAAACGTTTTATCTTCTTTTGAAGAACTTTCACTTTTTAAAACAGAAATACATTTTTCTATACCCATAATTAAATCACCATACGGGCTGGGCTCCTGATCTTTATACTTACTGTCAAAAGGAAAATTTACATAGTGCCAGGGGCTAAACCCCTTAAAACGTTCGTCACTTTTGATCTCATCTGCGTAATTAGCCACCAATGCCAGGCTTTTTCCTCCTAAAAGTTGCTTTATTTTTCTCTTGGTTTTTCCATCTAAATGTTGACTGGCTACCTCTCCTACTATTCTATGACCGGTTTGCCCCCAATACAAACTGCCTGCATACCCGATATGACAGGCCAGCAATACAATAACATAAAAAAGTCTCATGATTATTTTTTTTCAAAAATAAGTCAGTCAACCCAGGTTCCTGTTAAAAAAAGGAAAAATTTTCCATATACCTTATACAGATGCTTTAGGCACAACTATGCTCTCACAGATTAAAAATAAAAACTTGTAAATAAAAAATAAAAATAATATATTTACGATATCAAAATAATATCATATTAAATTTTCTTCTTATGAGTAATGAAAAACCTATTATCCCGTCCAGCGGTTATACCGTTCTTTTTATTTTTATTCTTCTTTTTTTAGGTGGTATTACCGGCTTAGCACTTGTAAAGAGTCCGTTCTTCTTACTAATTGTGTTTACATCGTTATTTTTTCTACCCGGTTTTGTGTTGGTAAACCCAAATGGCTCCCGTGTATTATTACTATTTGGCAAATACGTGGGCACCATAAAAACGAATGGTTTTTACTGGGTGAATCCTTTATACACCAAGAAGAAAATATCTCTAAGGGCCAGCAATTTTGACAGTGAACGCTTAAAGGTGAATGATAAAATAGGAAATCCTATCATGATAAGTACGATTTTGGTATGGAGGGTTTTAGATACGTATAAAGCTGCTTTTGATGTGGATAACTATGAAAATTTTGTGAGGGTACAAACAGATGCAGCGGTGAGGAAACTGGCGAGCATGTATCCTTATGACAACTTTGCAGATGAAGGGCATAAAGAAGAGATCACTCTTCGTTCCAGCTTAAATGAAGTAAGTGATGCGCTTGAAAAAGAAGTACAGGAACGCCTTTCTATGGCTGGTATTGAGGTGCTGGAAGCCCGTATAGGGTATTTGGCGTATGCCCAGGAAATTGCCAACGCTATGCTAAAACGCCAGCAGGCAACTGCCATTGTAGCAGCACGCCATAAAATAGTAGAAGGTGCCGTAAGTATGGTAGAAATGGCCCTTGACGAACTGGGCAAAAAGGATGTAGTGAAATTTGATGAAGAAAGAAAAGCAGCTATGGTGAGTAATCTTATGGTGATACTTTGCGGTGACAAAGATGCTTCGCCTATTGTGAATACCGGAACTCTTCACCATTAAATCATGAGAGTTTTTACAGAAACCCAAAAACTGCCTAAATGGGCCTATGCAATTACAGTAACTTCTGCAGTTGTAGTTTTTTTTGTTCTTTTTTCAGCTTATCAACAGGCAGAAAGTACTGCTGAAAAAAACCGGTTATTATGGGTGGGCACACTTGCTTTTATTCTGGTAACGGGTGCTTTTATCCTGGTATTGCGAATGTATCAATATGTAAGGATCGATATACATGGATTACATTATAAATATCCGCCTTTTCAAATAAAAGAAAAAAGTATTCCCATGAAAAGTATTACCGGTTATCGAATACGCCCTATTCGTTTTCCGTATTATGGATATCGTATCGGTTTTTGGAATATTCTTGGCCTTACACCTTCTATAAGCGTGGTAGGTACTTCAAAAGTAGTGGAGATATCATATAAAAACCATAAACCAATACTGGTAGGCACACGAAAGCCGGAAGAATTACTAAAAAGTCTTGACTATCAACAAAAACTATTTGAAAGTGAATAAATTATTTTTTTTACTGTTTTTAGTACCTGTTCCCGTTGTAACAGCTCAACAGATCATTTGGGAAGAAGTGCAGTTGAATAACAAAGAGATTATAATATCAGGCACGGTAAGTTATCCGGATACCGCTGAGGCACCTCCTTTAGTGGTAATTGTAAATGGTTCCGGAAACCCTGATCGCAATGGTAATCAGGAAAAACTGGGGGTAATACCCAACCATATGAAAATGCTGTCAGACAGCCTTAACACATATGGCATAGCGGTATATCGATATGATAAACGCAACGCCAACCCTGATAATATACCTTCTTTACTTTCTAATGGATTTTCTTTTGACCATCTGGTAGAAGATGTGAAAATAATTATTGAACATTTTGCGAAGAGCGGGCGTTTTAAAGAAATTATTCTGTTGGGCCATAGTCAGGGATCTTTAGTATCTATGCTCGCCATTAATGAAAATGTTTCCCGTTTTATATCGCTGGCCGGTGCATCAAAAACTTTTGAAGAGACCTTGATCGCCCAGTTAAATGCCCAAAATGAAGAACTGGGAAGAGTGGCTAGCCTTCATATGAAAGAACTTAGAGAAACTGACACCATACAAGAGGTAAATATATTCCTGGCCAGTATTTTTAAACCCATAAACTATAAATTTATTAAAAACTATAATAGTTATGACCCCGTGGAAATAATGCATACACTTACGCTACCAGTACTTATTGTGAACGGAGACCAGGACCTGCAAATAACCCCTGAAGATGCTGCGAATCTGCACTCTGCAAATCCCAATGCAAAATTGACCATTATTAAAGGAATGAACCACGTACTCAAACAGGTAAAAGATGTAAATGAGAACAGAGCTTCTTATCACAGCAATACTTTTCCTTTGTCTCCTGAGTTGATAAAAGTTTTGACAGATTATATAAAAGAATAACTATGGCTAAAAAGAAAGCCTTTGCATTACGAATAAATGAAGACATGCTTAAAGCCATTGAGAAATGGGCCGCTGATGAATTTCGTAGTACAAACGGACAAATTGAGTGGATGCTCATGCAAAGCCTGAAAAATGCAAAGCGTACCCCAGGAAACAATGATAATCAAGACTCTAAAGAGTAATTCAGCATATATATTACAGAGAAAAATGTATTTTTGAAAGGCCAACTATCAGGAAAATGCATAAATCTCTTGTAGCGGTAATCTTTACACTTTTTAGTATTGCAGTTTGTAACAGTCAGTATTCAAAAAAACAGTTTACCGTAAAGCTCATAAATACCCCTATAACTCTGGATGGTGTTCTGGACGAAAAAAGCTGGGAGATCGCAGATAGTGCTGCTGATTTTTTTCAGTATTTCCCAACAGATTCTCTTCCTGCCATACAACCAACAGTAATTAAAATGTTGTATGATAACACCTATTTATACATTGCCATAACCGTTCATGCCAAGGGTAATGCGTATGTAATACCTTCACTGGAACGCGATTTTAGAGCAGGAGGTAATGATAATATCAGTCTGCTTTTTGACACATTTAACGATGGCACCATTGCTTTTCTCTTTGGGATTAATCCTTATGGCGTGCAGCGGGAAGCTCTTATTTCCGGGGGAGGATCTGAACTGCGAGGTTTTAATACCACCTGGGATGTAAAATGGAAAAGTGAGACCCGCATGTATGACGGTTATTACATTGCCGAAATATCCATACCACTCACCTCCTTCAAATTTAAAGAAGGAGAAACCAAATGGCGATTTAACAGTTATCGGTTCGATACCCAGACCAATGAACAAAGCACCTGGTCACAGATACCACAAAACCAGTTTATTTTCAATCTGGCTTTTATGGGAGATATGATCTTTGAGAAGCCTCTTGGGAAATCACGTACGCCTCTGGCACTTATTCCTTATGTAAATACAGCATTTCAAAAAGATCATGAAACAGAACAAAGCATTACCGATTTTTCTTTTGGCGGGGATGCAAAAATCGCTATTGGTAATGGAATGAATCTCGATATCACCATCAATCCGGATTTCTCGAATGTAGAAGTTGACGATGTTATTACTAACCTTACCCGTTTTGAAATAGGCTTACCTGAGCGAAGACAGTTTTTTATTGACAATAGTGATCTTTTTGCTGATTTTGGAGATAGTGAAGAAGCAAACCCTTTTTTTTCAAGACGTATTGGCATTGCAGAAGATCTTGAGGGGAACACCATACAAAACGATATTATAGGAGGTGTTCGTCTAAGCGGGAAATTAAACAGGGACTGGAGGCTCGGGTTCCTGAACCTTCAGACGGCAGAAGATGTTACCAATGCCATTCCTTCTGATAATAACACAGTACTGGCCTTACAACGTAAAGTATTTGCGCGGTCTAATATAGGCTTTCTATTTGTTAACAGGCAAACATTTCAAGATTACGATTTTCTTGAAAACACCTCCCGGTATAACCGGGTGATCGGTATAGATTACAATCTGGCATCTGCTGATAATACCTGGGTAGGAAAAGGGTATTTTCACAAATCTTTTACTCCTGAAACTTCAGGTGATGATATTTCTGCCGGTGCCCGAATGCGTTTTAACTCACGGTATTATCAGGCCGGTATTTCCAGCCGTCTCGTAGGTGAGAATTTTAATTCTGATCTCGGTTTTATACGGCGAAAAGATATCCTTACTCTCGAACCATCCTTCAGTCGCATATTCTGGCCCGCCAATAAAAACATTAATAGTCATCAGTTCAATATCAACAGTACCCTGATATGGAGACCGGGATTGGATTTCAAAAACACCGATTATACACATCGCCTATCGTGGGAAGCAGAATTTAGAAATCAGGCCAATGCTACTGCGGGCATAACGCATCGATTTATATTTTTAACAGAAACCTTTGACCCTACCGGAAAAGATGCCCCTAATCCCTTACCTGAAAATAAAGGATTTCAATATACCGGCATAGATATGGAGTTTGCTTCAGACCGCAGAAAGGTTTTTTCATACAGATTGCGGCCTTCCGGAGGTGAGTTCTTTAACGGTCATATTTTCTCTATGGAAGCCGAAGCAAACCTTAGACTGCAACCCCGCTTTTTTACTTCTTTGAGAATTAATTATGACCGTATTCAACTACCGGAACCATTTCCCAGTGCCTCTATTATTATTATTAACCCCCGTTTTGATATTACATTTACAAGATCAGTATTTTGGTCCACTATCATACAGTATAGTAACCAAACAGACAACCTGGGTATCAATACGCGGCTTCAATGGAGGTTTGCCCCCCTGTCTGATCTTTTTGTAGTGTACAACGACAATTATACAACCAACACCTTTGGACCCCGAAATAGATCTCTCAACATTAAGATTACCTATTGGCTTAATATTTAATAAGCTTACGTGCTGATTTATAACTGTTGAAATACTTTAATTGATATATTTGCTCATTTGTTAAACTATTGTTTAATTCTTATTCCAACAGAAATAAATACAGTTCCTTTGCAAAAACCAATAAATCCAAAAGACCTAAGAACAACATAACATTTTTTATATGAAAAAAATTCTTTTAATTTTTGGCGCAGCACTTACAATTTTAAGTTGTTCACCAAAAATAAATGACCTTGCCTCACAACTCCCTGTAACAACAACCATCGATCTTGTAAATGTAAATGAAGACAAAGTTCAGGTAGAACTTGACCCGGGAAGGTTTACTTCAGAAAGCATTACTTTTTATATACCCAAAACAGTTCCCGGAACCTATAGCACCGATAATTACGGACAGTATATTGAAAATATAAAAGCATTTGATTATAACAATAATTTGCTGGAAATTGTTCAAAATGATATGAACTCCTGGCAAATCAATAACGCCACTAATCTTGACAGGCTCACGTATTGGGTAAACGACACATATGATACCGAAGCTGAAAAAGAAAACCCTGTTTTCTCTCCGGCAGGCACCAATATTGAATCCGGAAAAAATTTCATTTTAAATCTGCATGGATTTGTAGGTTATTTTGATGGTTTTGCAGATAATGCTTATGAACTGCGAATACATACTCCTAAAAACCTGGAAGGTTTTACCGGGCTTGTAAAAACTACTACACCCGATAATCTTATAAATCAGGAATACGACACAGATATCTACCTGGCCGGCAGATATTTTGAAGTGATAGACAACCCTATTCTATACGCGGAGCCGGATTATGAAACATTTCAGGTAAATGATATTGAAGTAACCCTTAGTGTGTATTCTCCCAACAAGGTGTATTCAGCAGCATCTATCAAAGAAGATATGCAAACCATGATGCGCGCCCAGAAAAACTTTTTAGGTGATATAAACAGTACACGCAAATACAATATTCTTCTGTATCTCTCTACTATGGAAGAAAACGATGCCCGTGGTTTTGGAGCATTGGAGCATCATACATCTACCACTGTGGTACTTCCCGAGTCTATGGGAAGAGAAGCCCTTGCGCAAACCATGATCGATGTAGTTTCTCATGAGTTCTTTCATATCGTTTCTCCGTTAAGTATCCACTCTGAAGAAGTTCATTTTTTCGATTACAACGACCCTAAAATGTCTGAACATTTATGGATGTATGAAGGCGTTACCGAATATTTTGCCAATCTCTTTCAGATTAACCAGGGGCTTATTAGCGAAAATGATTTCTATGAGCGCATCAACACAAAGATAGAACGCTCTATGGGCTATGATGACGAAATGTCTTTTACCGAAATGAGCAAAAACATTCTGGAATCCCCGTATAAAGAGAACTATGCAAATGTGTATGAAAAAGGTGCCTTGATTGGCATGTGCCTTGATCTCATTATTCGTGAGAAAAGCAATGGAGAAAAAGGGGTTTTATGGCTCACCAAACAGTTGTCTGAAGAATACGGAAAAGACAAACCTTTTAAAGATGAAGAGATTATAGAGCGTATTACAGCTCTTACCTATCCCGAGGTTGGTAGCTTTTTTGAAAAGCACGTTCAGGGAAATACTCCTATCGATTACTCTCATTTCTTTGATAAAGTAGGGCTTACTTTTGGCAAAAAAGAGATGGAAACCGGCTATTTTTTCAAAGGTCAAACACCTTACATTAATGTCAATGAAAGTAATGGGACCATTTTTGTACGTGAAGGCATTGCCTTGAATGGTTTTTACAATAGCTTAGGACTTAAAGGTGGGGATATCATTAAGTCTATTAACGGAATGGAATATTCTCTGGATAATATTAGAGATATGATCGGCGTATCATTTAGCTGGAAACCAGGTGATGCTATAGAAGTTATTATTGAAAGAGAGGGTACTATACAAACACTTAGCGGACAAATTAGTGCTCCTGTAGCTATTGTAAATGTGCTAAATGAGAATGAGTCTGCCACCGAGCAGCAAAAAACACTTCGCCAGGCCTGGTTAAAAGGATAATAAAAAAGTATGTAAAAAGGTAGTGTCACACTACCTTTTTTTCTATCTTTTCCCTTTTTCTTATAACTATGGAAAATACGCCTTTCTTCACAAATGACACTGTTGTTTTTGCGGTGTTAATGCTATCTCTTGGTTTTGTATTCTACACCTCTTCTCTAAAAAAAGGGTTCTGGTCTGTTTTTTACAGATATGTACCTGTGTTGTTAATGTGTTATCTTATCCCGGCTATTTTCACATCTTTGGGCATCATCTCCGATCAGTTATCAAAAACGTATTTTATAGCCAGCCGCTACCTTTTACCGGCTGCTCTCATATTAATGACGCTTAGTATTGACCTCAAATCAGTTTTTAATTTGGGCCCAAAGGCATTGATCATGTTTTTTACCGGTACCCTGGGTATTGTGATTGGCGGTCCCATTGCTATATTGGTGGTATCGCTGGTATCTCCGGAAACCGTTGGAGGTAATGACTTTGATGCTGTATGGCGTGGTCTTTCTACTATTGCCGGTAGCTGGATAGGAGGCGGAGCCAACCAGGCAGCTATGTTTGAAATATTTGAATACAATCCGGAAAAATACGGCGGTATGGTTCTGGTTGATATTGTTATAGCTAATTTATGGATGGCCATTATTCTGTTAGGCATAGGGAAAACTAAAAAAATTGACCGGTGGCTCAAAGCAGATAGTTCTGCTATAGAAGACCTCAAAACACGGGTCACCGCCTTTACAGAAAAAGTAAGCCGTAATCCCTCATTAACCGATTATATGATCTTGCTTGCACTTGCTTTTACGGGTGTGGGCCTGGCACATTGGGGAGCCAATACAATATCATCTTTACTCACTGAAACTTTTGAAGCGGTTAGGGACAAAAAAAGTGCATTATCTTCCTTTGGCTCACAATTCTTTTGGATGATAAGTATTGCCACGCTGGTGGGTATTGCTTTATCATTTACAAAAGCACGCAACTATGAAGGTGCCGGCGCAAGTAAAGTGGGCAGCATTTTTATTTATATTCTGGTAGCCACGATTGGTATGAAAATGGATCTGAGTAAAATACTGGAAAACCCGGGACTTCTTGCTGTAGGCCTTATATGGATGTCTATACACGCTGTTTTACTTATTCTGGTGGCCAAATTAATAAAGGCACCTTACTTTTTTCTGGCTGTAGGGAGCCAGGCCAATGTAGGAGGTGCCGCTTCTGCTCCGGTAGTGGCTGCTGCATTCCATCCTTCTTTGACAACCGTAGGTGTTCTTTTATCTGTATTTGGGTACGCTATTGGAACTTATGCAGCCCTGTTATGTGCATACCTAATGGAAATGGCTTCAAAAGTTTAGTTTTTTGATCAGAAATAAAGATATTTGCGCAACTCATATGGAAATTTGATGAAACACTTTGTATTCTGTGCCTTAGCTGCTACTATTTTGTTTTCCTGTGAAAAGGAAGTAAAACCCACTATGAATGTTACCGGCACCGTTAAAGGGCTTAAAAAAGGTACATTATACCTTCAAAAAATTGAAGATACGCTGTTAGTTACCTTAGATTCTATAGAGGTGAAGGGAGATCCTCAATTCCAGTTCTCAACCGAAATTGAAAGTCCGGAAATGTACTATCTCTACCTCAACAAAAAAGATGGTAATGAAATTAATGACCGTATTGGCTTTTTTGGGGAAGAAGGAACTATTATTATTGACACGGAGGTTGATTTCTTTGAAAAAGCTGCTAAAATAGAGGGTTCGGAAACGCACAAAAAACTGGAAGAATACAAAAAGATGATGGCTCGTTTTAACGCTCGTCACCTTGAACTTCTTCAAGCTCATTTTGAGGCGCGTAAAGACAGTAATATCACAGAAATAGATTCTATAATAGGGTTGAGTGACCGTAACTTAATGCGAGGATACCTGTACTCGCTTAATTTTGCACTAACCAATAGCAAAAGTCATGTGGCACCTTATATTGCACTTTCTGAAGTGTTTGATGCTAAATTTAAATATCTGGATACTATTTACAAATCGCTTTCTCCGGAGGTTGCCAGTTCTAAATATGGGAAAAAGCTAGGTGAATATATTAAGGAGATCAAGACAGAAGAACCACGAGACAGCCTGGTCAATTAAAAATAGTTATATAACAAGCAGGGATACTCACACATATAAAGCTGAAAATCTTCGAGGATTTTCAGGAGCCTGCTCTGAGTATTTTGATAAACTCAGAAATCCACATGTCGAACAGTAAAAACATGCCATTCAGGTGCTTTGGCACGATACAAACCCTGTCTGCAACAGGTGGCGAAATGAATTATAAGTCATGTCGTGACTAGTCTTTGCCTGTTATTTCTTTTCCAATTCGCTCATATTCCATTTTTACATTTTGAGGCATTCCTCTGGCTCCAATTGATTCCGGAATGTCAAATCCGTTAGGCCAAAAGTAACCTAGTATCCCTATCACTCTCTCATCGCTTTTGGCTAATTCGTAATAATTGGTGGCTACTTCATTCATTTGCGCCAAAGGAATATTCCCAAAGTTTCCGTGTGCCCAATCTATATAGTGACTATCCAGAATCACCATAATTCTTTGATTAGGATTAGATAACTTTGATTTCAGGATCTTCCAGTCTTGCTGAAATTCACTATTGTTATTTGGATCTTTGATAAAATAACGGTCAAACCCAACCCAATCTACGGTCTCCGGGACTTGTAAATTACTCAAGGATGGATAGGCCTCTATTATCATTAAGGGAACATTAGGGATTTGTGCTTTTAAGAATTGAGCCAACGTGTTCAATTCTAAATAGGTAATACCATTCCAGGTGGGTTCCTCTCCTATGTAAAAAGCTCCAATATAGTTAGTATTTAAAATTGATTGATTGATGCTTTTAAACTCATTCCACCTCTGCCCATAGTCAGTTCGCAGATCATAATTTGAACCTGAAGCACTGTTAGTGTCTTTCAATTCAAAGAACAATTCGTTAAGATGTAAAATTGCTTTTAGTTCATACCCTGCAAAAGCTTGTACTCTCTGAGTGATATTATCATTGGGGTTCAAAACTAAAATATCTGCGAGATTGCTAAAATTGTGAATTTCATCAGTATAATTGGTTTTTGTTTCAGGATCGGTAGGATCGTCCCAATAGGTATCAATTATTGTAAATCCAAAATATTCAATATGTGAATTTTGATTTTCAAACGAACCTGACTCATCATCATTTTTACATGCAGTAAGAACAGTTAAAATAAATAGGTATGTTACAATCTTTTTCAATTTGTTTTAATTAGTTACAATGGCCTCAACTAAATATACTATCACAGTACCTCTGGTAGGCAAAACGAGGGAATGTCATAAAACTTAACTTTACATGTCTGCCGACTTTATTTGGTTTTATACAGTTTAGGCTCAGTAATTCCTTTATCTAAATAAAACTGTTTATTCATTTCAAAGTTCATGAGTGTCATTTGGTTTAAATACTCTTCCAAAGGTTCAAGCCCTATAGATCTCCTTCTTTCATTTACGTTCACACTATCAGCCAAATTTTTTGGAAAAGCTTGCGCTATATCAAAATTATAGGTAACCTGTGTCCCATAAATTTGAGCCTTTCCTGTATTTAGATTTACCCGGTCAACAAGAAATCCGTAATTACTTGGTTTGGCATTTCCTTTATCAACCTCGATTTTCATTTGTTTCAATACTTCTTTTTGAAAATCAGGATTGTGGTCAGAATGTTGAACCATAAGCCAGAAATTCTGAGAACCTTCTTCTCCGGCCAGATCAAAGCCAACAAATCCATGCTTGTCAAAAATCTCTTTGAGCAGAATTTGATGAGTTGTAAAGACACTGTCCTTAAAAGAGTTCCATTGCTCTTTTGTCATTTCTTTATATTTACCCTGAGGTATATATGCAGCAATTTGGTCAACTTCAGCCATTCTTTTAAGTTCATCTGCCAATTCCTGATCGAACTGGATAGTATTTTCGATGATTTTCTTTTCAGCATTGCCACCATCTTTACATCCTAGTGTTGTAAGTCCAGCTAATAGTATTCCAAGTATTCTGTTCATTTATCGTGTTTTTTTCAATTTGCAGATAATAAAGTGCTAAAACTCAATAAAGTTGCATTTTATGCATTAGTAATAATGACGTTACATAAAAATTTATAGGACACACCGCACATTGGCAAATGGTGCCTGAGTTAACCTCCTCCTCTATTTAGGTGCCGGTTTGTATAACCTATATCATACAACCAAGTTTGCTACCAGATAAAGCTTTGAGCAACCCGGTATGTTTTACTTAATAGATATGGTTTATTGCGTATGCTCTTCCAACATCTTCTTATGCTCGTTGACCATTGCGGCATGGTCATTTTCTAATTTTTTATGATCTGTTTTTAAGGATTCATGTTCCTGCTTCATTTTGGCATGATCTGCCCTGATCTCTTCTTCAGTCAAAGAACCATCTTTATGCTTCTCTTCCAATTCTTTATGCTTTGCGATCAGGGAGCTATGATTTGAGATAATAGCCTCATGTTTACTTAGTATGGCTTCGTGTTTCATTTCCATTTGAATATGAAGTGTGTCATCGACACTCATCATCCGTGAATGTTCTTCCATCATTTTTTTATGCTCCTGTTCCATCTTATTGTGAGCCTCTTCCATACTTTTATGTTCGGTTTCAAAAGCTGCATGTTCTTCGGCTAGCTCTTTGTGAAAGTCATTGCTTTTGTTACAGGCAACGAATGCCAGTGTTATAAACATGCTTAGGATAATTGGTTGTACTTTTTTCATTATTTTCTAGTTTTTAGTTTTTAGTTTTAAATATATTTATAATTACTTTCTATACCTCAGTGGTCCCTTACAGCTATCAGTTATGATTTGCCGAGCTTAAATTTCGGGCTAAAAAATGACTTTTGCAATTCCGGGCACCTACTACTTGTGAGCAGATTGTATTTTGCTCACCAGCTTTTTAGTTTTGTACTGATCTCTATTTATGTTTATCTTTTGGTAGTACCATTTAAACCACTATTGCTTAAAGCCGATATTGCAGACACCTGTTTTATCTTACTCTTTCGCATTTATCATTGTTTTTGATTTTTTAACTTCTCTTTTTACCCATTGAATTGCAATATCAACCGGTTCAGTAGAATCTGAAAATGCAGTTTTATGACCCAATGCTGGAAATAAACAGTACTCAAATGGTTTTCCATTAGCTTTAAATGTATTCAAATGCTCTATATCTATTTTTACAGGAATCTGTATGTCCTTTTCACCAAAAAGCCACAAACCCGGAATTGAGAGAGTATTCAGCGTAACTTTCGGGTCAGTACTTGTAAATTGATATTGGTCGGGGGCATTGTTGATGTGTTCACGAGCGTCTGCTTCTGTATGGTTTTCCCAAAAATCAATATTCCCATTGGTGTAAAACTGAAACCTGAGTTGTTCTAGGGTTGTAATTGTAGGACCACTAAATAAGACCATGTATTCTACCAGCGGATTCTCATTTGCGGCGATTGGGATGATCCACCCTGCCTGACTAAAGCCAACAAGACCTATAGATATATTTTTGTTGTGTTCATGCAGTGTACTCACGGCAGCACTTGCATCTTTGGCTAACAGATTTAGATTATCTGAACTAATATTGTTAGTCCCCACTTCCGGACCGGCATAAACCCCTCCTGATTCTCCAACTCCACGTTTATCATAGGTCAATACCAAGATCCCGTTTTTCGCCAAAAGTTTTGCGAATTCAGACATTCGAGTTACCTGGCCTGATCCATGTACTATAACTAATGCTGCATATGAGTGTTCTGGTTCATAAATTGTGCCGGCCAGATCCACTCCTTCACTTTTGAATATTACATTTTTTGTTTTTATTGAATTTAACGATTGAGCATTTACCTGACTTAAAGGTGTCAATAAAAAAATAATTCCGAGAAAAATCAGAGCTTTTCCAAGTTTCATGACTGCTTTGATACCAATTGAAACACTATTTCTTCTAATCATAGTTTATTTTTATTGAATACTTTTTAAGTATTTTTTGGTGGTTTTAACTAACAGCAGTTCGGCTATGAATAGTTGCGCCTGTTAACACGATAATCTGCCTTCCGGCAGGCTTTACAAGTACGTATAAAGTTGGAAATTCCATAGGAATTTTCAAAGTAGATGAGAAGAGGCAATTACTTATAGCCATTCTTGTAGGTGGTTATTTATTTTGAGTTTCTTTTTTTGAATCAATTAGCTCAATTAATCTATTTAAAGAGGACTTTATTTTGTCCGTTTCACTTTTTTTGAGCATTAATTCCGCTTTGTTTTTCATTCCGCTATAATTTGCGTTTGGGTAAAGTTCAATCAAAGCAGGAAAATATTTGTCAATCCCTTCTGCAAGTTTTGCTTTTCCCTCTTCTGTAAACGCTTTCTCGTTATTTATCTCGTCTAAATAAATTAGATAGTTTTTTATTAGTGTGCTAACGTTTGAGTTGATATTATTTTTAACCCTTGAAGAATTTGGGTCATCTGCATTTTCTTTTATTTGATCATTTCCTAATTTGAAATATTTTAGTTGAAGTCCCAAACCAAAATGCCAAACTGCCAGCATTTCTTTGTCATATAAGTATTGATCTTTTCTATCGAGTGCATCATAGATTTTACTCATATCTTTCCATTCGTTGAAGAATTTTTCAGCCACATCGTTTCTATGTTTAAGTCCTAATTCGTTGTCGTCAAGAACAATTTTAAAATTCTGTTGGTCAGTAAGTTTTTCTACAATAATTCTCGTTTTCGGGTCGGCAAAAGTGGGAAGTTTTTCGTCCGCTTCATATCCATAATTAAGTTCTAGAACTACTTTGTCATAGTCGTTTAAGTCCCAATAGCGTTTGTCAAGTGGGAATTCATGTTTTTCTGTATTACAATTTGTGAGAACTATGCTTATTAAAGCAAAAAGTATAAGCCTAATTTTTGTCATTAAATTCAATTTTTGGTTCTTTATATTCGTTTAGTAAATTTAGTAAACTGTCAACTTCTTTCTCGTATCTTTTTTGTTCGCTTAAAACGTAACTGTGGAAAGTATTGTAGTCATATTCTTTTTGAAATTTTCGTTCTTCTTTTTTTGCTTGACGAATTATTGCTTCAATTTTGTTTTTGTCAAATCTACTGAGTTTTGATATTTTTTCTTTTGCTTTTCTTGCAAACAATTCAGTAATTTTTATGTGATATTTCTCGTGTGTTAGTAGTTCCTTACTGTTTGTGTTCTTTTTGTAAACAAATGAACGTGAAGGATAGAAAAAGGATTGAACAGTTACAGAATTGTCATCAATATCACTATCTATAGATGTAACTACGTAAGCAAACCTTTCATTTCCATAAAGTGATTTTTTAAAAAACTCTAAACCTCTAAAATTTTCAAATGTTATTTGTTCATATTTGTCAAATGTCAAGGGTTTTTCATAGTTCAGGTAATTGGTATGGCTTAAAATTCCAAATATGATTATTATTGGAATAATTATCACAACACTATATTTCAAGAACTTTTTAAACTTCTTTAGTGGAGTTTTATTTCCTTTTTTACTCTCTTTTATCACTAATCCCAATTGATAAAAAACCGGAGAAAAGTATATGAGTAATATTAGTATTGCGATTAGATTTTCATTCATTCGATTTGATTGTCATAATTGCCTATAAGGTAGAGTGTATAAGTAGTGGTATGGTTTAGCACCTGTGGGTATTTCATCATAGTGAAATACCTACAAGTGCGTGACGCAGTCAATTCACTCTAATTATTTATTTTATATTTCCAAATGTACTTAACTTCTTAATGGCTTGAAAAGCACTTTAAATAGTTATGGGGTTTTTATGATAATGAGATCGTGAATATTTTACAAAAAACAACGGCTGCCTTAAAGGCAGCCGTTGTTTTTATATAGTACCAAATGCGGAACTTATAATTTATTGAGTTTATCAACCAGTTCCTGAGATCTTTTTTCAAACTCTTCTGTTACTTCTTTAAGGTGCTTTTTTCTATTTTCTACGGTTTTATCATTTACTTTTACAATTAGATCATCAAATACCGCAATCGCCTCATCTATAATCGCATTTCCTTTCTCAGAAGCCGAATTTCCGGTAGTCATTTCCCATAGATACACTCCATCTATAATGTCCCCCAAAACATTATTAATGTCTTTCTTTAAATTCTTTATACTTGCCATAAAATAAATTTTAAGTACAAAAATACACTTATTATAAATGTACCTGCAATACTTTCGCTTTTTTAGCTCTTAATTCCAGTTTTTCTGTAGCAGCAGATACCAATGCGGTCTCTCCTTTTTTAAGAAGTTCTGAACCCTCTGTATTCGCTATTTGCACCTCTCCTTCTACACAAAGATAGATACTAAAGCTGTCCAGTTGTGAAAGATCTAATTGCAAAACGCCTTCAAGAGCGATATAATTGGTTGTAAAATATGGGCTTTCCACCATCGTGTGCGGGGTGTTCTTATCCTGTTTATAGATTACCTTAAAATCATCTTTACGGTCATAATCTATAGCATCTAACGCCATTTCGGTATGCAGCTCCCGGGTATTGCCATTCTTATCCTTACGGTTCCAGTCATAAACTCTGTATGTAATATCGGAGGTCTGTTGGATTTCTGCCAGCATAATCCCCCCGCCAATGGCATGTATTTTTCCGGTATTAATAAAAAAAGTATCGCCTTCTGCTACTTTTTCGTAATTAAGTAACTTTTCAAGAGTGTTATGTGCCAGATGTTCTTCATATTCTGCGCGGCTTACATCTCTGTTAAAACCAACAATTAACCGGGCATCTTTATCGGCCTGCATAATATACCACATCTCTGTCTTACCAAAACTTTTGTGTCTTTGAGCTGCTAACATATCATTGGGATGCACCTGAATGGAAAGATCCTGCCGGGCATCAATAAATTTTACAAGTATTGGAAATGTTTCTCCAAATTTGCTATATACCTTTTTACCGAGTAAACAGTCTTTTTCTCTATCTATAAGCTCTGTAAGGGTACTCCCGGCAAACGCACCGTTTGCTACTACTGATACATCTCCCTCTACTCCAGACAATTCCCAACTCTCACCAATACCTTCCCCCGGTATATCTTTATTCAGAACTGTATTTAGCTTGGTTCCTCCCCATAGCCTTTCTTTGTAAACAGGTTTAAATTTCAACGGGTACATGTTAGTTATGCTTCTTTTAATTTTAAAAGTGCTTTTAAGGCCTTATTTACGTGATTATCGGCTCGTATGCTGTTAAATAGCATAATTACTTTTCCGTCTTTATCAAAAACATAGGTTTCTCTTCCAGGCAACAGTCCTAAAACTGCTCCGGGAACCCCAAAAAATTTTCGAACTTTACCTCCTTTATCTGCAAGCAACTGAAATGAAAGAGAATACTTTTGGGAAAACCTATGGTGGGACTGTTGTGAATCACTACTTATACCTACCACATGGGCTCCAAGATCGACAAAACTTTCATAATGATCCCGAAAGTTACACACTTCTTTTGTACAACCGGGTGTGAAATCTTTAGGGTAAAAGAATAAAACCAGAGGTTGCTTACCTATTAAACTGAGACTGTGAAAATCGTTTCCGTTCTGGTCTTTTAAGGTAAAATCGGGAATGGTATCTCCTGTTCTTAAACTCATTAATCTCCGGTATAAGTTACAAAATTACGAGGGGTTTCATATAAAACAACTTCCAGTTCCAGGTCTGTACGAATATGCTTTCTCAACTTATTCCAGATAACCACGGCTATATTCTCGGCCGTAGGGTTGAGTGTGCTAAACTCAGGAACCTCTATGTTCAGGTTTTTATGATCAAATGCTTCTTCAACTTCTTCTTTAATAAGATCTTTTAGCACTTTCATATCCATAACAAAACCCGTTTCCTTATCAATCTCACCTTTCACTCCTACAATGAGTTCGTAATTGTGACCGTGGTAATGGGGATTGCTACATTTACCAAACACTGCTTTGTTTTTCTCGTCAGAATAATCTTTCCGATAAAGCCTGTGGGCAGCGTTAAAATGAGCTTTTCTGTGTATTTTTACTTTCATAAGGTATTATTCTTAAAAACACAAACACTTGAAAAAGTTTAAAAAAATCCTAAAGTATCTTTTTCTCCTGTTTATAGTACTTACGGGAGCGGCACTTGTTACTTTTTATACGTTTTCATCTCCTAAAAGTGATAAAAAAGTACTTACAACTTTTAAAGAACTTGAGACCAATGCAAAGATACATTATTTAAAATTTGAAGGGAAGTCTATACGTGTAGTTTCTGCCGGGACTATTAACCCCGGGCTTCCTTCTATCATATTTGTTCATGGTTCTATTGGGTCATCTACAGACTTTTCAAAATACATGAGCCATAAAGAATTACGGCAAAAAGCAAATCTGATATCGTACGATCGTTTGGGGTACGGCCCGGGTAAAAATACTCCTGTTTTAAATTCAATTACCAAAGAAGCCTTATTACTGCACTATATAATTTCTGAATTTGGTTTAAAGGAGGTCTCATTAGTAGGGTATTCGTACGGAGGCCCTATTGCCCTGGCGTACGCTTTACAGCATAAAACTGAGAAAATTGTATTATTTGCCCCCGCACTTTACTCAGAGTTTGAGGTCATTCCTTTCCCTATTCATTTTTACAAATGGGAATTAACAAGACCATTGGTACCGCACATCTGGAGGAGTGCCTCTATTGAAAAACTGAATCATAAAACTGACCTGCAGGGGTTTGAAGAACAGTGGAAGGATCTAGAAACTACCACAATTGTCATACACGGTAATGAAGATATGATAGTTCCTTTAGATAACAGTATTAAATTACACAACGAAAAAAAGAACACCCGGCTCATTACATTGGAAGGAGCAGGTCATGCTCTTATCTGGACAAGATTTGACACAATACAAAAGGAATTCCTAGAACTGTTTTAAATGGTCATAAAAACGATTAAAAATAATTTTGAACCACACCGTATAATTCCCTTCATTCTCAATTATATCTTTATGCACTTCTTCAAGAGGCATCCATTTCCAACTGGCTGCTTCGTCTGGGTTAATAGCGGGTTCACCATCATACCGGCCTGCCATTACATGGTCGTACTCATGTTCAGTAAGGCCATTATCAAAAGGGGCTTTGTATATAAATGAGAATAATTCTTCCAGTTCGGTTTCAATGCCCATTTCTTCAAACAACCGTCTTTTACCTGCTTCTAAATTAGATTCCCCTTCACGTTGGTGGCTACAGCAGGTATTGGTCCATAAACCAGGGGAATGATACTTATGCAAAGCACGTTGCTGTAACATAAGTTCATTACGGGAGTTTAAAATAAATACCGAAAATGCCCGATGCAATAACCCTTTTTCATGAGCTTCCATTTTAGGCATTACCCCAATTTGCTCATCATTCTCATTTACGAGAAGTACTTTTTCTTTACTCATGCATCAAAAATAATACAATTTAGCTTAATATATACCAGACAAAGGTATTACTGAATAAGAAGTCTCACTACTTAAAGTTGGGTTTTTGAAGATTTTCCGGCTCGTCTCCGGGATTATCTTATGATAATCCCTGGAGTCTCACCGTTGATTGTTGGCCCCCCAACAATTACTCTTAAACCATTTTTTGAAGAATGATTAGTTCTCCATTTATACAACATGCGTGTACAAACACCAATCATATAAATTAAAGGTGACAAACTCTAATCATATGATATTCAAATGTATTTATAATGCGTGTAAATACCTTGTGTTTTTAGCATAAAATATTTACGTTAAAACCATAAATATTTGCTTTTTTTAACACTTTTAAATAAACCCTCTGTTTCGGGCTTCCCGAAGAAGCACTTCATCATCTCCATCACCTATTCCAAACAATTCCTTGATCTGGTTTTTCCTTTTCTCAATAGCGCTTAATGAAAGGCCCACATGCTCTGTTAAGTTTTTTGTTTTTACACCTCTTGAAAGATGATATAGTATTTTCATGTTCTTTTCATCAAGAGAGAAATCGTTTTTGATACGCAGTCTTTGATGATTTTTAACGGTACTGCTGTAGTAAGGCGGATTGTTAAGTACCATTTTAAAAGCCAAGAGCAATTCACTGGAAGTAAGGTCACTTTTAATCAAGAAGCCATCGGGGTCTATATTCTTGAGAATATTGTGAATTCTGTGATTTTCGTTATACATGGTTAAAACAATAACTTTGGTTTTGGGAGTTAGCTGGCGTATTTTAATTGCCAGATCTTCACCAGATGTAATATGTTCCTCTCTGGAAGGAGGGAGGTTTATATCTACAAATATGACGTCAAAAGGTTTAAATTGTGCCGCTGCTTTAATTTCTTCATACGCACTATCACAGTCTGAAGCGGTAGTTACTTCTATGTAATAGTCCAGATCGTCTGCTCCCAGCAAAGTATTTTTATACCCCTCAAGTATCATTGGATGATCATCTATCATCAAAATATTCAATTTTTTTTCCATCGTGTTGAGGCTTATTTGTTTAGCTATACTGATATACTTATATTAATATTTGTTCCTTTACCTATTTTAGAATCCACGTACAATTCACCATCTATTTCGCGAACTCTCGAATTAATGTTTTTCAAGCCTATTCCGCTTTTGGTTTTATTGCCATCGAAGCCAACACCATCATCTGAAATATGGACCTGTAAGAGTGTTTCTCCAATTCTTTTGAAAGTAACACTTACATTATTAGCATTTGCATGCTTATTTATGTTCTGGAGGGCCTCCTGAAGGATCCTGTAAAGGTGTATCTTAATTTTATTGGATACTGATTCCCAACTTATCTGAGAATCGTTTTGAAATTTATAACGTAAATTTCCTACTTCAGATTGCGAAGATATTAAATTACTTATAACTTCTGTATATCCGAGGTTAGAGTCATAGATCTCAGAACTTAAATCGTGTGATATTTGTCGTATTTCCTGCTCTATAAGTTTTAGTTCATCAATATACTTGGTACGCTTTTTAGCGGTTTCGGTATCATTCTTATGATTTAGACTGTCTAAGTTTAAACGCGTACCAAAAAGTTTACTCAATACCCCATCGTGCAATTCTTGTGAAATTCGTTGTTTTTCCTGTTGCCTTCCTTCATCCAGTTTTCTTTGTTCAGACAGCATCAGGTTATATATTTCTTCATTTTTCTCCTGTTGTGCTTTGCTAAATTTAAGCTCTTTGTTTCGCGCCTGCTGTTTTTTAATAATATAAATAAGTACCCCAAATACCAGCAGAACTGCCGAGCTGGCAATAAAAAAGTCTTTCTGTCTGGATATTTCCCGGTTTTGTTGTTCTATCTCATCAGTTTCAAAACGAATTCGCGCAAATTGATTTCTTTTTTTTCGTTCTTCTTTTTGAAGGCTATCACTTATTTGAATATATTTTTTTGCAGCGCTTAACCCTTCTTTACCCCCGCTTATCTGGGAGAGTAACAGTAATGGCCTTAACATTTCACCGTAATTATTTGAGTTTTCTGCCAGATCACGAGCCCTGGTCGCATGTGTTCTGGCCAGTGCGGTATCGGCATTGGATATATAAAATTCTGCTATATGAATGTTATTTACAATTTTTCCGGGTACGTCATCAATACTATCCCGTATGGAAAGTGGCCTAAAAAATGCCTCGGGTAACCCTTCTTTTTCTCCATTTAAAAAACGGGCATAGGCCAGATTATCCAGTAACATGGCATACGATCTTGGTGGTATCTCATCAACCGGAAGACTGTTAAGTGCATCGTTATAGTATCGTTTAGCCATAGTAAGATCATTTTTACCCTGATATACTACGCCAAGATTGTTGTAAGTACCTATTTCAGCCAGTTTTCCCATTCTGGCCTTTCTCTTATATTCCAATGATTTTTCGTGGTACTTTATAGCTTCATCATAATTTTTTAATTCATTAGAAACTATAGCGAGTGTATTGTAAGTAGAAGAAGTAAAACGATGATTTTCTAACTCCAGAAAATACTGAAGTGCCTTAATTGCTGATCCTTCACTCCCTATATAATCTTTTTCATTACTCTGTACAATAGCCATATTGAGCAACACTTTACCGGTACTGGCAGCATCTCCAATGTTCCGGTACATGCGTTCTGCCCTGTAAAAATGATAATAGGCGCTGTCATTCATGTTTTTTTCCATAAAATAGCTTCCCAGATACCGGTTGGAAACGGCAACTCCCAGTGAATCATTAAATTCTTTGGCCATTTGTAACGCCTCTTCCGAATACTCCTTGAATTTACGTTTATTGTTATCAAAATATGATAATAGCGAGAGGTTAAGGGTAGATGCTATTTTAAGAGAATCTGAATAATTTTTGATAAGTGCCAGTTCATTTGCCTTTTTTGCATATACCAAACGTACAGGAAGCTCAATAGATTCATCTTTTGACCTTTCCAGAAAAAGGTGTAGGCTATCTGTTAAAACTGCATTGTCCCGGGAGGAGAAGTTTCTTTGTTTCTGGCATCCCGGAGCAAGTACTACGAGAATAACGATATATGTAAGTACATTTTTTGTAAGCTTCATAGGTTCCTTTTGGAGACGGAAATCGTTTAACATTTGATTTATGACCAGTGTTAAAAATAAAAAGAATGTCTGAAATATTGAATATTTCAGACATTCTTTTTCTGTTATTTCTGATATTTATTAGTCTCCCGGTTTCGCAGGATCGTGCTGTTGATTTCCGGTATCTGCACTTTTCGTTAAATATACTTCTTCATCTACATTATTGGGTTCGCAGGATGTAAATGATGCTGCAAGAAGACAAAAAGCCGAGATCAGGTAAAAGAATTTAAATTTTTTCATCATTATTTAAGTTTAATTAGACGTTTTAGTTTGGGTACAGCCGTACCATGAAAGTCATGGATAACGACTTTAAAATTCAAGTAAAACTTGATTTATTAGTATTTAAATTATGAGAAGCTTCTTTATGTATGTGTAATATTCCGGACTATTGCATATACAAATTTAAGCAGTAAAAAGGTACTTTGAGGTTGTAAAAAGCCGCTTTTAGTAAGTTGCAGGCAAATGGTAGTATTCGTAGAAGAAAAAAGGGTAATCTACAGATTCTAAATTTTTTAAAACTCAAGAATATTTTTATTCTTCATTGAATTTTTTATCAGTTCAACATTTTGTTTATACGTTCTGGAGAAAGGAATTAGTTCATCAGACGATTTGATGGAACACCGAAACCTGCCAAAATGTATTCGGGAGACATAATTCGTGTTTATAATATAACTGTTATGAACTCTTACAAAATAATCGGGAAGAGCCGTTTCAAAATGCTTTAACGTTTTAAAAGCACTTATTTTATTTCCATCGTTAAGAAAGAAATCTGTATTATTATTATCGGCTTTTAAATATTGAATATCATCGATCTCTATAAACTTATAATCTCCGTACGATTTTATACAAATGGTATCGGGGTCTGTTCCTCTTTTTTTCTTGTATCTGAAAAGTGCCTTTCGGATTTCATGTATATTTGAAGGTTTTAGTACATAATCTAAAACGTCATTACGTATGGCCTGAATAGAGTATTGTATCGATTTGGTTACTACAATAACCATGGGCAACTCGGTAAGGTATCCTTTAAGTTCTTTGATCACAGAAAAAGCACTTATAGAATTGTATTCTCCGGGAACTTCGGGCTCTAAAAATACAAGTTGGGGAGTTTGTTCCATTATAAGGTTAACCGCTTCTTCTTCATTTTTAGCAATACCTCTACAGTAATAGTCAGGAAACTGCCCCAAGACTTTGCGAAGATCATCAACGGCCTCGTCATCATTATCTATGATTACATATGAATACCTCATAAGGGAAGGTTAACCTATTATCGATAAAGCCACCTGTGTTATTAATACAGGTAGTTTTAATCGCCGCTAATTAAACCGAAACTTTAAACTATGAAGTTACTACTATATAATCTAGTTGCCTTACGGTTATACCTCAAAAAAAATAAGGAATATCCGTTATTAACATCTTTTATAATAAGATTTTTTCCTTTTTTTTCAAAGAAAATACACCTTTTTTTGTTTAAAAAGCAAAAAAAGCGTTCCTGCAAGGAAACGCTTTCTATATATGTTTTCAATATTGGTTATTGCATAATCACAAACTCTGATCTTCTGTTTTTCTCATGCTTTTCTACCGGACACTTCACACCATTACTACATTCATTTACGAGTTGGGTTTCTCCATATCCTTTTCCTGAAAGCCTTGAAGGATCAATTCCATTTTTCACCAGATAATCTATGGTAGCTTTTGCTCTTTTTTCTGATAAGCGAAGATTATAGCTGTCGCCTCCTCTACTATCTGTATGCGATCTTATATCTATTTTAAGTGTAGGATATTTTTCCATAGCAGCCAATACTTTAGCCAGTTCTATTTCAGAGTCTTTTCGTATTTTCCACTTGTCAAAGTTAAAATAGATAGGTTTAAGCTGTAATATTTTGGCAAGATCATCACCCAAACCGGCGGTTACGGCATCTTTTTCCAATTCCAGATCTACTTTTATGGGCTCTCTGCTATAGGAAGCTTTCACTAAAGATTCGTTGGTCAAATATCCTTCCTTAGAAGCTCTTACAAAGCCGTCTTTCGTACAATCAATACTTAGTGCATACGTACCTGAAGCGTCTGTATATGAACGTTCAACTACATTATTATCAGTATCTATACTCAGTACTTCTGCGTTTTCAATAGGCTGACCGGAATCTTTATCTGTTATCACACCAGTTACTTGTTGCTTACAGGTAAGTTGTAGTGCCTCGGTTTCTTCCAGTATATAGATATCATCGCTTCCCATACCACCATCGCGGTTAGAAGCAAAGAAGCCCCGTTTTGTGGTATCATCTATAATAAAGGAAAAATCGTCTTCCGGACTGTTAATAGGTCTTCCAACATTGTGTACCTCGGCTGCATTTCCATTAGCATCTACTGTGGTTACAAAGACATCAAGCCCTCCCAGACCAGGATGCCCGTCGGAAGCAAAATACAAATTACCGTTGGTACTCACATAAGGAAAGGTTTCTCTTCCCCCGGTATTAACACTTTTTCCAAGATTAACCGGTTCTCCATACGAACCATCTGATTTGATCTCAACTGAATAGATATCTGAAAGCCCTTCTGACCCTGGCATATCTGAAACAAAATACAAACGTGTTTCCTGTGCATCCAAAGCAGGGTGCGCGACTGAATAGTCATTACTGTTAAATGGCAATTCTTCTATATCGGTCCATTCTCCTTCTTTAAGAGTCGCCTTGTAGATCTTCAGCCTGTTAATGCCCTTCTCATCTTTTCCATATTTCTTATTGGTGTAATTGCTACGTGTAAAATACACGGTATTTCCATCTTTGGTAAAAGCGGTAGTAGATTCATGAAAACGCGTATTCAGGTTCTTTGAAAATTTTTGAATTCCCTGTACTGCATCGTTTCCTGAAAGCGGGCCTCCATACAGATCTAAAAACGGCTCATCATTCCATGCGTGTTTATATCTTGTAAATCTTCCCGTATCTCTTGCAGATGAGAACACCAGGGATTTTTGATAAAACGAAGGTGCAAAATCAGCATAAGGAGAATTTTGCGGGAAGGATTCGATTCGATATCTTCCTGACTGAAATTTAATCACTTCCAGGTATTGTGGTTGCTCTTCAAAAAGTTGAGCACGGGTGTCTGTCGCTGTAAGGGCATTAAACTTTTCCATCATTTGATCGGCTTCTTCATATAATTTCAGGGCCTTTAATGATTGTGCATATCTGAAATAGTATTCTGCCTCAGTCCCGGGGTCATTTAGAGCCATCAACTCTTTGTACCATTTAGCTGATTTTTCATAGTTAGCATTATAATAGTAGGAATTTCCCAGCTTCTTAAATACTTCTGCAGATTTATATCCTTTCTCGGCTACCCGTTCATAAATATCAATAGCTCTTATAAAAGCATATCGATCATACTGCTTTTCGGCTCTTTCTATTTTTGCTTCCTGTGCAAGTGCACTATGAAAAAATAAAATAGGCACATAAAATAGTAGTAAAGTAATTTTTTTCATAATCTGTGCTTTTAAAAGAATCTGGGCGATATGATTTTATCAAAATTTCTAAATAGCTCAAAGCGAACAAATACCTCAAATGAGCCGTCATTAAACTCTGCTCTTCCCAATTGAGTAGTTTCTCTGTCGTAAGCTAAGCCTAGCATTAGCTGGTCTGATATTTGAAACCCAACGAGTCCGCTTAGGGCTGCATCCCAACGATAGGCTGCACCCAGAATTAATTTCTCGTTAAACAGGAAATTGGCAGACAGATCTACCTGTAGCGGAGCACCACTAACTGCTCTGGTAAGCAATGCAGGCTTAAACTTGAGTGTAGGATTAAGATCAAACACATATCCGGTGATTAGATAATAATTTATACGTTCTCTGGAAATATAGGAAACGCTTCTTCCTTCGGTATTGAACGTTGGTGATTCTTCGAAGTGATCGGTTTCTAATAAATTAGGGGCAGACAGCCCTACGTAAAACTTATCGGTATGATAGTAAAACCCAAGACCAAGATTTGGAGAAAAACGATTATCGATATTGTTGTCCTGCCCCAGTTCTGATGTGAACTGATTCAATCGGGTAAAATCTACATTTAAAAGATGCCCGCCGGCTTTTAATCCAAAAGACATTTTACCTGTGGGCGATGTTTGAATGGTATAGGAAAATGCTATATCAAAATAGGTTTCGTCATTTACTCCCTCTCCTATTCGATCATTAATTACTGAAAAACCTAAACCTACTTTACCTTTAGGGCCTATAGGCGAGTGAATGTTAAAGGTTCCGGTCTCAGGCGCACCATCAAGACCTACCCATTGACTACGGTATAATCCCGCAATACTTAAAACCCCACGGCTTCCGGCATAAGCAGGATTTATACTCAGCGTGTTATACATATATTGCGTGTACTGAGCATCTTGTTGTGCTTCAACAGATTGAAAAGAAGCAACCAACAAAACGATAAGAATAATATAGTATTTTTTCATCATTTATAAGTATTTATAAAAGATGGAGGGTATGGGAATACCCTCCGTATCTATCTGTTTATATATATATAACCTGCTTTACTTTTGCGATCTCCACTGGTTTCATACTCAATAACGTAGTAATAGGTACCTGCGGGTAACAATTCATTTTTTCTGAAGGTAGCTCTACCGTCAGATCTTCCGTCAAAGAAGTTATTCACCGGGTTGTAGCCATTGGTCTCGTAAACAAGTACACCCCATCGGTTAAATATTCGAACGGTGTTTTCAGGGAAGTTTTGAATATTACCTATAACCAGTACATCGTTGGTCCCATCGTCATTTGGAGTTAGCAATTGATACACTGTTATTTCATCGTCCTCATCTACCGGGTTATTAGGGTCAAGGTAATCTGGTGTCCCGTCACCATCGGTATCGAAGGCATCATCAGGATTTCCATCGCCATTAGGATCTGCATTTTCATCAATGGTTGGTATATTATCTCCGTCATCGTCATCATCCAGATAATCAGGTATGCCATTTCCATCGGTATCATCCGGATCACCGCCGTTTGCAGAAGGATCTAGTTCAAACTCGGTATCTACACCGTCACCATCATCATCGGTATCACGATAATTAACGTCTTCTGTACCATCAGTATCCGGCAAATCGTTTTCCGGGTTGTTTATACCGGCATTTACGACATATCCGTCATTTACATCATTTCCTTCAAAAGCATCATCCAGTCCATCACTATCAGTATCAGTGCCGGAAGGTATATTATCGGCAATTCCATCTTCATTGCTATCATTCCCTTCAATAAGATCGCTTACACCATCGTTATCGCTATCATCATCCAGATGATCAGGCAGATCTGCATTATCGGTATTTTCAGGTAGTAATCCGGTATCGCTTCCGTCCTGATCATAAGCATCGTCCAGCCCGTCGCCATCGGTATCATTCCCTGTAGGCGCAATGTAGGAGCCCGTCGCCTGAGCTTCTACGTTATCGGGAATACCGTCATTGTCACTGTCAATATCCAGGTAATCAGGAATACCATCATTATCTGAATCTCCTGTTCCTTCAAGAGCATCCACTATTCCGTCGTTGTCATTATCTATATCAACCATGTTGGGAACACCATCTCCATCTACATCCAGAAGCACTATGGTGGGGTCATCGGGGTTTCCATCACTATCAGGATCTATATCTGTAGGATCATTAGGATCGTCGGAATCGTCATTCACAACACCCACGACTGAATTTGCAGACACCTGTGCAGCGTTTGTAAATTGCCCGTTATTTACATCGGTAGCAGTAATTACATACTCGGCAACTACTATAGAAGATGCTCCCGGACTTAATGTATTAATAGGAAGTCCTGAAGTAATGTTCACACCAGGGTCAGTTACGACTACGTTGTTCAAAGTAACGTTTCCTGTATTAGTAACGGTCAATGTATAGGTTATGAGGTCACCGGCTTCGCGGAAATTACGAGGACTAGCTTCTTTTGTAAGTGCTACGGTTCCTATTTGCGGAAGTATGGTAACGGTTGGATCATCCGGGTTTCCGTCTGCATCACTATCTACGTCAGTCGTATCATCGGGATCATCAGACAAACTGTTGATCTGGTTACTGCTAGGATCATTACCGGTTACGGTAGCAGTGTTGCTAAAGCTGCCCGTATCAATATCGGCCTGAGTGATCGTATATGTTCCGCTAAATGTGGTATTATCAACTGCTCCAACAGCTAAACTTGTGATTGGTCCTCCGGTAATGTTTACGGAAGGATCACTTACTGTTACATCTGTTAAAGGAACATTCCCGGTGTTAGTTACTGTAAATACATAGGTAATAGTATCACCGGCATCTGCACGGCCATCGCCACCATCGTTTAAAGTATCTACCTTAGTAATGGTAATGTCTGGTTGTTGAAGTATGGTTACGGTAGGATCGTCAGGGTTTCCGTCAGAATCGCTATCAATATCGGTGGTATCATCAGGATCATCAGACAAGCTACTGATCGGGTTACTGTTGGGATCATTACCACTCACAGTTGCAGTATTGCTAAAACTACCTGTATCAATATCGGTCTGCATAATGGTATAACTGGCAGTAAAAGTGGTGTTATCCACTGCTCCCGGTGCCAGACTGGCAACAGGGCCACCAGAAACGGTTACTGCCGGATCGGTTATGTTTACACCGCTAAGGGTTACGTTCCCGGTATTGGTTACGGTAAATATATAAGTTATGGTATCACCTACGTCTGCAATGCCATCGCCGCCATCGTTTAAGGTATCTACTTTAAGTACTGTTATCCCGGGCTCCTGAACAAAGGTAGTCACTGTTGGATCATCGGGATTCCCGTCTGTATCACTGTCTGCATCGGTGGTATCATCAGGATCATCAGATAAACTACTGATCGGGTTACTGTTAGGATCATTACCACTCACGGTTGCAGTATTGCTAAAACTACCCGCATCAATATCGGCCTGGGTAATGGTATAACTGGC